>NZ_FNSA01000003.1:2474162-2783432 GCF_900104775.1 Tsukamurella tyrosinosolvens
GTCGAAGGTCTCGTCCGACAGGTGTTCGCCGGCGGAGACGCCGACGCGGACGCCGCGGAGTAGGCCCGCGCCGCCGCTGCGGATGATCGCGCGGTACGCGGTAGGGGCGGTGAACAGGACCGTCACGCCGTGTTCGGCGACCACCTCCGCGAGCCGCACCGGTGTGGCCCGTTCGGTGAGGACGCTGCTCGCCCCGAAGCGCAGGGGGAAGACGACCAGCCCGCCGAGACCGAACGTGAAGGCGAGCGGCGGCGATCCCGCGAAGACGTCGTCCGGCGCCGGCCGGAGCACGTGTCGCGCGAAGGTGTCGGCGTTCGCCAGGACGTCGCGGTGGAAGTGCATGGTGATCTTCGGCCGGCCGGTGCTGCCCGAGGTCGGGCACAGCAGCGCGACGTCGTCGGCGGCCGTCGCCACGGGCGTGAAGGCACCGTCGTGCCGCGCGGCGCGCGCCTCGAGCCGATCGGGGTCGTCGCCGCCGATGAGGACCAGCGCGGCGCCGGATCCGCTGCGCTGCAGCGCCTCGCGGAGGTCGGGTGCTGCGGCCGCCCCGCTGAGGCAGACGGCGGGGGTGGTCCGCTCCAGGAGGTCCACGAGCTCCGTGGGGCGGAGCATCGGCATGGTGGTGACGAGCACGGCGCCGGCCTTGAGGGCGCCGAGCCAGGCGGCCACGAGCCACGGGGTGTTGCCCTCGCGGAGCAGGACCCGGTTGCCTGGCCGCACGCCGAGCTCGTCGATGAGGACCTGCGCGACCCGGTCGGACACGGCGCGGAGATCCTCGTACGTCCAGACGAGGCCCTCGGGGGTGCGGATCGCGGGCCGCGCCCCGAATCGCTGCGCGCCCTCGTCGATGAGGGCCACGGCGGCGTTGAGCCGGTCGGGGTACTGCAGTTCGGGCAGCGTGAACTCGAGCGTCGGCCACTGCTCCGGCGGCGGCAGGTGGTCGCGGGCGAAGGTGTCCTCGTGGGCGCTGGGCGACAGGGTCATCGTCGGCCTTCCGTCACTGCGCGAGCAGCCCCTCCTGGCACACGGTGGCCAGGTGGGTGCCCTTGCGGTCGTGGAAGCGGCCCGTGTTGAGGCCGCGGGAGGAGCCGACGTTGACCGACTCCTGCGAGTAGAGCACCCAGTCGTCCAGGCGCGCGGGGCGGTGGAACCACATCGCGTGGTCGAGGCTGGCGGTGCGCAGACCCTCGTCCGACCAGGACGCGCCCAGCGCCCGCAGCGAGGGCTCGAGGATCGTGTAGTCGCAGCAGTAGGCCAACGCGATGTCGTGCACCGTCTGCTCCTCGGGAAGATCCGAGAAGGCCTTGATCCACACCGCCTGGCGCGGGACGCGGTCCCGGTCGCCGGGGAGGTAGATCGGGTCGGGCACATGCCGCATCTCGAAACTGCGGCCGTGCGACCAGTAGTCGGTGTCGGCCCCCTCGCGGCCCGCGAGGGCCTCGGCCGAACTCGGGAGGCTCTCCGGGTCGGGAACGCCCACGAGAGCGGTCGTCGTGACCTCGCCGACGAGCGGCGGACCGGGCACCTCGGTCCCGTCTGCTCCGGCGGCGAAGGAGGCGTAGCAGGTGTAGATCACCTTGCCGCCCTGCAGGCCGCGTACGTGCCGGGTGGCGTATCCCCGCCCGTCGCGGAGGATCTCGACCTCGTAGCGGACGTCGCCGCCGATCTCGGCCGGGCGGAGGAAGTAGCTGTGGGCCGAGTGCACGGTCTTGCCCTCGACCGTGGCGCACGCCGCGGCCACCGCCTGCGCCACGAGGTCGCCGCCGTAGGCCTTGGGCCACGGGACGTACTGGGTAGTGGCCGTGAACGCGCGGTGCCCCGCGGGGGCGTCGTCGGCCTCGGTGAGGCGCACCGCGTCGAGGAAGCGTGCGGAATCGGCCACGTTGCTGGTGAACTCGTCGACGGTGGTCATGCGCGGCGGTACCCCTCGAGCGCGGCGTCGTCGACATCGTCGAGGTTGACGACGATGTTCTCCGGCGTGCGGCAGGTCAGCCAGACGAGGTCGTCGGTGACGGACATGTTCGCCTCGACGTGGGGCATGTAGGGCGGCACGAAGACCCAGTCCCCCTCGGTCATGTCGGTGTACTGGGCGTAACCCTCGCCGTAGTAGATCCGGCCGTGGCCCGAAAGGACGTAGCCGCCGGTCTCGGCCTCGCCGTGGTGGTGCGGCAACGACCGGTAGCCGGGCTTGTTGCGCACCTGGCCGTACCAGATCTTCGTGGCAGGCGTGTGCTGGACGCTGACGCCGGAGACGCGGATGCAGTCGCCGGACTGGGCGGTGTCGGTGCTCTCGGCGCCGTGGCGGGTGACGACGGGGACGTCGCCGGTGGGCAGGAGCGCGGGATCGACGATCTGTTCGGTCATGGGCTTCGCCTTTCTGGTGGTGGGTGCGGTCAGGACGAGATGCGGATGGTGTTGCGCAGGAGCCCGATCCCCGAGATCTCCGTCTCCAGGACCTGCCCGTCGGTGAGGAAGCGCTGGGGATCGCGGCCCGCGCCCACGCCGGCCGGGGTACCGGTGAGCACCAGATCGCCAGGGCGCAGGCGGGTGAATCGCGAGGCGTGGTGCAGCAGTTCGGCAGGTGGGAAGAGCAGGTCGTCGAGCGGCGCGTGCTGCACGGACTCGCCGTCGACGCGGCAGGTCACGGTGTGCTCGACGGGGTCGAAGGCGTCGGCGGTGACGACGACCGGACCGATGGGCGTCGTGGCGTCCCACGACTTCCCGGAGAGCCACTGCGTGGTGGCCCACTGTCGGTCGCGGAGGGAGACGTCGTTGCTCACGGTGTAGCCGGCGATCGCCGCGGCGCATTCGGCGACGGAGGCGCGGCGCAGGTCCGCGCCGACGACGACGGCGAGTTCGGCCTCCCAGTCGAGCTTCTCGGTGTCACCTGCGGAGAGGGCGACGTCGGCGTCGGGGCCGACGAGCGTATCGGCCCACTTCGCGAAGAAGGTGGGCACGGCGGGCACGCCCCGCCCCATCTCCTCGATGTGCGCGCGAAAGTTCAGTCCGCAGCACAGCACCTTGCCCGGGGCGAGGATCGGCGCGAGCGGGCGTGCTGAGGACGGGAGCGGTGCGCCCTCGTCCGCGGCGCGGCGGGCCGCGGCGCGCCAGTCCTCCCGGCGCAGGAGCTCGTCGACACTCGCGGCGTCGGTGCACCGCGCGCCGTCTCCGACGTCCACCGTGGCGACCGTCCCGTCGCCGAGCCGATGGGTTGCGAGCCTCATTCGAGCGCCTCCGGAAGTCGTATATAGCGTTTCTGACGGCCGTCAGATAGGCTGAATGTAGCACGGATCACACACCGGGACCAGACCCCACTTCTCCACCGATCCGCCTCTGCACGAAAGGAACCCCATGCCCGCCAAGGTCACCGTCAATCCCCCGCAGCTCGCCGTCCCCCGCGGCTTCGCGCACGGCACGCGCGTCGGGAACACGCTCCACCTCGGCGGACAGACCGCCATGGACGCCGACGGCGCGATCGTGCCCGGAGGCATCGTCGAGCAGTTCCGCCGCGCCTTCTCGAACGTGCTCGCGACCGTGGCCGAGGCGGGTGGCACGCCCGACGACCTGGTGTCGGTGACCATCTACCTCACCGACGTGCAGGACTACCAGCGCAACGGCAGGGAGATCGGCCGCATCTGGCGCGAGCTCGCGGGCGACCACTACCCCGCCATGGCCGGGATCGGCATCAGCGAGCTGTGGCAGCCCGAAGCGCTGATCGAGATCGCGGGCATCGCCGAGATCGGATCGGGCGCACGGGGGTAACCTCGCGGGGAGCCCGCGCCCGCGCCGCGCGGCACCGAGGAGGGGCGATGACGGAGGCAGTGCGACCGCAGCCGCTGGTGCGCGACCTCATCGTGTCGCTGTTCGGGCTCTACGGCCGCGGCGCGGAGCCGCTCCCCATCTCCCAGATCATCGCCCTGATCGGCACCGCCGGGCCGGACGAGCAGTCCGTGCGCTCCAGCGTCTCCCGGATGAAGTCCCGGGGCCTCCTCGACGCCGCGACGCCGGGCCACTACCGCCTCGCGGGGCGCCGCGCCGCGGCCTTCGAGGCCGGCGACAGCCGGATCTTCGGCGATCACCCGTACGACCCCGCCGCGCCGTGGGCCCTCGCCGTCTTCTCCGTGCCCGAGTCCCAGCGCGCGCGCCGCGTGCTGTTGAAGAAGACCCTGGGAGAGATGGGCTTCGGCGTCGTCGGCGCCAGCGTGTACATCGCCCCGTCGGGGATCGGCGCGGAGGCCCGAGCGCGCCTGAGCCAGCTCGATCTCGACGGCTATGTGGAATGGTTCGACCTGCATCCCCCGGCCTCGGACCGGCTCCGCGCAGAGGCCGGCGGCTGGTGGGACCTCGACGCCCTCGCCGACGAGTACCGCACGTTCCTCGCCGAGTTCACCCCCGTCCGTGTCCGGTGGGACACGGAACCGGGGCCGGACGCGGAGGCCTTCGCCGATCACCTCCACCTGGTCACGGCGTGGCGCGACCTGCCCTACCGGGACCCCGGCCTGCCCACTGCTGCGCTGCCCGATGATTGGCCCGGTGCACCCGCCCGTGAGCTCTTCCTCCACCTGCGCGGCGCGCTCGCCGAACCCGCGGCCAGATTCGCGGGCCACGCCGACCTGGAGCGGCGCGACTGATCACACCGAGCACTGCACGCCGGTGACCGATCGACACGCCGGTACCGCGCGCCTCATTGTTAGGATTGCTACCTGCCCGCCGCCGATCACGAAGGCATCACCCTGTCCGAGCCCTATCCCCGTGCTGCCGTCGCGGTGCTGTGCGCCGCGGGCATCGTCGTCGCCCTCATGCAGACGATCATCGTGCCGCTCATCCCCCAGCTCCCGGGGATGCTGGGCACGACCCCGACCAATGCGTCGTGGACCCTTACGATCACGCTGCTCGTCGGCGCGGTCGGCACTCCCATCGCCGGGCGACTGGGCGACATGTTCGGTAAGCGCCGGGTGCTGCTCGGCACCATGGCCGCGGTCGCGCTGGGATCCACCGTGTGCGCGCTCGCGACGGCCTTCCTCCCGTTCCTCATCGGACGGGGCCTGCAGGGCCTCGGCATCGGCGCGATCGCCGTCGGCATCAGCATCCTGCGCGACATCGTCCCCGCGGTGCGGCTCGGCTCCGCAGTGGGCACCATGAGCGCCTCGCTCGGCGTCGGAGGTGCCCTGGGCCTGCCCTTCGCCGCGTCGATCGCGCGGCACGTCAGCTGGCACGCCCTGTTCTGGGCGTGCGCGCTCGCCGCGGTGGTGTGCGGCGCGGCGATCCTGCGGTCCGTGCCGGAGGGCCCGGCCGACCCCGGCGGCAGCTTCGACGCCATCGGCACCGTCGGCCTCACGGCGGTCCTGACCTTCGTCCTGCTCCCCCTGTCGAAGGCCGCCGAATGGGGCTGGACCGACCCGCTGACGCTGGGGCTCTTCGCGGCCTTCGTCGTGACGGGCGCCGCGTGGTGGCGGTACGAGCTGCGCACCCCGAACGCGCTCATCGACGTGCGGACGCTCCTGCACCGGCCGATCCTGCTCACCAACGCGGCGTCGATCGCCACCGGTTTCGCCTTCTACGCGATGCAGATGATGCCGATCCAGCTGCTCATGGCGCCGGAGCAGAGCCCCGCCGGGCTGGGGCTCGGCATGGTCGCGGCCAGCCTCGTCCTGATGCCGAGCGGGCTGGTGATGTTCGCCTTCTCCCGCGTCAGCTCGTGGATCACCGACCGCCGGGGCGCACGGATCTCGCTCGCCGTCGGCGCCGTCGTCATCGCCGGCGGCTACCTGGTGCTGCTCCTGGCGATCGCCGGGCCGTGGACCGTGCACTGGGCCTGGATCCTGGCGTCGAGCGCGCTCGTCGGAGCCGGGCTCGGCATCGCCTATTCGGCGATGCCCGCGCTGATCATGGCCGTCGTGCCGGTCGAGCAGACCGGCGAGGCCAACGGCGTCAACGCGCTCATGCGCTCGGTCGGCACGTCGATGGCGACCGCAGTCGTCGCGATGGTGCTCACGGGCGCCACCGTCGTCACCGCGACCCCGGCGGGGCCGGTCGAAACGCCGTCGACCGGCGCATACACCGCAACGATCCTGCTGTGCCTCGTCGTCTGCGCCGTCGCCGCGGCATGCTCGCTCGCGATCCCGCGCCGGCCGGCGGCGGAGGCGCCCCGCGACTGTTAGGTTGCAGTGGTGCCGATCACGCCGTCCGCCCTGCCCCGCGCGGTGACGAGCCGCGTCGGCGGCCTGCTCCGGGGCCTCGCGACCCCCGACCCCGTCACGCCCATCGGGCCGCCGAACTGGTCCGGCCTCGACGCGCGTGAGCACGCGGGCCCCGCGATGCCGCCCGGCAGCCCGATCGACCGGGTGCCGCTGGCCGCGGAGCTGAGCCTCGACGAGGCCGCTGAGGCGTACCGCTTCCTCTACTCCACCACCAACCAGCACGGGGCCGCCGTGAGCACGGCCGCGCTGTTCCTGCCCGCCGGCGACGCCCCCGAGGGCGGGTGGCCGGTGATCGCGTGGGCGCACGGCACCGTCGGGCTGTGCGACGACGCGACCCCCTCGGCCCAGCCCCAGTCCGAGCGGCAGCAGTTCTACCTGGGGCACTGGCTGCGGCACGGCTACGCCGTTGTCGCCACCGACTACGCCGGCATGGGCACCCCGGGCCTGATGAGCTACCTGAACGGGAAGGTCGAGGCGCACAACCTCATCGACTCGGTCCAGGCCGCCGGGCGGCTGGGGCTCCCCCTGGCCCGACGGTGGGCCCTCGTCGGGCAGTCCCAGGGCGCCGGGGCCGCCATGAACGGTGCCCGCTACGCCGCCGAGTTCGGCGCTGAGTACGGCCTCGACCTGCGCGGGACCGTCGCGACCGGCACCCCCGCGAACATCGAGCGGGTCGCGCAGTTCCTGCGGCCCTCGTTCCCGCCGATCGTGCTGCCGCCGCTGACCAACGTCTACGCGGCGTACATCCTCGCCGGCATCCGCGACGCGCGCCCCGACCTCGGGATCGACGGGCTGCTCAGCGACGAGGGCCGGCGGATCGTGGACCTGTCCGAGCGGCTGAGCCTGTACGACACCCGCGAGGCGGTGCGCGGCGCGAAGATCAGCACGTGGGTGACCGCCCCGTTGCGCACAGTTCCCGGCGTCTACGACGCGCTGCACGCGCACATGGGCACGCCGACGCAGGGGTACGACCGGCCGATCTTCCTCGGCCACGGCCTGACCGACATCGACGTGCCGGTCGCCTCCGGGCTCTCGCTCGCCGCAGCGCTCGCGCTGCACCGCCAACCCGTCACGCTCAAGCTGTACCCCACCGACCACTTCGGCACCGTGTACGCGGCCGCCGACGACGCCGCCGCCTTCCTGGCGCGGATCATGGAGAACCAGGAGTAGATCGAATGAAGGACTTCCACGGCAAGGTCGCCGTCGTCACGGGCGTCGCGTCCGGAATGGGCCGCGAGCTGGCTCTGGAGCTCGCCCGGCAGGGCGCGAAGCTCTCACTGTGCGACTACGACGCCGCGGGCCTCGAGGCGACCGCGGCGGACGCCCGCGCCCTGGGCGCCGAGGTGCACACCAAGGTCGTCAACGTCGGCGAGCGCGAGCAGATCCTCGCGTACGCGGACGAGGTCGCCGAGCACTACGGCGTGGTCAACCTCGTGTTCAACAACGCCGGGATCGCGCACCACGCGAGTGTCGAGAAGACCTCCTTCAAGGACTACGACCGCCTGATGGACGTCGACTTCTGGGGCGTGGTGAACAGCTCCAAGGCGTTCCTGCCGCACCTCATCGCCTCGGGCGACGGGCACATCGCCAACACCAGCTCGATCTTCGGCCTCTTCGGCGTCGGCGGGCAGAGCGCCTACAACGCCGCGAAGTTCGCGGTCCGCGGCTTCACCGAGGCGTTGCGGATCGAGATGCTCTCGAGCGGGCACAACGTGGGCGTGAGCTGCGTGCACCCGGGCGGCATCAAGACCGACATCTGCAACAACGCCACCGTCGCCGAGGGGCAGGATCAGGCCGCCTTCGCCGACTTCTTCAACAAGCACCTCGCGCGCACCAGCGCCGCCTCGGCGGCCCGGACCATTCTGCACGGGGTCAAGAAGAACCACGGCCGCATCCTCATCGGACCCGATGCCGTCGCGCTCGACCTGCTCGTCCGGGTCACCGGCTCCGGGTACCAGCGCCTCATGTCCTTCGTCGACGGTCAGCAGTCCCGCTTCCTCTGAGTCACCGGGCCCGCTGGGCGAGGATCTCCTCGGCGGCGCGCCGGCCGGAGCGGATAGCGCCGTCCATGTAGCCGTTCCAGCGGCTCGCGGTCTCCGCGCCCGCCCAGTGGATCCGACCGACAGGCGCGGCGAGGGCGTGACCGTACTGGGTCCACACGCCGCAGCCGAGCCGGCCGCCGTAGCAGCCGCGGCTGAACTCCTCGGCGCACCAGTCCATCTCGACGTAGTCGAAGGGTGTCGCCGCCTGCGGGCCGAAGTACTTCACCAGGGCGCCGAGGACCAGATCGCGCCGCTCGGCCGGAGTGAGTCGTTCCGCGGCCCGAGCGTGCGCCCCCTCGAGGAAGCCGACGAGGACGCCGCAGCTCGCGTCCTGCGGGGAGTTGTCGAGGACCACATTGAAAGCGTCGTCGAGGCTGATGACGAAGCCGCTGAGCCCCTCCTCGCGCCAGAAGGGGCGGTCGTAGCCGACCTGCACCTTGATCACCGAGCCGGCGGGGATCTGCTGAGTCAGTCCGTCGCGGGAAGAGGGCAGCGCCGGCAGGTAGCGGATACGGCCGGCGAGGGTCGGCGGAATCGCGACGACCACCTCGTCGGCGGTGAGCGCGCCGCCGGGCGTGCCGTCGGCGTTCTCGTAGGCGACGGTGACGCCCCCGTCGTCCTGCGTGATCGTGCGGACCACGGCGCCGAGGACGACCGACTCCCCCAGCTGCTCCGCCATCCGCTCCGAGATCAGGTGCGTCCCCCCGACCACCCGGGAGTCCTGCGCACCCTTCCCGGTGGTGAGCAGCATCGCCAGACTGGTCCCCGAACGGATGTAGGCCAGGAAGTGCAGGAACGAGAGCTCGGCCGTCTCGGCGGAGAAGACGGCCGGCACGATGATCCGGAAGAAGCTGCGCGCCATCGCGTTCTGGGTGTTCGCGCCCACCCAGGTGTCGACGTTGTGTCGGTCGAGATCGGCGGCACCGTCGGCGTCCCACGGCGCGGCCGGGTCGACGCCCGCGGCGAGGGTCTCGATGGCCACCCACAGCCGCCCGACCTCCGCGAGCGACACCTCGTCGAGACCGAAGCTCTCGTCGGCGTACCGGACGGCGCGCCCGTCCACGAAGGTGATCGCGTCACCGTCGTCGTAGGAGGGGAAGGTCTCCAGCCCGAGCTCGGCCACGAGATCGAGCGCGGCGGTCTGGTCGGGGCCGATCCACTGCCCGCCCAGCTCCACGGGCGTCCCGTTGCTGAGGAGACCACCGTGGTTGCGGCCGGCGACGCGATCCCGCGCCTCGAGCACCCGCACCGTCCGCCCCTCGGCCGTCAGGCACCGCGCTGCCGAGAGGCCCGCCAGACCGGCGCCCACCACGATCACGTCCACATCCGTCATGTCCCGCTCCCTCATCTCAGTCAGTTGTATGACTTGGTCACGTACTGTAAGCCGAGTCACACCCCTGTGTCGAGGCCTCGACCGGAATCCGGTGTGCTTTGCTGGACACCCACCCTTTGGAACCGGAGGCCGGATGCCCTACGTCGAGTCCGCGGTGCGCGGCCCGCAGATCGTCGCGGCAGCGCGCGCGGTCCTGATCCGCGACGGGGTCGCCAAGACGAGCCTGCGCGCGGTCGCCGCCGAGGCCGGGATCCCGCTGGGCACGTTGCAGCACGTCTTCCCGAGCAAGCAGCAGTTGCTGCAGGCCGTCATCGAGCGTGTGGTCGACGACATCTCCGACGTGCTCCGGCGCACGGCCGAGACCGACGCCGGCCTCGCGCACGCCATCCGCAACGGCATGCGGAACTTCTGGTCGGCGCTGGTCACCGACGAGCGCGAGCTCCAGGTGCTGCAGTACGAGCTGGTGACCCACGCCCTGCGCACCCCGGGCCTCGAGGACCTCGCGCGGATCCAGTACGAGCGCTACACCGAGGCCGTGCGGGAGTGGTGCGCCGAGGCGGCCGACCGCGCCCACGAGACCAGCGCCGTGCCGCTGGACCGGCTCGCCCGGGTCATCCTCGGCGCCGTCGACGGCCTGATCCTGCAGCACGTGGCGCACCCCGACCCGGCGCGCTCCGCCGCGGACCTCGACACCGTCGCCGACATGGTCGTCGCGCTGGCCGCACCCGTCCCGCAATAGCGGAACGGGCACCGCCGACCCGAGTCGGCGATGCCCGTTCCCGCGGGATCGATCAGTCGTCGAGCGACGCCAGGTCCGCGTTGAAGGTCGCGCTGGGCCGCATGACCGTGGCCATCTTCTCCGGGTCCGGGTAGTAGTAGCCGCCGATGTCGGCGGGCTCGCCCTGGACCGCGCGCAGCTCCTCCACGATGGTGGCCTCGTGCTCGGTGAGCGCCTTCGCCAGCGGCGCGAACTTCGCCGCCAGCTCCGGGTTCTCGGTCTGCGCGGCCAGCTCCTGCGCCCAGTACAGGGCGAGGTAGAACTGGCTGCCACGGTTGTCCAGCTCCCCGGTGCTGCGCGACGGGGCCTTGTTGTTCTCGAGCAGCTTGCCGGTCGCGGCGTCCAACGTGGTCGCCAGGATCTTCGCGGCGCCGTTCTCGTTCTTGATGCCCATGTCCTCGAAGCTCACCGCGAGCGCGAGGAACTCGCCCAGCGAGTCCCAGCGGAGGTGGTTCTCCTCGGTGAGCTGCTTGACGTGCTTCGGCGCCGAGCCGCCGGCGCCCGTCTCGTACATGCCGCCGCCCGCCATGAGCGGCACGATCGACAGCATCTTCGCCGAGGTGCCGAGCTCGAGGATCGGGAACAGGTCGGTGAGGTAGTCGCGCAGGATGTTGCCCGTCGCGGCGATGGTGTCGAGGCCGCGCATCGCGCGCTCGAGGGTGTAGCGCATGGCGCGCACCTGCGACATGATCTGGATGTCGAGGCCCTCGGTGTCGTAGTTCTTGAGCTCGGCCTTGACCGCCTTGATGAGCTCGTTCTCGTGCGGGCGGTACGGGTCCAGCCAGAACAGCACCGGCGTACCGGAATTGCGGGCGCGGTTGACGGCCAGCTTGATCCAGTCCCGGATCGGGGCGTCCTTCACGGTGCACATGCGCCAGATGTCGCCCTCCTCGACCTCCTGGGACAGGATCACCTCGCCCGTGGTGTTGTCGACGATGTTGGCGGTGCCGGCGGCCGGGACCTCGAAGGTCTTGTCGTGGCTGCCGTACTCCTCCGCCTTCTGCGCCATGAGGCCGACGTTGGGGACGGTGCCCATGGTGCGGGGATCGAAGGCGCCGTTGGTCTTACAGAAGTTGATGATCTCCTGGTAGATGCGCGCGAAGGTGGACTCGGGCATCACTGCCTTGGTGTCCTTGGTGCGGCCGTCGGCGCCGTACATCTTGCCGCCGGCGCGGATCATGGCGGGCATCGAGGCGTCGACGATGACGTCGGACGGCGAGTGGAAGTTGGAGATGCCGCGCGCCGAGTCGACCATCGCCAGCTCCGGGCGGTGCTCGTGGCAGGCGTGCAGGTCCTTGACGATCTCCTCGTGCTTGCTGGCGGGCAGCGTGGCGATCTTGTCGTACAGGTCGCCGAGGCCGTTGTTGACGTTGACGCCCAGCTCGTCGAAGAGCTCCTGATGCTTGGCGAAGGCGTCCTTGTAGAAGACCTTCACGGCGTGGCCGAACACGATGGGGTGCGAGACCTTCATCATGGTGGCCTTGACGTGCAGCGAGAACATGACGCCGGTCTCGTAGGCGTCCTGCATCTGCTCCTCGTAGAACTCGAGCAGGGCCTTCTTGCTCATGAACATCGAGTCCATGACATCGCCGGCGCCGAGCTTGACGCTGTCCTTGAGCACGTGGGTCCGGCCGTCGGTGGTGACGAGCTCCATGCGCAGGTCGCGCTCGCGGTCGAGCGTCGTGGACTTCTCGCCGTGGTAGAAGTCGCCGTGCTTCATGTGCGCGACGTGGCTGCGCGAGGCCATCGACCACTCGCCCATGCTGTGCGGGTTCTTGCGCGCGTACTCCTTGACGGCGCGCGGGGCACGACGGTCCGAGTTGCCCTGGCGCAGCACCGGGTTCACCGCGCTGCCGAGGATGGTGGAGTAGCGCGTCGCGATGTCGCGCTCCTCGTCGGTCTTGGGCTCCGAGGGCAGGTCGGGGATGTCGTAGCCCTTGGACTGCAGCTCGGCGATCGCGGCCAGCAGCTGCGGCACCGAAGCGCTGATGTTCGGGAGCTTGATGATGTTCGCCGACGGATCGAGGGTCAGCTCGCCCAGGGCCGCGAGGTTGTCCGGCACCTTCTGCTCGTCGGTGAGGCGCTCGGGGAAGGTCGCCAGAATGCGCGCCGCGACCGAGATGTCGCTCGTCTGCACGTCGATGCCGGCGGGCCCGGCGAAGGCGCGGATGATCGGCAGGAACGACGCGGTGGCCAGTAGTGGGGCCTCGTCGGTCAGCGTGTAGATGATGGTCTGCTGCTGCGCACTCATGTGTGTTTGCTTCTCCCGAATGTCTTGGTCGGTCGACTCTGTACGAACTGCTCTGTCAGTCTCCATGTAACGGTTCCCCCATTATCCTCCCCCACGCCGACGGGCCGCGACGGCAGTCCGGCAAACGCGGGCCGCGCGCGCCGATTACGCTGTCGCCATGGCCGGAGGACTCGCTGCCCTGCTCGACGACATCGCCGCGCTCGCGCGGCTCGCCGCCGCGTCGGTCGACGACGTCGCCGCCGCCGCGGGGCGGGCGAGCGTCAAGGCCGCGGGCGTCGTCGTCGACGACACGGCCGTTACCCCACGCTACGTGCAGGGCATCAAGCCCGAGCGCGAGCTGAGCATCGTCGCGCGCATCGCGAAGGGCTCGCTGCGCAACAAGCTGATCTTCATCCTCCCCGCGATCCTGCTGCTCAGCTGGCTCGCGCCGTGGGCGCTGACGCCGATCCTCATGCTCGGCGGCACGTACCTCTGCTACGAGGGCGCGGAGAAGATCTGGGAGAAGATCAGCGGGCACGCCGAGCCCGCCGAGCCCTCTTCGTCGACGGGCGAGGTGGACGAGGACACCGTGGTCGCCGGCGCCATCCGGACCGACTTCATCCTGTCCGCGGAGATCATGGTGATCGCGATGAACGAGGTCGCGAGCGAGTCGATCTGGTCCCGGGCGCTGATCCTCGTCGTCGTCGCGATCCTCATCACCGCGCTGGTGTACGGGGTGGTAGCGGCGATCGTCAAGATGGACGACGTGGGCCTCGCCCTGGCGCAGCGCCCGTCGGAGTTCAGCCGCAAGGTCGGCACCGCGATGGTCAAGGCCATGCCGGTGGTGCTGAGCGTGCTGGCGAACGTCGGCATCGTCGCCATGTGCTGGGTCGGCGGGCACATCCTGCTGGTGGGCCTCGACGACCTGGGCTGGCACTGGCCCTACTCCGTGGTGCACCACTTCGAGACCTGGGCGCACGACCTGATCCCGGCCATCGGCTCGGTGGTCGGGTGGCTCGCCAACACCCTCGGCTCGGCCCTGTTCGGGCTGGCGGTGGGCGCCGTGGTCGTCGCGATCGTGCACGTGATCGGCAGGCTCCGCGGCGCCCCCGCCGCGCACTGACCTACCGGACCGGCACCACGACGCGGGTCCGCAGCTCGTCCTCCGGCACAGCGCTGGGGTCGTTGAGATAGACGTTGAAGTGGTGCGTCGCCGGGTCGTCGACGGTCCGCGCGAGCGTCAGACCGTGCTCGGCGACGTACGCGCCGATCACCTCGTGCGCCCGCGGGATCGCCTCGGCGTAGGGCCCGTCGACCACGGCCTCGACCGCGCGGGTCGACGGGGCGTCGATGACGTCGAGCGGCGCCGCGGCGACCGTACCGCGGGCACCTCGAGGAACACGGACTCGTCGACGTCGGACTCGCGGAATTCGTCGTCGTGCTCGATGCACCCGCCAGGACCGATCGGGACGATGTCCTGGGCCCGGAGCGCGGGGAGGAATCGCTCCCAGAGCAGCCCCTCCCCGGCGTAGTCGGGAACGGTGCCGCGCAGGTGCACGAGCGTGCGCGCGGGCAGGGTGGTGAGGGAAACGGTGTCGGTCATGGTGGGCTCCCGGATCAGAGTGTCGATGAGGCGGAGCCGCGCCGCGGCGTCCTCGGCCGCCGCGGCGAGGTCGAGGCGCTGCGCGCGCAGCGCCTCGTCGAACGCCGCGGTGCCGCGAACGGCCAGCAGGGCCCCGATGGCGGACACGCCGAATCCCACGTCGCGCAGCCTGCGGATCGCGGCGGCATCGGCGAGTTGCGCGGCCGCGTAGCGCCGGTAGCCGCTCGTCGCGTCGACGTCCGCGGGCACCAGGACACCGTGGGTGTCGTAGTGGCGCAGCATCCGCACGCTGATCCGGCTCAGGGAGGAGAACCTGCCGATGGGCATGAGGTCCGGGGTGTCGGTCACGGTCTCCACTCTGGCCGCTGACACGGTGTGAGGGTCAAGCTCCGGCCCGGGCCGCCCCCTCCGCGAGGAGGAACTGGGCGCCGGTGTAGGTCGCCATGACGGCGCCCTCGAGCCACGCGGGCGGGTCGGTGAGGACGAACTTGCGCAGGCCGAGGATCGAGTCGCTGAGCAGGAACAGGCCGGCGCCCGCGAGGGTCGCGCGCCGCGCGTCGGCGGGGATCTGCGGGCCGAGGACGGTCGCCGCGGCGGCGGTCCCGCTGAGCATCGCCGAGTAGCCGGCGAGCACGGGGGCGAGCGCGGGCGCGGTGCGGTACGCGGCGAGGAGCGTGCGCGGGGCCCCCACGGCCCACGCGGCGGCGACGGCGGCGGGCTTCGCGAGCGAGGCGTCGGGGTCGCGCTGGGCCAGCAGTCCGCCGATGTAAGCCGCGTGACCGGTAGCGAAGGCGCTCGCGCCCAGGGCGAAGTGCTTCGGCTCGTCGCCGAGGAGCGCCACGTCGCCCGCCCATCCCGCGGCCTGTCCGGCCAGGGTGCTGCGGCGCAGCGGCGAGCGCCGCGCCCGCGGATCGGTCGCGAAGGACGCGGCGAGCGTCGGCAGCAGGAGCGGCTTGGTGAACCGCCGCGCGTGGTGATGCGCGGGCCACCGCGAGGCCGACAGCGCGGTGTCGGCGACGGCGAGTCCGGCGTAGGCGAGCTTGAGGGCGGTGCTGGGGCGGGTCACCGCGCCAATCTATCCGTAGGCTCGTCCCGTGAGCAGCGACACCGTGCCGGAGGCCCCCGCACCCGAGGAGGGGCGCATCCGCGTCCCTCGCGACCTGGACGCGATCACCGACGTCGGCGACGAGGACCATACCGACGTGGACCCGCGCGCGATGGAGCGCATCTGGCTCGCGGCGCGGTCCTGGTACGCCGCGGGCATGCAGCCGGCGATCCAGGTGTGCGTGCGGCACCGCGGTCGCACGGTGCTGAACCGGGCGATCGGGCACGCGCGCGGAAACGGCCCCGGCCTCCCGTCGAACCGCGACGACGCCGCCGAGCCCGTGCGCGTCACCGTCGACACCCCGTTCTGCACGTACTCCACGGCGAAGGGCGTGGCGGTCACCGTGCTGCACCGGCTGATCGAGCGCGGCGACCTCGACCTCGAGGCCCGCGTCGCCGACTACATGCCGGAGTTCACCAGCGACGGCAAGGACCGGATCACGGTGCGGCACGTGCTGACCCACAGCGCGGGCATCCCGATCAACACCGGTCCCAAGCCCGACCTCAAGCGGTCCGAGGACAGCGAGTACACGCGGGCGATGCTCGCCGGTATCAAGCCCGTCTACTCCCCCGGCCGGCTGCACTTCTACCACGCGCTGACCTGGGGCCCGCTGGTCCGCGAGCTGGTGCTGGCCGCCACGGGGCGAACGATCCGCGAGATCGCCGCCACCGAGATCCTCGACCCGCTGGGCTTCCGCTGGACCAACTTCGGCGTCGCCCCCGAGGACCTGCCCGCCGTCGGCCTCAGCTATGCGACGGGCAAGCCCGCACCGCCCGCCGTCGAGGCCGCCTTCCGGAAGGTGGTGGGCGGCACCATGCAGCAGATCGTCCCGATGTCGAACTCGCCGCAGTTCCTCACCGGCATCGTGCCGTCGTCCAACCTCGTCTCGACCGCGCACGAGCTGTCCCGGTTCGCGGAGATCCTCCGCCGCGGGGGCGAGCTCGACGGGGTCCGCGTGCTCCGGCCGGAGACCCTCGCGGCCGCGACCCGGCAGGCTCGGCGCCTGCGCCCCGACTTCGCCACCGGCGGCGCGCCGCTGCGCTGGGGCACCGGGTACATGTTGGGGTCCGAGCGGTTCGGCCCGTTCGGCCGGCACGCGCCCGCCGCGTTCGGCCACACCGGCCTCACCGAGATCGCGATGTGGGCCGACCCGCAACGGGAACTGGCCGCATCCGTGGTGTCGAGCGGGAAGCCCGGCAGCCACCCCGAGGCCAAGCGCTACCCGGCCCTCCTGGACGCCATCACCGCGGCGTTCCCGCGGCCGCGCGACTGAGGCTCGATGGCAGTCGCGCGGGCCGCCGATAGGGCATTCCTACCGCACCGATAGGGCGTTTCACCTCGAATTTCAGGGATTTCTAGAATAATTCCAGAAAAGCTGGAATCCGCGGCTCCACGGACGTACAGTGAAGGACGCGCGGCCCGCCAGCCCGGCCGCCTCGCTTCAACAGCCGTACACACATCCGTACCGAGAGGAACGCCGTGTCCGAGGATCAGACCACCTCCCCCCAGGAACAGACGAGCGGGGGCTGCCCCGTCGCCCACGGGTCGCTGCGACCGCCAGTGGCCGGCGGTGGGAACCGCGACTGGTGGCCCGACGAGGTCAACCTGAAGGTGCTCGCGAACAACCCCGCCGAGGGTGACCCCCTGGGCGCCGATTTCGATTACGCGGCCGCGGTCGCCACGCTCGACGTGGACGCCGTGCGCGCCGACGTCGTCGCCGTCATGCGCGATTCGCAGGACTGGTGGCCCGCAGACTTCGGCCACTACGGCCCGCTGTTCATCCGCATGGCGTGGCACTCCGCCGGCACCTACCGCACCACGGACGGCCGTGGTGGCGGCGGCGCGGGCCTGCAGCGCTTCGCCCCGCTCAACAGCTGGCCCGACAACGTCAGCCTGGACAAGGCCCGCCGCCTGCTGTGGCCCGTCAAGCAGAAGTACGGCCGCGCGCTGTCCTGGGCCGACCTGATCGTGTTCGCGGGCAACGTCGCTCTCGAGGACATGGGCTTCACCACCGAGGGCTTCGCCTTCGGCCGCGCCGACGTCGCCGAGCCGGAGGACGTCTACTGGGGCCCCGAGCACACGTGGCTCGGGTCGGACGGCCGGTTCTCCGGCAAGCGCGACCTGGACCAGCCGCTCGGCGCCACCCACATGGGCCTGATCTACGTCAACCCCGAAGGCCCCGAGGGCGTGCCGGACTTCCTGGCCGCCGCCGACGACATCCGCGAGACCTTCGGCCGGATGGCGATGAACGACGAGGAGACCGCGGCGCTCATCGTCGGCGGCCACACCTTCGGCAAGACCCACGGTGCGGGCCCCGTCGAGAACGGCCCCGAGCCCGAGGCCGCGCCCATCGACCAGCAGGGCCTCGGCTGGAAGGGCGGCAACGGGACCGGCGTCGGCCCCGACGCCGTGACCAGCGGCCTCGAGGTCATCTGGACGCACACCCCGACCAAGTGGGACAACAGCTTCCTCGAGATCCTGTACGGCAACGAGTGGGAACTGTTCCAGAGCCCGGCCGGCGCGAACCAGTGGCGCCCGAAGGACGGCGGCTGGGCGAACTCGGTGCCGGAGGCGTTCGGCTCGGGCAAGACCCACCCGTCGATGCTCACCACCGACCTGTCCATGCGGTTCGATCCGATCT
The DNA here is from genome assembly GCF_900104775.1 of Tsukamurella tyrosinosolvens. Classification (NCBI taxonomy): domain Bacteria; kingdom Bacillati; phylum Actinomycetota; class Actinomycetes; order Mycobacteriales; family Tsukamurellaceae; genus Tsukamurella; species Tsukamurella tyrosinosolvens. Next base: position 2,492,095 of record NZ_FNSA01000003.1, read on the forward strand.
ACGGCGAGATCACCAAGCGCTGGCTGGACAACCCGCAGGAGCTCGCCGACGCCTTCGCCAAGGCGTGGTTCAAGCTGCTCCACCGCGACATGGGCCCGACGTCCCGCTACGTCGGCCCGCTGATCCCCGCGACCGAGCACCTGTGGCAGGACCCGATCCCCGCAGCCGAGGGCGCGCCGATCGACGCGGCCGACGCGGACGCGATCACCGAGCGCATCCTGGCCACCGGCCTGACCACCGCGCAGCTGGTGAAGACCGCGTGGGCGGCCTTCTCCTCGTTCCGCCGCACCGACAAGCGCGGCGGCGCCAACGGCGGCCGCCTGCGCCTGCAGCCGCAGGCCGGCTGGGAGGTCAACGAGCCCGACGAGCTCGCCCAGGTCATCCGGACGCTCGAAGGCGTGGTCGAGGCGTTCAACGCGGAGTCGGGCAAGAAGGTCTCCTTCGCCGACGTCGTGGTGCTCGCGGGCAACGCGGGCGTGGCGCAGGCTGCGAAGGCCGCCGGTGTCGCCGTGACGATCCCGTTCACGCCGGGCCGTACCGACGCCACCCAGGCCGACACGGATGTCGAGTCCTTCGCCGTGCTCGAGCCGCGCTTCGACGCCTTCCGCAACTACGTCGCGAAGGGCGCGCCGATGCCGGCGGAGTACCTGCTCGTCGAGAAGGCGAACCTGCTCGGCCTCACCGCGCCGGAGATGACGGTGCTCATCGGCGGCCTCCGCGTGCTGGGCAACAACTTCGGCGGTTCCGAGGCGGGCGTCTTCACCGACCGCCCCGGCACCCTGAGCAACGACTGGTTCGTGAACCTGCTCGACATGTCCACGAAGTGGGCGCCGGCGTCCGACGACGACGCGACCTACGTGGGCACCGATCGGGCCACCGGCGAGAAGAAGTGGACGGCCACCCGCGCCGACCTCGTCTTCGGCTCGAACTCGATCCTCCGCGGCATCGCCGAGGTCTACGGCGCCGCCGACGCCGGCGAGAAGTTCGTGGGCGACTTCGTCGCCGCGTGGACCAAGCTCGCCAACGCAGACCGGTTCGATGTGAAGGCCTGATCCTCTTCCACCGGCCGGCAGCCGCGCCCCGTACACCGTTCCCGGTGTGCGGGGCGCGGTCGTTTCCGCCGGCGGGACCACCCCCCGAATTCCAGTTAGTGACAGTTAACCCTGAGCGCGATCCGCGCCGGTCGTAGGCGTACGCTCACGCCATGCCGTACTTCGACAGGGTCTCCGCGACCGCGTTCCGCCCGACCGAGCACGTCTCCGGCGGATGGAACACCGCCGAACAACACATCGCCCCGCCCATGGGGCTGCTGGCCCACGCGGTGGAACAGGACCGGGACGCGCGCCGCGACGACGACCTGCGGATCGCGCGCCTGTCCTACGACATCCTCGGCACGCTGCCCATGGACGTGGTCGACGTGGACCTCCGGGTCGTGCGCCCGGGCCGCACCATCGAGCTCGTCGAGGCCACGCTGAGCCACGGCGGCCGCGCCGGTCTCGTGCTCCGCGCCTGGCTCCTCGACCGGCGCGACTCCCGCGAGGTCGCCGGCTCCGAGCTGGATCCGATCCCGCCCGCCGCGGAGATGCCGGAGTGCGACCCCAGCGCCGTCTGGCCCGGCGGCTTCATCGCGTCCGCCCGCGCCCGTCGCGCCGAGGTGCGCCCCGGCCGGGCGGCGTACTGGGTGGAGTCCGACGTCGACCTGCTCGACGAGCCGACGGGGCCGGTCGCCCGCGCCGCGCGAATTTTTGATATTGCGAACGGTATGACACCCCGGTTCTCCCCGGAGGAGGTCGCGTATCCGAACCTCGACCTCACCGCGCACCTGTTCCGCGACCCGGTCGGCACGGCGATCGGCTTCGATACGCGGGTGTCCACCGGACCCGATGGCGCAGGTCTGACCCATTCGGTCATACACGACATCGCGGGCCCGGTCGGAACGGTGAATCAGATTCAAACGGTGCGTCTGCGCTGAAATCCGGTCAAGAGTGTGGTTACATTCCGAGCGTTCAGTTCACCCTGCCGAAGGGAGCTCTTATGAATACTCGGATCACACGGACGATCGGTGCAGTAGCCGCCGCCGTCGCGCTGACCGTGACCGTCTCCGCCTGCGACAACGCCAAGGACACCGCGAACGACGCGAAGGACGCCGCTACGTCGGCGGCCGGAAGCGCGGCCTCGGCGGTCACCGGCGCGAACGGCTCCGGCGCGGGCGAGTCCGGAGCGGGCGAGTCCGGAGCGAACGGCGCGGGCTCCGAGTCGAAGGCCGCCGTGCCGTCGACCAGCATCGCGACGCCCGGCGGTACCGAGGTCACGCTCACCGACGGACCGATCATCGGCGAGTACGCGAAGTACGGTTACGAGAAGGGCCACCTCGGTGCGCCGCTCGGCCCCGTCTCGGCGCTGCCGGACGGCAAGGGGAAGTACCTCACGCTCAAGGGCGGCACCATCTACTGGTCCGAGGCCTCGGGCGCGCACGTCGTGCACGGCGTGATCGGCGACAAGTGGGGCGACCAGGGCCACGAGACCGGCAAGCTGGGCTACCCCACCAGCGACGAGACCGCCGAGAACGGCGCGATCAAGCAGACCTTCCAGCACGGGACGATCACCTTCCGCGACGGGGTCGCGACGGTCTCCTAGTCCCCGACGACGGTCACGACGCCGTCCCGATGTACACCGTTCGTGCGGCCAGCACGAAGACATCGGGGCGGCGTCGCACGTTGTGGGGGTCCTCCGGATCGGTCAGCCGGCGCAGCACGTCGGCGTCGTCGGGGTCGAGCCGGTCGGCCATCCGCAGGTAGCGGCCGAGCATGTGAGCGACGCCGGCGCGCGCCGCGTCGTCGAGCGGGGCCGGGCGGTCCACGAGGAAGGTCCGGGCGCGCACGTCGCGCAGTCCTGCCGCTCGCAGCACCGCGGGCCAGTCCTCCGGCACGTCGACGGTGCCGTCGAGCGCGGCCCGCATCTCCCCGAAGCCGACCGCCTGGAGCGCGTCGAGCCGCTCCGCGAGTCCCGGGCGGCCGATCCCGATGTCGCGCGGAAGGAACCGCGAGGGCAGGCCGCCCTCGGCCACTGCGAGCACGCCACCGGGGTTGAGCCGGCCCGCGAGAGCGGCGACCGCGGCGCTCTGGTCGCCCAGGTGGTGCATCGTCTGCGCCGTCCAGATGACGTCGGCCGCGGGCAGCTCGCCGAAGCCGTCGGGCAACTCCGTCTGCAGCGCCTCGATCGGGTGCCCGGCCCGCTCCGCGCGGTCCTGGGCTCGGTCCAGCAGCTGCGGGGAACCGTCGACGGCGACCACGCGCGCCGCCGGGAACCGCGCGGCCAGGGCCGCGGTGAAGACGCCCGGCCCCGACCCGACGTCGAGGACCGTCGCGGGCGCGGCGTTCCGCTCGGCGATCACGTCGAGCGCCTGCTCCACGTACGGCTTCAGGGTCTCGCCCTCGGCCTCGATCTCGGCCGCGAGGGCCGCCCAGTCCGGATGGGTGTGCATGTGTCCGTGTGCGTGCTGCGTCATGGATCCACCGTGCCCCGGCCGCGGAGGCTCTGGCAAGTTCTCGTGCCGTTCCGGCAAATCATCACCCGCGCCGGACGCGCACGCCCGGCGGCAGCACCGCCCGCGCGTCCGGCAGGCGTTCGGGATCCACGCCGTGCAGCACGACGGTGACCGGCGGCTCCGTCCGCAGTTCGACCACGTCCGCGGGGAAGCCGGCGCCGGCCAGCGCCGCACGCATCCGCGCGGGTACCGCCCACCCGCCCGGCACCGGGATCCGGTCCGGATCGGCCGGCCGGGCGGCTACGGCCGGCAGCGGTGCGTGCGGCGCGGTGAGCGTCGCGCCCAGCAGCGCCGCGATCGCGTCCACGTGCGCCGCGGCCTGCGCCGCGTCGTAGAGCTCCGGGTGGAAGACGCCGTCGACGACCAGCTCGTCACCCGGCTCGGGGTAGACCGAGATCAGGCAGTCACCGACCGGCCCCCAGGCCGCGACGTCGAGCGACCAGCCCTCGGTCCGCACGTCCGGCAGGACGTTGACGATGGGCCCGTACAGGCGTCCGGTGCGCCAGGCGGCGGGGACCGTCGTGAGGAGTCCCTCGGGCCGCTCCCCCGCCGCGATGCGCGCCGACGCCGCGGCGAGCCAGCGCTGCACGTCGGCGCCGAGCGCGGCGGGAGTCGCGCCGGGCGGCACGTCGACGCGGGTGGGAATGACGGCCATCCACTGCACGGGCGTCGCCCGCTCGAGGACGCTCCGCCGCAGCGCACCGGTCACGCCGACGTGCGCGTCGGCCGTGCCGAGGAACCGGGCGGTGTACGCCGCCACGGTGCCGACCGCCTGGGCCGGCCACTCCCGGCGATCGACGACCCCCGCAGCGGCGACGCGCGCGCGGTACTGCCGGGGCTCGCCCCACGGGGGTGCGACGCGATCGACGAAGGCGATCTCGTGGCCGGCGTCGCCCACACCATCCGTCGCGGCGGACCAGAAGGCACCGTCGGGCACGCACAGCGGCGCGGCCGCGGCGGCGAGCGCGGCGAGGTCACCGAGACGCTCGGGCGGGAGCGGCGCGCCGTCGGCCTCGGCGCGCAGGCGCGCGACGATCCGGCGGAACACGCGGGTGACGGCGTAGCCGTCGAGGACGGCGTGATGGGCGAGGAGGCGCACGACGTGGGCGCCCCCGACCCGCGCGACGGTCGCGCGCACCAGCGGCCCGCCGTCGAGGGGCAGGGACCCCGCCGCACGCCACGCCCGGTACGCCTCCTCCGACGCGAAGCGCTCGACTCCGACGGGCGCCCGCGCAGCGGCGACGAACCGAGAGCCGGCGTCGAGGTCCACGCCGATCGCCGCGGCCTCCGTCTCGGCGAGCGCGGCCGTCGCCGCCCGCGCGAGCGCGTCGACGTCGACCGGGAGCTCGGTGCGCCACGCCGCGTCGATGACCAGAGCACGCGAGCCCGGGTGCTGTGCGGCGAGCTGCAGCATCGCGACCTGGGACGGGAGGGGCTGCACGCCGCTCACCCTACGCGCGGGAGAGCTCCGGACTGCACTGGTTGTCACCGCGCCACTCAGGTGTCCTATATTCGAGCGACGGAGCAACATCGGAAAGTCAGGAGCACAGTGACCACGAACAGTGCGCCGGCCGGTAGCGGCCGCCGCATGCGACGCCATTCGTGGGCACTCGCTTTCCTCGACTTCCTTGTGGTCTACACGTTTCTCGCGGCCACGAACGCCTCGACCTCGTCCCACGTCTCGCACGCGATCGAGGGTTTCGTCGGCGCCGCGTTCACCGTGAGCGTGTTCTACCTGTTCGGGCTGTACCGCACCAGGATCACGCTGAGCGCCCTCGACTCGGCACCGCAGCTGGCGATCGCGGGGTGGATGCTCGCACCGCTCGGCGTCGTCACCGTCTGGCAGGACGACCATTCCCAGCTGATCGGGGCCGCACTGTGCTGGGTGCTGCTCTTCGCCGTGCGGGTGGTGTACTACGGCGCGGTCCGGCGGCATCGCGCGCGACATCCGGACCGCGGCGGGCGGACCCTCGTCATCGGCGGCGGCAAGGTCGCGGGTGAGCTGGTCCACTCGATGTTCATGTTCCCGGAGTACGGGCTGCGCCCGGTGCTGGTGATGGACGACGACCCCCTCGACGTGACGGTCTTCCCGGTGGAGGTCATCCCCCGGCGCCGCGACCTGGCGGGCCTTGTTCGCGAACGGGAGATCGACACCGTCATCGTGGCGTTCTCCCGCGACCGCGACGCCACGCTGGTCGAGCCGCTGCGCGAGTGCGACACCCTCGACTGCGAGATCTACGTGGTCCCACGGCTCTACGAGTTCGTGCACCAGGACCGCGACATGGACCGGATCCACACCACCCCGCTGGTGCTGGTGCGCCGCCTCGCGCTGCGCTCGAGCCACTGGCGGGTCAAGCGCGTCACCTCGTTCGTGACCTCGCTCCTCGGCCTGGTGCTGCTGTCCCCGCTGCTCCTCCTCGTGGCGCTGGCGATCAAGGTCCAGGAGCCGAACGCACCGATCCTCTTCCAGCAGACCCGCGTCGGCCAGGACGGCCGCCTGTTCTCGCTGTACAAGTTCCGCACCATGCGGCCGGTGCCCGACGAGGAGTCGGACCGCGACTGGACCGACGAACGGCTCCGGATCACGCGACTCGGCCGCTTCCTGCGGCGCCACTCGATCGACGAGCTGCCGCAGCTGTGGAACGTGGTGCGCGGCGACATGTCGGTGGTGGGCCCACGACCCGAGCGACCCCACTTCGCGAACCGCTTCGGCGCGGAGATCCCCGCCTACCAGTCCCGGCACCGGGTGATGGTGGGCCTGACCGGCTGGGCCGCGATCCACGGGCTGCGCGGCGACACCGACATCCGGGACCGCGCCTCGTACGACAACTACTACATCGAGAACTGGAGCCTGTGGCTCGACGTGAAGATCCTGCTGATCTCCGTCGGCACCGTGCTCTTCGGCCGGGGCGGACGCTAGGCGCCGGCCGGTTCGGCCAGCTCGGCGAGCACCACCGCCGCGGCCGACGTGTCCGTGTGCGTGAGGGAGAGTTCGGCGCGGATCCAGCCCTGCCCGCGGGCGCGTGCCGCGAGGCCACCGTGCAGCCGCAGCTCGGGCCCGTGCGGCGTGCCGACCACCTCGACCTCGCGCGGCGGGGTCGGAACGTTTGGCCCGAGGCGCAACGCCTTGATCGCCGCCTCCTTCGCCGCCCACCGCGCAGCGAGGCGCCGCGGGTCACCGCCGCAGTCGTCGAGCTCGCCCGGCGTGAAGACGCGCGCGGTGAACCGCGCTCCGAATCGCGCGATCGACTCCTCGATGCGGGCCACCTCCGCGATGTCGATCCCCACCCGGTTCACCGCACCGCCTCGGCGACGACCGCGCGCATCCGGGACTGGAACGCCGCGACGGAGAAGGCTTCGGCGTGCGCGCGCAGCGCCGCGGGATCGAAGTCCGCCGGTCGCAGGTCCCGCAGCGCCGCGGCGAGCGCGTCCGTGAAGGGCGCGTCGGGCCCGTCGGGCACGAGAACGCCGGAGACGCCGGGGGCGACCGTGTCGAGCGCGCCGCCGGCCGCGCGGGCCACGACGGGGGTACCCGCCGCCATCGCCTCCACGGGGACGATCCCGAAGTCCTCCTCGCCCGGCATCAGGGTGGCGATGGCGTCCCGCTGCAGCCGCACCATCTCGGCGTCCGAGACCCTGCCGAGGAACACCGTCTCGGTGCCCGCAATGCGGCGCAACGCCGCCTCGTGCCGCCCGTCTCCGGCCACGACGAGCCGCACCCCGGCGCGCTGGGCGGCGCGGATCGCGAGGTCCACGCGGCGGTACGGCACGAGCCGTCCGGCGACGAGGAAGTAGCCGCCGGGGGTGGCACCGTCGGGCGTGAACCGCGCGACGTCGACGGGCGGCGCGACCACCTGTGCCGGGACGCCCCACCACCGCCGGATGCGGTCCGCCACGGCGGTCGAGTTGGCGACGACGACGTCGAGGTGCGGCACCGCGGCCGTCTCGACGGCGCGGGTCTGGGCCGCGAGGGCGGCGAGCGCGAACCGGCCGGCGGCGCCGTGCGCCTCCCCCGAACGCAGCTCCGGCATCCACGCCCAGCGGGCGGGCGAGTGCACGTAGGCGACGACGGCGGCGCCGGGCCAGGAGCGCGCAGCCGAGACCGCCATCGCGTGGTGGCTGATCACGACGGCGTCGGCGCCGGGGTCCGGGCGATGCCGGCGCCAGGCGGCGGGCGCGAGCGGGATCAGCGGGGCGTGGGAGCGGCGGCCGAGGGCGCGGTGCACGGAATCGAGCCCGGTGACGGCGATCCGGTCGCGGAGCTCGGGCGGGACCGTCCGCGGATCGGCGAAGGCGACGTGCAGCCGGGCGTCGGGCCAGGCGTCGGCGAGCGCCCGCGCGACGTTCTCGGAGCCGCCCTGTTCGGTCCACCGCTCGTGGACGACGGCGATGCGGGTCATCGGCGGCTCAGCCGGCGAGTTCGCGGACCGTCGCCGCGATCGAATCCAAAGTACTGAACGTGTTCTTGCTCATATGCGCGTCTGGGAACTCGATCGCGAATCGGTCTTCGACAGCCAGCATGACGTTCACTGCCGCGTGGGACGTGAGGCCCAGCGCAAACAGATCATCACCACCCGCAATCTCCGCAATCGGCCTGGTCAACCGGCCGTGCATCGCCACGATCGAGCGGATCACCTCGTCCACCGCACCTCCCACCTGCGTCGCACCCGCGCCGCGAACCAGCCGCGAACCGGCCGTGACAACCTTTGCAGTCACGACTCCCACGCCGCCGCCGTACACCCTAGCCTGGTAACATGTTGCAGTGACAACGGTTCCAGCCACGGAGAAGAGACCGATGACGCAGGCCGCAGCACCTCGTGCGATCGACTTTACTGACCTGCACGCGCGCCAGCAGGAGTTCCGCGCCTCCCTCTTCGACGCGGGGCTGCTCATCCCGTCGGGCGTCGACGGCGTGTACGGGCACGGCGCCGCGTTCGCGGACCTCACCGCTGCGGTCGAGGCCCTCGTCGGCGCGACGGTGCGCGACGTGCACGGCGGCGCCGCCACGGTGCTGACCTTCCCGCCGGTGATGCCTCGCGAGTACCTCGACCGGACCGACTACATCGCGTCCTTCCCGCAGCTCGCCGCCGCGGTCTCCACCTACACCGGGGGCGACGCGGAGCACCGCCTGCTGCTCGCGGGCCGCAACGCCGGCCACGACTGGGGCGGCCATTTCCACGCGAGCGACGTCGCGCTCGTCCCGTCGGCCTGCCACTCCGTGTACCCGGTGCTGAGCGGGCAGCTGCCGCGCGACGGCGCTTGGATCGACGTCTCCGGCCACTGCTTCCGCCGCGAGCCCTCCGCGGACCCGGCGCGGATGCAGTCCTTCCGCATGCGCGAGATCGTCCGCGTCGGCTCGGACCGGGCGGCCGTCGCGCACCGTGACACCTGGGTCGCGCGCGCCGCCGATCTGCTCTCCGACCTCGGCCTCCCGGTGCGGCGGACGCCCGCGACCGACCCCTTCTTCGGCCGCGCCGGCCGCATGCTCGCCGCCAACCAGTCGGCCGAGAACCTCAAGACCGAGCTGCTCGTGCCGATGTACGGCGAGGACGCTCCCGGGGTCGCCGTTGCGTCCAGCAACTACCACCGCGATCATTTCGGGATGCACTTCGACATCACCACCGTGGACGGCGCGCCGGCGCACAGCGCCTGCCTCGGCTTCGGCATCGAGCGGATCGCCCTGGCGCTGCTGGCCACGCACGGGCTGGACCGCGCCGCCTGGCCCGGATCCGTCAACGCCCAGCTGTGAGCGCGGTCCCCGTCCACCTGACCGGGACCACCTGGCCGGGCACCGCGCCCGGCGGTCTGCCCCGCTACTTCGCGGACCTCTTCGCCGCCCTGCGCCTGTGCGCCGACCTCGACGTCGGCGCCACAGCCTTCGGCGACCCCGAACCCGGCGGCGCCAGCTGGGGGCCCGATGCCGGGAGCACGGCCGCCCGGGTGCGGGCGTCCCGGCGCCCCGCACCGGCGGGCACCGCGGTCCTCGACCGGCACTTCGCGTTGTTCGGGCCCGCGCCGCGCGGGGCCGCGCTGGTCACGCACTTCCACGGCCCGTGGGCGCAGGAGAGCGCCGCCGCGGGCGAAGGCCGGGTCGCGGTAGCAGTGAAGGCCTTCGTCGAACGCGCGCGGTACCGCGGCAGCGACCGCTTCGTCGTGCTCTCCCAGGCCTTCGCTGATGTCCTCGTCGCGCGGTACGGGGCCGACCGCGGCGCGATCGCGGTCATACCGCCCGGCGTCGACCTGGCGCGCTTCACCGCGACGCCCGTGCCCGACGGTCCGCCGCGGGTGCTGTGCGTGCGCCGGCTCGAGCGCCGCATGGGCATCGACGTGCTGCTGCGCGCATGGCCCGCGGTACTCGCCCGGCACCCGGGTGCACGGCTCGACGTCGTGGGCGACGGCTCGCAGCGCCGTGCTCTGCAGCAACACGCCTCGGACCTGGGGATCACCGATACTGTGACCTTCGTGGGAACGATCGACGACGCCGACCTCGCGCGCAGGTACGCCGCCGCGACGCTCACGGCCGTCCCGTCCGTCGCCTGGGAGGGCTTCGGCCTCGTCGCCCTCGAATCCCTCGCCTCCGGCCGCGCCCCCGTCGTCACCGACGTCGGCGGCCTGCCCGACGCCGTCCGCGACCTCGCCGCCGATCTCGTGGTCTCCGCCGGCGATCCCGACGCGCTTGCGGACCGCCTGGCCGCGGGACTCGACGGCGTGCGCCCCTCGGCGCAGGACTGCCGCGCGCACGCCGAGCGCTTCAGCTGGGGCGTCGCCGCCGCACGGCACGCGGCCCTCTACCGGGCGGTCGCCGCGTGAGCGCCCGCCGCCCCGTCTTCCTCGGGCACACCGCGGCCCCCTCGGGCGCGGAGCTGGCGTTCGCCCGCCTCGCCGGGGAACTGCGCCACCGGGGCGTGCCCGCCTCCGTGGTGCTGCTCGCGCCCGGCCCGCTGACCGAGGTGCTGGCGGCCGCGGACGTGCCGGTCACCGTCGTCCCGGGCCGCCCGTCGGCGGTGCGGCGCGATGCGGGTCCGCTGGCCGTACTGCGGGGAGCCATCGGCCTGTACCGCACGGGCCGGCGTCTCGCGCCGATGCTGCTGGCCCAGGACGCCGACGTCGTCGTCGCCGAGTCGACGAAGTCGCTGTTCGTCGGCGCCGTCGCCTCCCGCCGCACCGGCATCCCGCTGGTGTGGCAGGTGCACGACCGGGTGAGCGCGGAGTACTTCGGCCGCAAGCGCTTCCCGCTGCGCCTCCTGGGCCGGGTCGCGGCATCCGGGTACCTCGCCAACTCGCGCGGGACGCTGCGGACCATCTCCACCGGCGGCAGCCCGACCGCGGTGTGTCACCCGGGCGTCGACCTGGCCACGGTCCCCGCGCCCGAGCCCCAGCGGGCGCCGAAGAACGTGCAGATCGCGATGATCGGCCGGATCACGCCGTGGAAGGGCCAGGACCTGCTGCTCCGCGCGCTCGCACAGATGGAGGCCGAGCCGCACGTGCGGTTCGTCGGCGGCGCCCACTTCGACGGCGACGACGCCTACCTCGCCGAGCTCGAGGAGCTGGCCCGGCGGCTGGGCATCGCCGAGCGGGTCACCTTCACCGGGCACGTCACGGACCCGTTGGCCGAGGCCGCGGACGCCGACATCGTGGTGCACTACTCGCGACTCACCGAGCCCTTCGGGCAGGTCGTCGCCGAGGCCATGGCCGCGGGCCGGGTCGTGGTGGCCGCCCGCGCCGGCGGGCCGACGGAGCTCATCGTCGACCGGGAGAACGGCGTTCTGGTGCCGCCGCGCCGGCCCGACCTGCTCGCCGTCGCCCTGGATTCGCTGATCGCCGACTGGGAGCTGCGCGAGCAGCTCAGCGCGGCCGCGCGCGACCGCGGCCGCGATCTGGACCTGAAGACCTCCGCGGCCATCGCGGACTCCCTGCTGGCGCGGGTGGCACGGGACGTCCGATGACGCGGCTCCGCGGCTCCGCGGGGGTGCTCCGGGACGTGGCGCTCGTCTCCGCCGGGCGGTACGGCCAGTACGCGATCACCCTCATCACGATCCCGCTCTGCGCGCGGCTGCTCGGGCCCACGGGGATGGGCCTGCTCGCGATCGCGATGTCGACCTACGTCCTCGGCGCCCTCTGCACCGACCTGGGCATCACCGCCTTCGTCGCCGCCCGCGCCGAGAAGCCGGGGCTGGCCCGGCTCCGCGGCGATTACGCCGGACTCCGGTGCACGGTCCTCGCCGCGTTCACCGCGCTGTTCCTGCTGGCCGCGGCCCTGCCGGTACCCCGCGCTGTCGAGATGGGCGCACTGGGTCTGGTCGTGGGCTCGGTGAGTGCGTGCGGCGACGACTGGGTGCTCCTCGGAACCGGCCGCTTCGGGGCCGTCGTGGTGCAGCAGACCGCCGGCCGGGTCGTCTACCTCGCACTGCTCGTGGTGGTGCTGCCGCAGGTGCGGACGCCGGAGGCCGCGATGGGCGCCCTGCTCGCGGGGAACCTCGTGGCGGTCGGCTGGTCCTGGGCGCGCACCGTCCGGGACCACGGGCGCCCCGCGCGGCCGGGGCCGCCCGCCGCGCTGCTGCGCACCGGCGGCCCGGTGTTCGCCGCGCGGCTGCTCTCCTCGTCGTACGGGCCCGGTGCCGCAACGGTCTTCGCGCCGGCGCTCACACCGCACGCACTGGGCCTGTTCAGCGCGAGCGACCGGCCGGTGCAGGCCGCGGGCTCCCTGATGGACGCCGTGGGCGTGAGCCTGCTCCCCCGGCTGGCGCGGCGCGAGACCGGCGCCTTCTGGGCGACGGCGCGCCGCGGCATCGCCCTGGTCGCGACCGGCGGCGCGCTGCTCGCCGCGCTCGCGACGGCGCTCGCCCCCTGGCTGGTGCCACTGATCTTCGGCGCGGAGTTCGACGGTGCCGTTCCCCTCCTCCAGGTGCAGGCCTGGGCCCTCCCCGGGCTCGCGGTCGCCTCCTTCGTCGCGACGGCGGTCCTCCCCGTACTCGGCGACACGCGCGGCGTGCTGCTGGCCGGCGCCGTCGGTGCCGCCGTGATCGGCGTCGCGGTCCTGCTGGCGCTGCGCAGCCACGACCCGCGGACCGTCGTGCTCGGCATCGTCGCGGCGCAGAGCGCGGCCGCGATCTTCTCCGTCCTGCGGGCCCGGCGCCTGGAGGGGGCGACGGTCCCCGCCCCGGTAGGAGGCGACGCGGCGTGAGGATCCTGTTCGCCGGCGACGACTGGTACGGCAGCAACGCCCGTTCCCTGGCGGAGGGCTTCCGTCGCTCCGGCCACGACGTGACCGTCGTGGACACCACCGCGGTGACGCTCCCCCGCCGCGGGAGCCCGGCGTGGTGGTACGCCAAGCGCACCGGGCGGCGCGCGCCCGCGACCGTCGAGGCCGTCCACCGGCGGCTGGAGGCGCAGCCCGTCGCCGACCTACTTTTCTGCTACACGTCCGTGCACCTCGACCAGGAACGGCTGCTGACCCTGCCGGCGGGCCGGCACGTGCACTACAGCGCCGACGACGTGGCCAACCCCGCCAACACCACCCCCGAGTACCTCGCGGCGGAACCCGGGTGGGACGCGATCGTCACCACCAAGGCGCACAACGTGCCCGAGCTGCTCGCGCGGGGGGCGCACCGCGCGGTCTTCGTGCGCAGCGCCTACGACCCCGACTGGCACCGCCCGGTCGCGCCGCGCTCGGCCCGGCGGTACGCCGCCGGGTTCGTCGGCAACGCCCGCCCCGACCGCGCCGCGCTCGTCACGGGCCTGGCCACCCGCCTCGGACCGGAGTTCTACCTCGCCGGGCCGGGGTGGCGCCGCAGGCCGGCCGTCCTGCGCAGCCGGGCGACGGTGCGCGGCCCGCAGTACGGGACGGCCCTCTCCGCGGCGATCGGCGCGGTCGCCGCGAACCTGGTGCTGCTCAACTCGGACAACCGCGACACCCACACCTGCCGCACCTTCGAGGTCCCGGCGGCGGGCGGGCTGTTCGTGGGCCCGCGGACCGTCGAACACGCGGAGCTGCTCACCGACGGCCGCGAGGCCCTGCTCTACGACGACCCGGCGGAGATCGACGGCATCGTCGCGCGGGTGCGCGCCGACCCGTCGGCCGCGGCCCGGATCGCCGCCGCCGGGCACGCCGCCATCACCCGCGGCGGGAACACCTACGCGGACCGGGCGAGGGAGATCATCGATGCCCTCGACTGAGTCGCCCGTGGAGGTGCGGACCTACTTCGGGCCCGCCGATGCGGCGCTGTACGGCGCGCTGCACGTGCCGGCGTCCCGCCGCGTCCGGGGCGCGGTGCTGCTGGTGCCGCCGCTCGCCAAGGAGCAGTACGACACCCTGCGCGGACTCCGCCGCCTCGCGAACCTGCTCGCCGCGGGCGGCCTCGCCGTGCTGCGCTTCGACTACCTCGGCACGGGCGATTCCGCCGGCGCGGCGGGCCTGCCCGACGCGGTCGATGGATGGATCGCCTCGGTGCGGCACGCCGACGCGTACCTCCGGGGCCTCGGCGTCGGAGCGCCCGCGGTGGTGGCGCTGCGCGCGGGCGCGGCGATCGCGGGTGCCGCGGGCCTGACCCCGCCCGCGGCGGTGCTGTGGGACCCCGTCGGCGGCCGTGCGTTCGCCCGCGCACAGACGGCGCTCGCCCGGATGGCGATCGGCGCGGGCCCCGGCAGCTGGGTCGGCCTCGACGTCCACGCCGACGCCGCTGCCGCGCTGTCCACCCTGCCGGCCGACGCCCTCGCGGCCCCGCGCCTGCTGGTCGCCGAGCGGCCCGGCGCCGCGCCGACCGGTCCCGACGATGCCGACCGGCTCGTCGCCGCGGGCATGCCGCAGTTCGTCGAGCCCGGTGCGCACCTCGTGCGGATCCCCGACACGGCGGTCGAGGACATCGCCGCGTGGCTCGGCGCCGCTCTGCCCGGCGTAGAGCCCGTCACCGTCGAGCCCGATGTCCGCACCCGCGCGCGGTGGGCCGGCGTCGAGGAGCGCATCGAGGATGTGGGCGGCGCCGCGGCGATCCGGACCGTCCCCGCCGACGGTGCCGCGCGCCGGTCGGTGCTGCTCTGCGCCACCGCCAACGACACCCGGCACGGCCCCAACCGCGCCTGGGTGGAGCTGGCCCGCGACGTCGCCGCCGCCGGCGGCGCGGCGCTGCGCTACGACCGCCGGGGCGCCGGCGAATCCGGGCCCGTCGCGGCGGGCGAGGCTGTCGCGCTGTTCCCACCGACGGGCGTGGACGACGCCCTCGCCGCGGCCCGCGTGCTCGACGGCCCGCTGCTCACCGCCGGCGTGTGCTCGGGCTCCTGGTACGCCGCGCACGCCGCCCGGGCGGCCGGCGCCGACACCGCGGTCCTGGTGAACACGGTGCTGTACTCCTGGCGACTCAAGCCCGGCATCGCGGCGGCACCCGCGGAGGACCTCGGCGTGCCGCGGACCGATCCCGCCTTCGCGCGCAGCCCGCGCGGGCGCGTCAAGGACCTGCTCCGCACCCGGCTGCCCTACCCTGCGTGGCGACTGCTGGGCCGACGCGGCGTCACCCAGGTTCCCGAGGTCCTGCTGCGCCCCGTCGTCGCCGGTGGGACCGACGCGGTCCTCGTCCTCGCCCCGCCCGACGCCGCCTGGTTCGACTCCCAGCGCGGTCCCGAGGGCCTCCGCCGGCTCCCTCGCCGGGCCGGCGCGGGCACCGTCCGCGCCGTCCGCCCGCGTGCCGGAGATCACCCCGGATACCACCCCGATGTGCGGGCTGGTGTTGCAACCGCGATACTGCTGTGGTGCGGACAGCGGTGAACCGACGGCGGCGGATGCGCCGCCTGATCGCGTGCGCCCTGATTCTGGTGCTCGTCGCCGTCGTCGGGATCGCGCTCGACCGCGCGTACCTGCAGCCCAAGATCGACCGGGACCTCACGCCGGCGGACGCCATCGTGGTGCTCGGCGGCAATCCCTACGACCGGTTCGAGTACGGCCTCGACCTGGCCGAACGCGGTCTCTCGCAGCAGGTCGTGCTGTCCAATTCGGTCGGCGCCGAGGACACCCGGATGCAGGAGTTGTGCGCACGGGCCATCGCGGGCGTCGACGTCACCTGCTTCCTCCCGCAGCCGTGGACCACGCGCGGCGAGGCGCAGGAAGTGCAGCGGCTCGCGACGGCCCGGGGCTGGGAGGACATCATCGTGGTGACGACGACCGCGCACCTCGAGCGCGCCCGGTTCATCCTCGAGCGCTGCTACGGCAAGACGATGCAGATGACGGATTTCCCCGAGCAGCGCGGCACGGCGGAGACGGTCTTCGGATGGGGCTACCAGAGCGCGGGCTGGCTCAAGGCGCTGTACCAGACGGGCTGTTAGAGCGCGTCACGGCGTACGCCAGCGCGCCCGCGACCAGGACGACGATGCCCGCGGACACCGAGCCGGCCGGCAACGACAACGCGACCAGGAGGCACCCGGCCAGGCCCACGGCGGGGACGACCCGCGAGCGGACCGCGGTGTCGAGCGTCCACGCCGAGGCATTGGCCACCGCGTAATAGACGAGTACCGCGAACGACGAGAAGCCGATCGCGGCGCCCAGGTCCGCGGTCGCGGCCACCACGGTCACGACGACGCCGACGGCGAGCTCCGCGTACACCGGCACCCGACGGGTCTCGTGGACGGTGGCGAGGGCGCGCGGGAGATGTCCGTCGCGGGCCATGGCGAGGGTGGTGCGGGAGACCCCGAGCAGCAGCGCGAGGAGCGCACCGAGGGCCGCGACGCAGGCCGTCACCGTCACGATCACCACCGGGAGACCGGTCGCGCGGGCCGCGTCGGCGACCGGCGCGACCGACGCCGCGAGGCCATCGGTGCCGAGCACCGCGACCAGGGCGACGCCGACGAGCGCGTACACGCCGAGCGCGACGGCGAGCGCGAGGAAGATCGCCCGGGGCAGCGTCCGAGCGGGATCGCGCACCTCCTCGCCGAGCGTGGCGATGCGCGCGTACCCCGCGAACGCGAAGAACAGCAGCCCCGCGGCCTGCAGCACGCCGAACGGGCCGGCGGCGGCACCGTCGAACACCCGGGACGGCTCCGCGGCCCCGGAGGCGAACGCAGCGACCACGACGGCGGCGAGCACGGCGAGGACGAGGGCGACCACCACGCGGGCGACGCGGGCGGAGCGCTCCACCCCGGCGACGTTGAGCGCCGTCAGCGCGACGACGGCGCCCGCGGCGACGGCGTGCGCCCGATCCGGCCAGGCGTAGTGGCCGACGGTGAGCGCCATGGCGGCGCACGACGCGGTCTTGCCGACGACGAAGCTCCACCCGGCGAGATGGCCCCAGAACGGTCCGAGGCGCTCGCGCCCGTAGACGTAGGTACCGCCCGACTGCGGGTATCGCGCGGCGAGGCGGGCCGAGCTGCTCGCGTTGCAGTAGGCGATGAGTGCGGCGATCGCGAGACCCACGAACAGCGCGGAACCCGCGGCCGCCGCGGCCGGCGCGAAGGAGACGAAGACGCCGGCTCCGATCATGGCGCTCAGGCCGACGGTGACGGCGTCACCCAGGCCGAGGGTGCGGCGCAGCGCGGGTTCGGTCACCGGTCTTCGGCGCGGCCGGCGAGCCGGTCGATGGACGCGGCCAGACGGTCCGCGGTGGTCGCGCGGGCGCGCGGCAGGCGCTGCTCGTCGTGCAGGTGCGTCCAGTCGTACGTGTGGGTGACACGCGTGCCGCCGTCGGGGAGCGGTTCCAGCTCCCAGCGCCAGAGGTGACCGGGGGCGGCCTCGCCGACGGGCGAGGGCGTCCACGCGATGAGCCGACCCTCGTCGAACTCCGTGATGTGGTTCTCGCGTACCTGGCCGTTGGTGAGGGTCATCGTGAAGACGTCCCCCACGGCGCGGACCCGCTGCCCCGGCGCGGCCTCGGTGAGGTTGTCGTTGCCGTCCCACTCGGGCTGGCGCGCCGGGTCGGCGATCAGAGGGAAGACCGTGTCCGCCGGGGCGGCGATGTCGCGGGAGGCGGAAACGATGCGGGTGTCATCCGATGTGCTCACGCCATCATCGAACCAGGTGCACCCGCATCGTGCCCAGGGATGGAATCTACTTGCGGTTCATGTCGACGCTGTTCTCGTACGTGACCGAGCCTTCCGGCGAGGTCACCCACTGGCCGGGGCAGGTCCCCTTGAGCGAGCTGATCACCAGCGGCACGACGCGCGGGTCCCAGCCGAGCCACGCGTGGTCGACCGATGCGGCGGCGGGCAGGTAGCCCTGGACGCTCGCCCGGCACTGGCGGCCGTCGAGGTCACCCGAGAGCGGATCGCGGGTGCTGCGGATCGAGTAGTACTCGGTGGGCCCGGGGGTGTCGAGGCCGGCGTTGAGCTGGTTGATCAGCGCGGAGCCGTTGCACGACTGATTGGCGGGCGCGGGCAGCATGCAACCGGTGGGCGAGCCGTACTCGACGCCGCCGAGCACGACGGAGCGCTTGACGTCCTTGGAGCCGCCGAGCACCTTCAGGTAGTAGCGGTCCACGAGGGCGTTGTTGCTGTGGGTGAGGATCGAGATGTCGCGGCTCGGGTTCGTCCGCTTCCGGCCGTCGACGATCCCCTTGAGGCGGTTCGCGTCCGCGCGGTGGTCGAGGCCGGTGAGCCACAGCGGCTCGACGTCGAAGCCCGCGCCGCGGAGGTGGCTGTTGAGCGGCTCGTACATGTTCCCGGGCGCGATGAAACCGCCGATGACGTAGACCAGCGGCTTGGCCTCGGCATGCACGGCGGCGGGCAGGACGGCGGCGGCGCCCGCGGCCGCCGCGAGCGCGATGAAGGACTTCTTCAGGATCTGCATGATCGCAACATAGCAGGCGTGCTTGCGATCGCAACACATCGGGAAGGTGAGGCGGTTCATAGCACCCGCGGGGTGCGGGAACCCGGCTCTCGGGCGGCAGCGATTATTCTCGAACGTATGAAAGCCGTCGTGTGCACCGAAGGTCGCCTGACCGTCGAAGACCTCCCCGCCCCGAGCCCCGCCCGCGGGCAGGTGCTCCTGAACGTGACCCGCACCGGGATCTGCGGTTCCGACCTGCACGCTCGCCACCATGCCGACCTCGTCGCGGACCTCGCCGCCAAGGCCGGCTACCCCGATTGCATGCGCACCGACCAGCGCATCGTCATGGGGCACGAGTTCGTGGGCACCGTGGCCGAGTACGGGCCCGGCTGCCGGAAGCGGTGGCCGGTGGGCACGCGCGTCGTCTCCCTGCCGACGCTCATGGTCGGCAGCGAGCCGCAGCTCGTGGGCCTGTCCGAGCGCTCCCCCGGCTCGTACGCCGAGCAGGTGCTCGTCCAGGAGTCGATGACGATGCCCGTCCCCGGAAAGCTGTCCGACGAGGAGGCCGCCCTCACCGAACCGATGGCCGTCGCGTGGCACGCGGTGCGGCGCGCCGAGGTCGGGCGCGGGCAGACGGCGATCGTGATCGGCTGCGGCCCCATCGGCCTCGCGGTCATCTCGATGCTGCGCGCCTCGGGCGTCAAGAAGATCATCGCCAGCGACTTCTCCCCCGGCCGCCGCGCCCTCGCGAAGCAGATGGGCGCCCACGTGGTCGTCGATCCGCGCGAACAGCAGCCGTGGGACGCCTACAAGCAGCCCCGCAACGAGATCCGCAGGGCGAGCGACCTGTTCAAGCTGGGCGTCAGCACCATGGACAAGCTCACCCTGGTCCCCGGCCCGCTGCCCTGGTGGCACGTCTTCCGCCTCGCGGACAAGATCGGCGAGACCCCGTCGGGCCCCGTGGTCTTCGAGTGCGTCGGCGTGCCCGGGATGATCAACTCGATCATCGAGGCCGCGCCGCTGCGCACCCGCGTGATCGTCGTCGGCGTCTGCATGGAGCCTGACCGGATCATGCCCGCTCTCGCCGGCAACAAGGAGATCGACCTGCGGTTCGTCTTCGGCTACGACCCGGGCGAGTTCCACGACACGTTGCACATGATGGCGGACGGCAAGGTCGATGTGAAGCCGCTGGTCACGGGCACCGTCGGGCTCGGCGGTGTGGAGACCGCGTTCGACGCGCTCGGCGACCCCGAGGTGCACGCCAAGATCCTCATCGACCCGTCGAGCACGGCGACCGCGCCCTGACCGCGCCCGACGGGGTGCGGATCGGCACGTTCAACGTCAACGGGATCCGGGCGGCGCGGCGGCGCGGCTTCGACGCCTGGCTCGCGGGCCGCGGGCTGGACGTGCTGGCGCTGCAGGAGCTGCGCTGCCCGCCCGCCGAGGTGGGTGGATTCCCCGGCTATCACGCGGCGATCGACTGCGGTTCGATCCCGGGGCGCAACGGGGTAGCGATCCTGTCCCGGGAGGCACCGTCGGCCGTGCGGACCTGGGCGGGCCGGCCGCCCCGCGCCCGCGGCCTGGCGGAGTACGCCCACGAGGGCCGGTACGTCGAGGCGGACTTCTCCGGCCTGACGGTGGCCTGCCTGTACCTGCCCAAGGGCGGGCTGCCCGCGCACCTGCAGCGCCCCGGGAACATGCGGGACACGCCCGACGGCGGCGCCAAACACGCCCGGAAGATGCGCTTCCTCGACGCCTTCGCGCGCGAGCTGGACCGCAACCGACGGGCCGCGCTCGCCGCCGGGCGCGAGTTCCTGCTGCTCGGCGACCTGAATCTGGCGCATCTGCCGCACGACGTCACGAACTGGCGGCCGGCGCAGAAGATGGAGGGCTTCCTCCCCGAGGAGCGCGAGTGGCTGGGGGCGCGGCTCGGCCCACGGCGCCTCGTCGACGTGGTGCGCGCGCTGCACGGCGACCGCCCCGGCCCGCTGTCGTGGTGGAGCTGGGCGGGCGAGTCCTTCACCAAGGACGTGGGCTGGCGCATCGACCACCACCTCGCGACGCCGCGGCTCGCGCGCACCGCGCGGTCCGTCGTGGTCGACAAGGAGGCCTCGCCCGAGGAGCGCCTGTCCGACCACGCACCGGTCGTCGTGGACTACGCGCTCGGCTGAGGTCGCGGGATCACCGTGACCGCAACCCTTTCCGCGCGGCGTGGGGTGCTGCACAGTGAGCCCTCGTGAAACGAACGGCTACCGCCCTCCTCGCAGTCCTGTTGTCCCTCGTCGCGGTCGGCACCACCGCCTGCACGAGCGACGCCCCCTCGAACGAGATCACCCTCGGCGTGGTCGACGTCGGCAAGCCCCACTGGAAGGTGTTCACCGACGTCGCGAAGGAACACGGCTACTCCGTGAAGCTCGTGTCCTTCTCCGACTACAACGCCCCGAACCCCGCCCTCGCCGACGAATCCATCGACCTCAACCAGTTCCAGCACGTGCGCTACCTCGCCGCGTACAACGTCAAGAACAGCGTCCGGCTCACCCCCGTCGGCGCCACCCAGATCTACCCGCTGCAGCTGTACTCGAAGCGGCACCGCTCGATCGACGCGCTGCCGCAGGGCGCCACGATCGCGCTGTCGGACAACCCCGCCAACCAGATCCGTCCCCTCCTCAGCCTCAAGGCGGCCGGGCTCGTGACCTTCCGCGACGGCGCCGGTACCTGGCAGTCCACCCTGGCCGACGTCGACCGGGCACGGTCCAAGGTCACGCTCGTCACGCTGGATCCCACCCAGATCGGCCCGTCGCTCGACAGCGTCGACGCCGGCTTCGTCGACGACACCTTCGCGGTGAAACTGGGCCTGACGAGCAAGGACTCGATCTACACCGACGATCCGCGCCGCCCCGACCTGGCGCAGTACGTCAACGTCTTCGCCGCCCGCGAGAACGATCCCCGCACCGGCGACTACACCGCGCTCGCGGGTCTGTACCACGATCAGCGGGTGCGCGACGCCGTCGTCAAGGACTCCGGCGAGACCGCGATCTTCACGACGGATGCGCCGGACGCGCTCCGGGAGACGCTGGCCCGGGTGGAGCAGTCGCTGCGGAGCTAGCGGCCGGACCGGCGGCGAGCGACACCCCGCCGATCGTGACGAGGGCGCCGAGGATCAGCGCGGCGCCCTCGCCCGCGGCGAACAAGTGCAATTGCTCGCCGACGGTGACCGCGGCGACGGGGACCCCGATCTGCGCGGCCGCGAGCACGCCGAGCGGGATCGGGAGGCCCGCGAACCGCATCGCGACGTGCGCGCCGATCGCGCCGAAGCCGAGGGCGAGGCCGAGCAGGATGAACGACGGGTGCTCGACCAGGTCGCGGAGATTCACCCGGGCGCCCAGCCAGACGAAGAACAGCGGCGCGAGGAAGCCCTCACCGAGCGCGAAGAGCTGCGCCGCCATCCGCCGGGGCTCCCCCACCGAGGAGACGGCCAGGCCCAGAGCGAAGCCGGCCAGCATCACCGAGACGTGCATGGTGGTGGCGATCGCCGCGAGCAGGAACAGCGCCACGAGGCTGATCCGCAGCTGCAGGGCGAACTCGCGCTGCTCCGAGAAGGCCTCGAGCCGGTCCCGCAGGCCGCTGTTCTCCGACCAGCGCAGGAGCAAGTAGAGCACGAACGCCGCGCCGCCCACCGCGAGCGCGCCGAGAGCGGCCCGGCCCGCTGTGGGCGGGTCGATGACGAGCGGCAACGCGACGACGCACACGGTGTCGGCGATCGCGACCTGCGCGGTGAGTGCCAGCACCGGCTTGCCGGTGAGGTGGTTGTCGTTGATGACCGGCAGCACGACGGCCGCCGACGACGAGGCCATGAGCACCGCGTACAACGCGGCGTGCCCGATGTCGAAGGCCGCCGCCAGGGCGGTGCCGAGGACCGCGGCGATGACGCCGACGGCGGCGGCGCGGATCGCGCCCGAGCCCAGCGCCGACCGCACCGCGGGATCGCGCACCGGGACGTGCGTTCCGGCGACGAACATGACGATCGCGAAGCCGATGTCGGCGAGGAACGCGAACGTCGGTTCGGTGGCGTCCAGCACCCGGAAACCCGTGGCGCCGAAGACCACGCCCGCCAGCATCGGCCCCAGGATCAGCGGCAGGTGCCACGACCGCTTCGCGGCGAGCAGCGGGCCCAGCAGCCCCAGCGCCGTGACCAGCGCCAGCGTCGAGAACGTCATTGCAAGGAGGCTACTCCGCGCGGGCCGCCCAGTAACCCCGAAGTTCCTGCTCCGAGGCCGATTTCACGAGCAGCTCGCCGTCCTCGTCGTCCAGCAGGCAGACGATCTCCCGGGGGAAGGCGTCCTCAGCCACAAGTTCGGCCTTCGCCCGTCGCATCGCCCCGAGCAGCGCGTACCCGTAGCGCGCGTACGCGGCGGTCCACGCCGCGTCGTCGAGGCCCTCGACGGCGTCGTTCAGCCGGTCCTGCCAATCGTCCAGCGGCGGGCGCCGCGCCCATTCACCGTCGCGGCGGGGCCACGCCGGCGGGTCCCACAGCTCCCGCGGCGGAACGGATTCGACGGTGCCCAGCGCCGGGTACGGCAGCAGGATCACCGACCCCTGCTCGGCGTAGAAGGTGGTCAGCGCGTACGCGTAGGGCAGCTCGCCGTCGGCCTGATAGACCAGCGCCCGCGCGACGGTGCGCAGCTCCGTGCAGACCGCGTCCTCGAAGCCGAACCAGTCGAAGTCGACGCCGGCCCCGACGCCGGTCACCGCTTGACGACGTGCAGGTCGGCGAGGGTGGTCAGACAGTCCGCGGCCATCGTCAGGTCGGCCTCCGCCAGCATCGAGCGGAGCACGTGCTCGACGCCCGCGGCGCCGCCGAGGGTGAGCCCGTAGACGTACGGGCGGCCGATGCCGGCGAGCGTCGCGCCGAGGCCCACGACGCGCAGGATGTCGACGCCGTCGCGGACGCCGCTGTCGAAGGTGACGGGCAGGCCCGCGTCGAGGACGCCCTCGAGATGGCTCACCGCCGGCAGCCCGCCGTTGGCCTGCCGGCCGCCGTGGTTGGAGCACGCGATCGCGTCGACGCCCTCAGTCGCCGCCTTGCGCGCGTCCTCGGCGTGGCAGATGCCCTTGAGAATGATCGGCAGGTCGGTGATCCGGCGGAGGCGGGCCACGTCGTCCCACGAGAAGGTCGGCTTGCTGAACAGTGACGACCAGACGATCCCCGCATGCAGGGGCGGCGGGTTCTCCACGCCGCACAGCTCGATGAACCGCGGGTCCGAGAGGTAGTTGGCGAGGCACCGGCCGCGCAGGAACGGGATGTAGCCGTTGCCCAGGTCCCGCGGGCGCCAGCCCAGGCTGCCGGTGTCGAGGGTGATGGTGAGCGCGTCGAAACCGGCCTTGTCGGCGCGGCGCACCAGGCTGTCGGTGAGCTGATCGTCCTTGGTCGGGTACAGCTGGAAGGCGGCGAAGGAGTCGCCGCGGGCGTCCGCGATCTCCTCCAGCGGCGCCTCCGACAGCGTCGAGTACATCGCCGCCACGTTCAGTTCGGCGGCGGCCCGGGCGACCTCGAGGTCGCCGTTCTCGTGGACCAGGCCGTTCACGCCGACGGGGCAGAGGATCACCGGGGCGTCGAGTTCGGCGCCGAGGAACGTGGTCGACAGGTCGCGCACGCTGCGGTCGCGCAGCATCCGCGGGACGAAGCCGTAGCGACGCAGTTCGGTGACGTTCGCGTCCTGCGTGGTCTCGTCGCCGGCGCCGCCGCGCACGTAGTCGAAGAGGGAGTGGTCGAGCACCTGCTGCGCCCGCGCTTCGAGATCGCCGAAGGTGTAGGGGAAGTGGCGGTGCTTCGCGAGCAGCCCCTCCGCGTAGATCCCGTCCTGGAAGCTGCCGTAGTCCGCCATGGGTGGACGGTAGCAGTGGCGGGTCAGGGCGCGGTGAGGAAGTCCAGGGCGTCGACGGTGGCCGCGGGCTCCTGCAGGTGGTAGCCGTGCCGCACGCCCCGGTACACCCGCATCCGCGCACCGTCGATGCCGGCGCGGAGGATCTCGGCGTTCTCGGCCGGGCACATGCGGTCGTCGGCGCCGTGCAGGACGAGGGTCGGCGCCTCGATCCACGGGAGGGCGGCCGCGGCGTCGTGGTCGGTGCTCGCGGCGAAGTGCGCGCGCTGCGCCGGGAGGGACCGCGGCTGCGCGAGGATCGCCTCGGCCGCCTCGGGGTGCGCGGCGAGCCAGTCCGGGGTGAAGAACAGCTCCAGCAGCGCCCGGCGGTCCGAGCGGACGAGGATGCGGAGCACCTCGCTGGGGCGCGCGACGCCGTGGGCGTCGCCGACCGTCGTGGCGCCGAGGATGAGACGCCGGATCCGGCCGGGGTGGTCGGCGGCGAGCCACTGCGCGGCGCGGCCGCCCATGGAGAAGCCGTAGACGTCGACGGCGTCGCCGATCGCGCCGTCCGCGCGGGCCGCGTCGAGCACGGCGAGGGCGTCCGCGGCGCAGTCCCGGGTGCTCCACCCGCGCGGGAAGACGTCGTCGCTGGCGCCGATGCCACGATGGTCGAAGGTGATGACGGGCCCGGCGGCGCGGAAGACGTCGACGACCGGCGCCCACGACGATCCGGCGAGCGCCTGACCGGCGAACAGCAGCACCCCGGGACCGCTCGCGCCGGGCGCCGCGGGGTGCACGGTGTAGGCGAGCCGGGCACCGTCGGACAGCGGGGCGTGAGGCATGGCGGCAAGCCTAGGACGTCACACCGACAGGATGCAGCTCACACCACGAGGTGAGCCTTGGCTAGAATATCGTCCCATGTCTGTTCACATCTTCTACGGTTCCTCGACCGGCACCGCCGAGGGCGCAGCGAACGCCATGTACACCGTGTTCGCCAAGGCCGGCTCCGTCGAGCTGCACGACATGATGGACGGCGAGATCGACGCGCTGGATCCCGCGGACTTCCACGTCTTCTCGTGCGCCACGTACGGCGAGGGCGAACTGCCCGCCGGCACCACCGAGTTCTTCGAGGACCTGCTCGAGGCCGCGCCCGACCTCACGGGCCTGCGCTTCGCGGTCTTCGGCCTGGGCGACTCCATCTACGTCGACACCTACAACGCCGGCGGCAAGACGATCGTCAAGCACCTCACGGGGCTGGGCGCCACGCAGGTGGGCGACCGCTTCGAGCACGACAACTCCGGCACCGACGACGTGGACGAGAAGGCCGTCGAGTGGGCCGAGGAGATCGTCGGCCAGATCTGACCTCCTCCGGGAGGGACGCACCCTGACAGACGAACGCCGCCGCGGAGGGATCCGCGGCGGCGTTCTTTCGTCCGGGGTGTGTGCGGGCTACTGCGGCACGGTGAGGGTGGGCGGCGTGGTGTTCACGCCCGCGCAGGCCTCGCACACCGAGGCCGGAATGACGCCGCGGCGTTGCAGCCAGCCGAAGACGACGCAGCCGAGGCACACGCCCGCGGCCGACTCGAGCAGAGCCGCCACGACGAGGAGGCCGAGCACGATCTGCGCCGCGACGGTGTTGCCCGTGAGGAACAGGACCAGGGCCACCGTCGAGAACGCGAGGCCGATGGTCTGCGCGAACCGCTTCGGCGGACCGGGGACCAGCTTGGCCGGGCCGAGCTTCGGAGCGATGACGTGCACCGACAGCCGGCCGAAGGGCGAGTACCGGGGCCCGCCCGCGACGCGCAGCGCGAACCCGATCGCCAGCGCGGCGTACAGCCACCACTGCCCGGCGACGATCGTCACCACCGCGAGGATGACGACGAGGCCGGCGGTCGCGCGGGCCGCGTACTCGTTGACCGGGTTCGGGAAGGAGAAGAGACCACTCACGCGGTTGAGGTTATCGCCGCCCGGTGGCGGCCATCAGGGTTGCGCTCGCGATGATTCTCATCCGCCGGGGCCCGGCCCCGCCGCCAGGCGCAGGAGCAGCGGCACCGCGTCGCGGAGGCGGGCGGCCTCGTCGGCGGTGAGCTGTGCGCTCCCGGTCTCCACGAGCCAGGCGTCCTGCGCGGCGTCGCGGGCGTGCAGGACCTCCCGCCCGCGGTCCGTCAGGGCGACGGGCCGCCGCCGGCCGTCGGATCCGTCGGCGTCGCCCTCGAGGAAACCGCGGCGCCGCAGGTCGGTGACGACCGTCGACACGTTGGACCGCTTCATCGCGAGCCGGTCCCCGATCGCCGTCGGGAAGGCGTCGACGCCGAGCGCCTCGACGGTGGCGAGCACGAACAGCTCGGATCCGCGCAGCCCCGCGGCGGGCAGCTGCCGGAGTCGCTGCTCCAGCAGGCCCACCGCGAGGCGCAGCGCCTCGGCGTCGCCGGGCTTCACGGTCGGTTACTCGTCGACCACGACGGTCTCGCCCGGGGCGGCGCCGAGCAGCTGGCCCAGGTCGATGCCCTGGGACTTGAGCGCCGCGACGACGGCCGCGACCGACTGGCCCGAGAGGCCGAGCAGGCCGCCGGTGGCGTCGTTCCCGCCGCCGCCGATGATGTTGATGCTGTCGATCGCGGCGGTCGCCTCGGACTGCGCGCGGACCGACGCCTCGACGGTGGCGAGCACCTGCGGCGCGAGCAGCAGCCGGACGGCCTCCGCGTTGTACTGGTTGAACGCTTCGGCCTGGGCCTGCTTACCGGCGGCGTCGGCGCGCAGCTCCGCTTCCAGGGCCGCGGCGGCGGACTTGCGGGCCTGCGCCTTCGACTCGCCGTCGAGGCGGGTCGACTCCGCGGTCGCCTCGGCGGCCAGGATCGCCGCCTGTCGCTCGCCCTCGGCGCGCGCGACGGCGGCCTGGCGGGCGGCCTCGGCGGGCGCGATGACGTCGGCGTCGAGCGAGGCCTCGGCCTGCGCGCGACGCTTGCGCTCGACCTCGGTGCGGGCCTCGACGCGGGCCGCCTCGGCCTCCTCGAGTGCGATGCCGACGGCCTTCTCCGCCTTCGCCTTGGCGAGCGGGCCGGCCTGGTCGGCCTCGGCGTTCTGCGCCTCGGTCTGTGCGCGGAGCTGGGCGATGCGCACGTCGCGGCCCTGCTGGGCCTCGGCGATCGCGGTCTCGGCCTCGGTCTGCGCGATCTCCCCGGCGCGGCGGGCGTCGGCGGAGCGGATGAGCGAGTCGCGCTCGGCCTCGGCCTTGCCGATGTCGGCGTCGCGCTTGACCTCGGCGATGCGCTTCTGGCCGAGCGATTCGAGATAGCCGTTGCGGTCCTCGATGCCGGCGATCTTGAGGATGTCGACCTCCATGCCGATGCGCGACAGGTCGCCGCCGGCCTCGTCGACCACGCCGCGGGCGAGGGCCTCGCGGTTGCTGTTGAGCTGCTCGACGGTCATGGTGGCGGCGATGCCGCGGAGGCTGCCCGCCAGGATCTCGTTGATCTGGTTCTCGAGCTCGCCCATGTTGGCGGTGAGGAACCGCTGGGCCGCGGTGCGGGTCATCTCGTCGGTGGTGCCGATGCGCACGAGACCGACGGCCTGCAGCTCGACGGGCACGCCGTCGATGCTGCGGGCGTTGCTGAGCGCGATCCGGATCTCGAAGGGGCGCAACGGCATGTAGTCGACGCGCTCGAGGCCGGGCACCTTGAACCGGGCGCCGCCGCGGACGACCTTCATCTCGCCGCGGCCGGTGAAGATGGCCACCTGGTCGGGCGGCGACTTGATGTAGTTGTGGAAGAAGATCCACAGGGCGAGCAGGATCACGATCACCGCGGCACCTGCCGCGATCAGGATCGATACGGTCATTTGCCCTCCAACTGAGGGGTATCATCCCTGGTCAAGGCCATTGCGCACCCCATTCGCAATGCCTGGGTTTCGTCTCCAGTATACCGGATAACGGTCTTCGCCTTCTCGTCGGGTAGCTCTTCCGAGGATGGCGAAGTGACACATTCTGACACTATCGGCAAGGTAATTCGGCGCGAAGTGGCGGGACTGCAGAGATCGAGAGGCTATTCGCCTGGAGGGCGACTCTCGGACGGTGCTCGATGATTGGACGGAGCCTTGAGCGACCGCGCCTTTCCTCTGACTACTATCGCATTTCGACGGGTGTTGGATCGACCCTTCTTGGCGTTCTCGGAGGGCTTCGACTTGTCGCCGTCGAGAGCAGTGAGCGTCGACAAGAGTTCGCCGCCGAGACGCAGCGCGTCCTGTTGGCTGTGCGCGTAGATGCGCTGTGTGATCGTCGGGTTGGCATGCCCGAGCCACGCGGCAATGACTGCCATTGGCACACCGTTGAGATGCATGAGCGTTCCGCAGGTGTGCCGTGCGTCGTGGAACCGCACACGTGGGAGTCCGGCGTCAGCAAGCGCCTTCTGCCACAGCTCGCCGAGATAGTTGGGATGGTAGGCCTCGCCGAGCGGCTTCGAGACGAGGTAGCCAGAGTTCGACCACTGGGTGCCCGCAACCGCCGCTTCGGACTCCGCACGCTTCTTGGCCCGGCGGAGGACGGGCAGCAATGTGGACGGGATGGGCAAAGTGCGTGTTGACGAGCGACTCTTCGTCTGGCGAACGGTGACAGCGCCGCGGTTAGTGGTGCGCTGGCTACTGATCGAGATCGTCGGAATCTCGGACTCGAGGTCTACATCGCTCCATCGAAGACCTGCGACCTCACCTCGGCGGAGCCCATGTAGTGCCAGGTAGAACATGTGCTCCAGCCTGTCGTTCGCGACTGCGCGATACAGGACGGTCACCTGCGCCGCGGTCAGCGTGGAGCGGACTGGAAGCTCGACAGGGTCGCGACGGACGGTGGCGGGGACGTTGTACGTGGCGACACCCGCACTCATCTCCATCTTCCAGACCTCGCGGAGGCAGTGGATCGTCCCGTTCACCGAACTCTGCTTCCAGGGCTTCATCCGGTACGGCGTCCACGGAACCGCGGTGCCGGGCGGTCGCCGCCAATCGCCGGCCAACATCCCACCCTTCCGAAGAGTCGAGACCAGGCGCGCGACGTCCTTCGGCTCGACCTTCTGCAAGCGCATGTCCCCCAGAAGGTCGATCGCTGGACGAAGGTTGTTCACGTAGGAGTTGAGCGTGTTGGGCGCCACGTCCAGCTGCTCGACGTACTGGTCGATCGCCATGCGCACCGTGATCTTCGAGGGTGCGAGTCGCGACGACGACCGCGTTACTGCGACGTGCCGGCTGTAGAAGTCCTTCGCCTCCTCGATCGTTCGCGTCCGCTTCTTCTTCTGCCGGCGCTTCCCGTTGCGCGGTGGGAGCTCCACGCGAACCTCGTACCGGCGTTCGCCGGACGGCAGCGTCACGACTTCGACGTAGTCGGGGATCCGTGCCAAGCGGGCCTACCCCCTGTTGGTAGGTGCGGTCGACGTCTGAGTCAACCGCACGGCCTCGTCCATCGTCCGCACTCGCCGCTTGGTCTGTTTCCGACGCCCATTGGCCAGCTGCGACTCTGCGCGGACTTCGAACCGAAGCTCACCTGGGCCGACTTCAACCGGTGTGATCTGGCAATGCCTACTGCTCGTTCCGCTGCTCACTCGCTCTCCTCACTCGATCTCACTCAATCTCACTCAGATGCTCTCGGATGACACTCACGCCTCGTCTCCGCGCTCAGCGACTTCCAAAAGCGCGCCGTAGTCGTTGCACCACCGCGTGGTGGTGCAGAGTTCCCGCACCACCACTCCGGAGGAGGAACCATGCAGGAGCTCGACAGCGCGATCGCCACGCTCATCGCGGCGGCGCGGAGCCAGCCCGCCGAACAACGCCCTCCCGGGCGCGTGATGCTCACCGCGCAGGAAGTGGCAGAGCGCCTTCACCTCTCGAAGGGGCACGTCTACAGCCTCGTTCGCCAGGGAGAAGTCGCCTCCGTGAAGATCGGCCGCAGGGTCCTGATCTCGGAGGATGCACTTGAGGAGTTCCTGGACCGATCGACCTCTCCGGCGCACTACTGACCTCTTCAGGGAGGCAATCAGGGGTGCCCCTTTGGCTGCAGGTTGAACCGCGAGGCCGAACGCGTTGTCCTGCGGGACTGTGCGGAACGGTCGGCGGGCCAGCACCGCAGCGCTCAAGCCCCCGAGTGTGGTCGTTCTCTCGCTCTTCCGAATCACCGGCTCCTCTTCCGCTTGGCATCAACCGCGACTCTCCAAAACAGAGACTACGGTGCGGCGGGCGGTTCCTGCAACGTCATGGCGGACGCGCGCTCTCGCAGATCGCACTCTAGACGCATTGCCCAGGCGGGAGCTCTCTTTCGTGCTCATGCGCCAGTCCGAGGATGGCCTCGCCCCAGTGAGACGTCCAATGCGCAGCATCCCCAGGTCTCTAAAATAATGGCCCGTGGACACGCTGACCTGCACGTGTCGCGTCCTTAGACCGCCATGTTGTCCCAGTAGTTCGAAGGCACTTCGCGGGCTCGTCCGATCGCGCGCAGCACCGCGGCGCCGTCTCGGGCGGCATCGAACTCAGACTCGGCGATCACGACATCGTTCGGGCCGAGCGCCTGCGTCCCGTCGATTCGCACCCGGATGATCTTCAGGCCCGCGCGGGCGTAGAAGCGGTTGCGCATCACGTCCTCGGCGACCTTCTCGGGGGCGCCGTGCCAATGCGCGGGGTCGTACTCAACCACGGCGAAGGGGCGCTGCAGCAGGATGTCGGGAGTGAAGAAGCGCTTCTTGCCGGCGCTGTCGTACCCCATGCACATCATCGTGCCCTGCGGGTAGGTGCGGTATCCGGCGCGCTCGATCACCTCGCGCACACTCTTCTCGGGCTTGCTCGTCTTGGCCGAGCCGTCGGCAGCGAGATCGCCCAGTCGGGCGGTCGAGCGGTCCATCTTCGGGGCGACGGGACGGGCCCCGCGCTGGTTGAACAGCCACCAGAGGAAGACCACGTCCGCCGCGAACGGGACCATCGGGTGCAGGAGGAACGCGAGCATGCGCGGAGGCTAAATCGAACAGGTGATCGCACCTGCGCGGGGCGCGGAGATCTCCAACGCGTTGCCGGATCCGAACGGCCACGCTTGAATGTCTCCCATGGGGGACACAGAAGCAGGTGGGCCAGCGGGGCGCGGGCGAGCGGTGCTGCTCCTGGGGATGCTCCTCTTCGGCGCGCTGATGCTGGCAGGGTGCGCCGCGGCGCCGACGAAGCCGACCTGCAGCACCGCTGCGACGTCGACCGCTACGCCGGG
The DNA here is from genome assembly GCF_900104775.1 of Tsukamurella tyrosinosolvens. Lineage (NCBI taxonomy): Bacteria > Bacillati > Actinomycetota > Actinomycetes > Mycobacteriales > Tsukamurellaceae > Tsukamurella > Tsukamurella tyrosinosolvens. Next base: position 2,523,474 of record NZ_FNSA01000003.1, read on the forward strand.
ATCCATGGGACGAATGCTCGAGGAGCTCAAGACCTCCGAGTGCGAGATGCAGCAAGCCGAGTACCGGCGCCTGGAGAACCGCTCCTTCGTCGAGAAGCTCAAGGACGGCGACCGCGACTCGTGGCTCAAGGTCGGCGGCGTCGCGATCGCCGCCCTGATCATCGCCGCGCTCATCCAGCACAACTCCCCCGCCGAGCGCGCCAAGCGGGACAACGCGGCGATCGAGCGCCGCGAGCGGATGCGCGCCGCCGCCGCCGAGCGCGCAGAGGCTGAAGCCGCGCAACGCGCGCTCGACGAGGAACGGCAGCGGTGGATCGACGACGCCGCGGCCACGATGCGCGCCGGGATGCCGGTCACCGAGCCGGTGCCGGCCGGCGTCGACGGGGATCAGGCGCGGAGCGCGGCCCGCACGCTCGTCGCGACCGAGCAGCTGCGCACGAACTTCGCCCGCACCTTCCCGATCCTGCGCAACCCGGTCGACTTCGCCAGCACGTTGGAGATCGCCGGCCTGGCCGGCATCGTGGTGCAGACGGTTCCCACGCCGGCCGGCAACCAGGAGCTGACGACCGTGCGCGTGCCTCCGCTGCTGCGCGTGGGCTACACGGCCGGCGCGCTCATCCTCGACTTCGACGGCCTCCCGGGGCAGACCCTCGGGGTGTGGCGCCGCTCGGCGGAGGTGCTGCGCAGCGGGCTGCGGGCGTCGTCGATCACGGTCGACGAGCCGATCGGCGGCCGATTCCGGGTGACCCTGACCGGCGAGGAGACGCGATGAGCTACAGCTGGAAGGTGGAGTCCGGGCTGCTGCGGCCGACGTATATCGTGGGCAGCTACCACAACGGGACCTGGCAGGAGCACAGCCGCTACCACGACCAAGAGGACGCGGACGCCGTGGTCAGCAGGCTCAACGGCGGCAACTTCGAGTCCTCACGCGAGGCGGCCGAGCACGCGGAGCGCCTGCAGCGCGAGCGCCGCCAGGCCGCGGCCGACGAAGCCGCGGCGCAGGCGGCATCCGCAAGTGCCTGGCAGCGGGCCCAGCAGCAGGCGACGGATCACCGCGTGGCCGCGGAGGAACAGGCGCGCCGGCGCGCGGCGCAGGAGGACGCGGACCTACGCGCGCAGTACCCACCGCGGCGGACCGAGCTCGCCGGCGGCCTCGCGGACTGGGACGGCGTGATCTGGTGGACGGTGCCCGGCACCGGCGAGGTCGCGGACGTCTCCATCGCCGACCTGTAGCCGGGCCCGCGTGGGCGGTCAGTCGATCGACGGAAGCTCTCGAACCGCGACATCGTGCTTGGCCGCGAACGCCTGGGCCTCGCTGCGCTGATCCTCGGTGTACGCCTGGACCTTCGGGGGTGTGCCGGGAACGACGACGAGGAGCGTCAGCTCCGACAACTTCGCGTGCCCCTTGGGCTTACGGTGCTCCGCGTGCTGCTCGCTCATGGCGGTATCCTCCCACAGAGTGGAGGACGCGACACTCGCAGGTCAGAGCGGGTTAGCCCCACTAGTGCGGGTGGTCGGCCGCCGGCAGTGTGAAGCCTGTGCCGTCGGCCGTCCCTGCCGCAGGGCCCGTCGGATTGCTCTGCCGCCCAGGCGCGAGCGGACTCTCCGATCCGCCAGTGAAGCAGCTGACCGAGTACGGCCAATCACGCGTCAAGGCGTACCGGTACCCGCGAACGACGCGACCGTCGGTGTCGATGTACTCCGCAGCGCCGCCGTGGCACTGGTCGAGGTCGCGGGAGAAGACCTCTCGCCCGCGGACGTCCCGCGAGCCGGTGATCGGGAATCCGTCGAGGGCGTACCCGATCACCCGAGCGGTCTCGGTTCCGGGCAGGCACTGACTGGGGCCGTGGAAGTGGTACTGGCCGCTGGGCTCGGGGTGGCCATCGCACCGGTCCTGCACCTCCCACGCGACTGCATCCCTGCCTTCCGCGTCGACCGGGCTCAGGAGTGCAGCCGAGCGCAGCATGACGCCCACCTGCTCCCGGATGCAGCCGGGTCGCGATGCAGCTGCTGGCGACACGGGGAGCGCGTAGAGGACCTTGCGCTCGGCGATGGTGTTCGGGTTCGGGTCGATGGCCCGCACCGGGTCGTCAAGCGCGACGGGGAAGTTGCCGACGGGATGCACCTGCGGCAGTCCGTTCGTGGAGATCTCCCGCGTGCCGCCGGCGATGCGGACGTCGAACTGTCCCGGAACCGACACCTCACCGCGGACATGGGGCTTGTCCGCGGGCCGGTACCCCTTCCCGTCGGGTGTGAACCAGGGGCCGCGCGACTTCGCTCCCCCGATCCCGGCCCGACCGAGCGACGAGGCGAAGTCGCCGCACATGTAGACGTAGCCGGCGCGGGGTCCGTCGGTGACGTACTTGCCGTCGCCCACCGGCAGGACACCGTCCGCGTACAGCGCCGGCGCCGCGGCCGACGTCGTTGTGCAGGCCGCAACCACTGTGGCAGCGAGAAGCGCGACGAGGCCCCTGCGCCCATCTCCGTGACTCTTCATGGGCGCAGGTTGCGCTGTGCGCTGCACGGCGCGACCCTCGGGCGCGTCGGGAGATGGCCCGCGGGACTCAAGCGGAGGTGGCAGAGCCCCTCTCACCCGTGGGGGTAAGAGGGGCTCTCCTCGGTCAGCGGTGCATGGTCACGTGCGCCCGACCGGCCATGCGCGACCCATCGTGGGGCGGAGCAGGGTGCGTGCGACTCGTTCGATCCGGTTCACCACCAGAGCCGGAGTGTCCGGGTCGAGTGGGATCGTCGCGACGCACGCGAAGACCGCGGACTTGTCGGGGCTGCGGAGGTGCCCGCGGAAGCGCTCCCGGAGTGCCTGCGAAGTCTGGCCGACGTAGGCGGGCGTCCCGGCTGCGTCGAGCACGACGTAGACCTGCGGGCCGAACGGTTTCTCGGACGGGAGCTGTGACACCGGGTGCGCGGCGAGCACCGAGCGCTCGGTCGCGCCCTCACGCAGATGGACGTGGAACTCGCGAGCCAAGGCCTGAAGTCCGCGTCCCGCTCGAGCGTCCGCCTTGAGGCGGCGAGTCCCGTTCGCGTTACGCGTCATCGCCGGCCTCGTTCTCCTCGTTCTCCTCGTTCTCCTCGTTGTCCTCGCCGTCTTCCTCGTCGAATGCGTCTTCGTCCCGCGGACGCATCCCGTTGATCTCAGTCAGGAGGGCGAGGGCATCGTCGCGGCACTGCTCCCACAGCTCGCGGGTAACCGCGCCGCCGAAGGCCTCCAGCTCGTTGTCCGCCGCGAGACCGCGGAGCTTCGTGGTGAGCTTGGTCAGGTCCTCGAAGCGGGTGCTGATCTCCTGTGCGAGCTGGTCGGCTTCCTCACCGGGGGTCACGGTTCGCGCAGGCGAAGGCGCGGCGGCCTTCTCGTCGGCATCGACCAGCAGGTCCGCTTCGATCCGCACGAGGTCGTAGAGGTTGTCGGCGTGCGCGACCTTCCGCGGTACCTGCGGGTCCTCGTCCGAAGGGAACGCGAGCTTGTACGGGTCCGAGGACGCCAGGATCCGGCTCGACGTTGCGCCGACCGGGAAGCTGTTGACCGCCTCGGCATCGGACTGGAAGGAATCCGCTGCGTGGGCGAGCACCCACAGCCCGCGCGGGCTGTCGAGGAGCTTGTCGACGATGATGCTGGGCTGGCGACGGAGGAAGGTCAGCGTCTTGTCCAGACCCGTCGTCGTCGAACCGGAGGCGGTCAGCAGGATGCCGTCGCTGACGAGTGCAAGGCCTCCTGCCGCCGCGAGCGTCGCCCTCGCGTCGTCGTAGTGCTCGCTCTCGGGATCCTGCGCGAACGGAACCAGATCGGCGTAATGCGTAGGGGTCAGCGCCGACCAACCCGTCCCGTAGAGGCTGTGCGGCAGCGGGCCGCCGGCCTTCCACGCCTTCGTCCCGTTCGTCCGCGAGCTCGGCTTGTGCACCGGGATCGATCCGGCCACGACCGTCGAGATCATGTCGGCGTACTTGATCTTGTTGACCTGTGACATCCCTCGGATGCTGCGGAGCTGCGCCTTGACCAGAGTGAAGGTATCGCCCTGCGAGAGCGCCGAGAGCAAGAGCACTCCACGCTGCAGCTCGAGGTCGATCTCAGGTTCGTGATCGGGGTCAAGACGCACGGTGAGGTCCTCGCCCGAGACGTCGACACCGTCGAAGCTGAACGGGGCCATGCCGAGCGCGACGTCGGCGACGGTCGAGTCGATGGCCTCTCGGGCCTGGAGCCGCTGCAGCGCCTGCCTGATCGCGTTCGCACCGATCGCCGTCGGCGACCAGGGCTTGGACAGCGAGTGGATCTGCGCGACGGCCGAGGCCACTGCGTCGGGGAACACCGTCGCTGCCGCTTCGCCCGTGGGCAGGCCACCGAACCGGTGGATGGAGGTGACGATGCGCACCGGGAGCATGGCGGTCTGACCGGTGCGGACCAGCATGGGATCACGGGTGTCGGCGGCGGCCGCCGCGAACTGGGCCCGGAGCTTGTCCTGCTCGGCGGCGCGGCCCTTCCGGCGAGCGCGCGAGTTCCCGTCGGGGCCGGTGGCCGGCCCCGACTTGGCGAGCAGGATGTCGGCGACGCGCGCAGGGAGCTCGCGGTCGGTGACCTCATTGCCGAGGGCCGCACGCAACGCGTTGGTGGTGCGGGTGAGGCCATCCCGCACGATCAGCGAGGTGAACTCCTCGTCGGTGTCGCGCAGGACGATGGTCGCGACGGCGACTGTGACGTCCTCCGAGACCCCGTGCTGAAGAATCGAGGCGCGCAGGTCCATGCCCGCGGCGAGGGTCTGCTCGATCGCCTCCATGATGTGCGCCCGCAGATGCTCCTCGCTGTCGAACTCGAGGAAGAACGCGGCCTGCGGGCCCTCGGCCACACGCCGCCCCTTGACCACCGGTGCCGCGAGCTTCGACGGCGTGTCGGCCGCGCGGGGCTGCAGGATCGGCATCAGCGAGGTGAGAAACAGCTTCGTGTTCAGGTACGTGAGCGCAGTGTCTCCCGCCACCGAGGTCTTCAGGGCGGTGTCGACCGAGCCTGCGACTCGTTCGGCTTCCGGCTCGGAGGTGGACGCGACGATCGCCGCGCAGTCCGCGAGTTCGAGGCTCGCCGTGGCGTCGGTGCCCGTGCTCGCGTTCACCAGGTGCTCGTGAAGAACGCGGGCCGCTCGGGTGACCGTGCGGGTCTGCGCGGGCTTGGGCAGCTCGCGCGGGAGGTTGACGACGTGGACGTCCATCGGCTCGTGGTCGTCCTTGAACGGGACAGCGACGTCGAACGGGTCGAAGTAGGGCGAATCAGACATGTCTGGTCCTTGGCTGGATCCTTGCGCCGAGTCCTCACTCCTTGAGGGGCGCGTGACTGCCGCCGGCTGGAGCAACCAGTCCGTGCGAGCACGTCTCGTGGGGTTCCGAGTATCACGAGCAGCGCCGAAGCTTGAGTTCCGCGGTACACATCACCGACCACACCCGGGGTGGTGGCTATAGGAGCCTCCGGGACATCGTCCTGCAACGGCCAGCAGGTGCCCCTGCCAGCACACCCTCGCGGGTGCCGTGCCGCAGCCCATGAAGCGGCTACTGCGACCTGAACGGTACACCGGTTTCGATGAGGCGACCAGCAGCGTGCCGCTGGGCGCGTCGTCGGCGTGTCGTGTCGGCCGTTCGCGCCCGTTCTCCGAAACCTGTCAGCCAGTCGATGTAGTCTCTATTTTAGAGATACTGATTGAAGCGAGCGCCCAACCTCAGGAGAAGACGTGACCACGACCGACGAAGCCAAGTCAGCCAGCCTGTACTACTCCAACGGATCCAGCGACAAGGAGTATCACGCCCGCATCGAGCCGAAGGGCGACGGCTTCGTCGTCACCTTCGCGTACGGGCGCCGCGGCTCCACCCTGACCACCGGAACGAAGACGACCGCGCCGGTCGCCTACGACAAGGCGCTGGCGGTCTTCGACAAGCTCATCAGTGGGAAGCAGGCCAAGGGATACACCTTTGGTGAAGACGGCACGCCGTACCTGAACCCCGACTCCGATCGTCAGGCGTCGGGGCTGCTCCCCCAGCTGCTCAACGTGGTCGACAACGACGCCGTGGCCGAGCTCCTCGCCAGTGAGGAGTGGTGCCTGCAGGAGAAGATGGACGGCCGTCGAATGATGCTGCGCAAGACCGGCGACACCGTCGAGGCGATCAACAAGCTCGGACTGATCGTCGGCGTCTCGAAGCTGGTAGCGGACGCGGCGCTCGCCATCGATGGCGACTTCACCCTCGACGGCGAGATCATCGGCGACCGCCTGCATGCCTTCGACTTGCTCAGCGTCCACGGACAGGATGCGTGCGACTGGGCGTACAGCGCACGGTACGTCGCGCTGACCGAGCTCCTCAGCGATGCGGCTTCCGCGATCACCGCGGTCCCGAGCGTCGAAGCCCCCGAAGCGAAGGCTGCGCGCCTGGCGGAGCTCAAGGCGGCCGGCGCCGAGGGCGTGGTCTTCAAGCGCCTGGATGCGGTGTACCGCCACGGACGGCCCAACAGCGGTGGCACCCAGCGCAAGTTCAAGTTCGTCGAGACCTTGAGCGCCCTGGTCAGCACGGTCAACACGCAGCGCAGTGTCGGCCTGACCTTGGATGGCGACGACGGCCCCGTCTTCGTCGGCAACGTGACGATCCCGAGCAACCACGAGGTGCCCACGGTCGGATCGGTGGTCGAGGTCCGCTACCTGTACGCAACCCCGACTCCCACGCTGTATCAGCCGGTCTACCTCGGTCAGCGCGACGACGTGGAAGCAGCGGAGTGCGTACTCGCCCAGGTGAAGTTCAAGGCGCCGACCGCGTAGCCGAGCGCCGCCACTGTCGTTCCGCGACGCCGAGGGCTATTCTCGAATCTGTGTTCGATAACTGGGTGGGGCTCTACGCGGACCGGACGTTGCACCGGTTCGATCCACCCCGACCGGTCCTCGTTACGGTCGCCGACGTCCTACCTGGAGGAATCGGCCTGCCGATCACGGGGGTAGACGCCCGCCCGCTATGGAAGCGTGGTGCTGGCGCTCGGTTCGAGCGGGTCATGCCCGGGCGCCAGCTGGCGTGGCTGCTGGAAGCGACCGGTGCGTGGCTCGCGATCGTCGAAGTGGATGTCGAGAGCGCGAACGGACAGTCGTCGATCACTCTGCAGGTGCTGGCACGCCGAGAGCAGCTGCAGCTCGACACAGTCACGAACCGTGCACGGTCGGGGCCTGCTGAGCTCGCACGACGCCGCGGCCGGTAGAGGCCGTGCGCGGCCGACACCCGCACGCATCAGCAAGTGCCACCACTTCACCCGTCCCAGACGAATGCTGGGCGCAGCATTGCGCCGCTGATCGCCGATCTCTACTTTAGAGATAGTGGCACCGGAGCGGTGCCCGCGCCCGGATCTTCGTTGAGCTCCGCTCCCCGGCGGCGGCGATCGAAGGTCCACCAGGGTCGAACTGCCTCGTGAAGGCGATGCTCCGGCTGAACTACCTGCCCTTTTCGCGCAGGCACGTGCCGGGGACGTGGCTGCTGACGGAAAGGGAGGTTCTCCTCTCATGGCTCACGCCACCAATCGCACCGAGATGCTGGCCAAGGCGCTCAAGCGCGCCCGCGAAGACTTCTCCCTCCACAACGCGCGGGCGTTCGCCCGCTCCGTGATCGAAGCGCCGCCCGACGTGTTCGCGGCGAAGCCGCTCACCTTCCTGCCCCTCGACCAGTCGAACTCGACCCCCTGGCGCGCCGCTGCAGAAGCAGCGGCGCCCTTCGACCCCACCGTTCAGACGCCTGGCCGATTCGCCCCCTCCAGCCGCTACCTCGTGGAGAAGTACGGCACTGGCGACGGGTACGGAGTCGATGGGTCCACTTCCGAGCCGGACCCCCAGCGCGCCGCCGACTCCGGCGCCGCACTCCCTGAGACCGACTTCGCCTCGCGCGTGGCGTCGCTGTTCACGCCTCCCCGGCCGGGAGACATCCTGCTCGGGTACGGCAATGCGGAGGTCGCTGTCGTCATGGACGAGCACCGCGCCTACGGGCGAGACGGCCGCGAATTCTCGCTCGCCAGAGACGTGCACTACCTCACACGCCGCTACGACGTGCGCGAGGTCGACCCTCTCACCGCGATCGGCGATGCGACCCTCGCTTGGGTCAGCGTGCTGGCTCAGCTCACCGATCTCTGCGGGTGGGCCCCTGACTCTCCTGAGGCTCAGCTGCTCGACTCCATGCTGCGGCCGGAGTACCGCCAGCCGCGCGGGATCACCACCCTGGCCGAGTTGGTCGACCACATGCTCAACTCGGGTAGCGAGCGCCACCGCTCGATGCATGATCGGATCCGGTTCCAGGTAACCGATCCGAGCCCGCTCGTGGACCGCACTGGCGACGCGCCGACGCCGGTCGGGTTCTCAGGGCACCGGGTCGACTTCCCGGACGCCGAGTCGGCGCGCCTCGCAGCTGAGATCGCGACCATCGGCACCGAGCCGGTCCCCGACGGCGTGATCTTCCGGCGCCGCGGCCAGGAGGTGGCAGCGGACGGTGCCCGGCCCGGCGACATGGTTCACAACGGCGAGAGCAACCGGATGATCGGGGTCGTCACCGCGGTGCACCCCGACGGCTCGAAGGACATGGTGACCGGTCCGCAGTCGTTGCCGATCATGCTGGCTCTGACCGAAGATGCTCCGCCCGTCGAGTCCGCGGGGATCCCGCTCAACGCAGGGGGCGAGCGCCGCGTGCCGGTGTCTCCCGCCGAGGCGCGCCAGGGCGACATCCTGGTGGCCGGCGGCACGGCCTACCTCGTACTCGACTCCGGCAAGGTGCTCGCCCCCGATACCGGCGCGGTGATCCCGATGGATCGCACGCCTGAGATGACCGGTTCCGACGACGGGTTCTTCCGCGTCGCTGGCAACGGTCCCGCAGCCGAGGGCGGCGAATGGGCCAGGTTCGTCGAGATGCTGCCGGCCGGCTACACACCGGTGGTCTCGACGGGGGTGCAGTCGCTCGATCCGCTCAAGCTTCTCGAGCCTCCGAAGTTCCCGCAGCTGTCTGCGGAGTCCGAGGACCAGATCGACGTCCCGGCGCTGGTGCGCGAGATGGGCGGCAGCCCGCAGGCGGGCGAGCTGCTCGACCGCGTGGTGCCGATGTCGATGATGAGCCGCGCGCTCGTCTCGGCGATCAGCTCCGGCGCGGTGACACTCCACGTCGACCGCACAGTCACCCTGCCCGAACCCTCGCCGGATCCCCGGCTCGGCCTGCCGGCGAGTGCTGACCGACCGCCCATCGTGCGCCGGGATGCGAGTGACGCGGGGAAGTTGTGGAAGGACACCAGGTTCCACGTCGGTTTCGGCACCGATGGGCTGGTGATGTGGTCGCCTGCCGAAGCTGGATCGATGCTCGTCACGGGACGCACCGGGAGCGGGCTGTCCGTGTTCGTCGAGGGCGCGATCACGGATGCGCTGGGCAGCGGATGGGAGGTGGTCTCGCTCGACAGGCATCTCGACACCGACACCTACGCCGCGGCGATCACGGACGCGCACAAGCTCTCCTCGCGTCGCGCGGCCGGCTCGACGCCGATTCTCGTCGTCCTCGACGAGTTCCAGGCCTTCTCCCGCGCGTTCGCGTCGGAGAACAGCAAGGCCGAGGTCACGAAGCTGTCGGGCCAGGTGCTCGACATGCTCAAGTTCGCCCGAACTTCGCGTGTGCACCTGGTGCTGGTCACCCACGACCTGCACGCGCAGACAATCCCGTCGGCGTGGCTCCCCCACTTCGGGGCTGCGGTCGTGATGGGTGCGCCGTCCGACCTGGCGCGGCACAAGCTCGGAGGCGGCGCGAAGATCCCCGCCGAGGCGTTCCCGCGCGGTGTCCGCGGCCGGGGCGTGTTCTTCGCCCGCCCGGGGTCCGGCACGTACGAGGTGGTGCAGACCTACCTCCCGTCGAACGAGATGGGTTCGCTGTCGTCCATGTTCGGGGACGAAATCAGCACGCTGGACCCTGAGCTGACGCGCAAGTTCGCCGCCGATCACCCCCGCCGCCCGCTGACGCCCCACGAGTTCATCGCGGGCATCAACGGAGGCCCGAAGCTGCTCGACATCGTGAACCAGATGCCGGCGCAGGCTCCCGTCGTGGGCCAGGCGCTGAACGCGCTTCTCGGACTCCCGGCCGGGCACGACCAGTCGAAGCCGAACCACTACTACTGGGACAGCCTCGGTGACCCCCTCGCCTGCACCGAGGACCACAACCACCCTGATCCCGACGATGAGCCTCGTGGCAACGTGGCGATCCGCGCTGAGCACGAGCTCGCGGATCTGCCTCAGCCGGTGGACCGCCCGGTCGTTCGGCGAGGAGGTACACGGATCAAGCCGGCGGCGATCACCGCATTCAGCCTCGGCCACGGGCCTGGCGGTCAGAAGGTCACGTACACGCCAGCCGAGGACGGCCCTCTGCGGATCCACGGAGGACCCGGCCGCGGCAAGACGATGCTGGCGCAGGGGCTGCTGCGCGATGCCGCCGCTGCCGGCTGGGACACTGCGTACCTCAGCTGGTTGGCGCACTTCGATGATCCGGATGAGGCGACGAGGCAGTTCGAGCAGTGGCGGAAGTCCGGGATCAGCGGCCGAGTCACACCGCTGCTGCTCGCGCTCGACCACATCGAGCACCTCGACGACCGGCCGGAGCTGGCCGCGTCGATCAGGGTGCTGCTCCGGACCGGTACCGCAACCGGCACGCACCTGGTGGTGATCGAGCCCGAGTCTGACCGCACGGCTGACGACCTCTGGGCGGGGCTCGCTCCCGCGACGCTGCTGACCGGAGCTCCGACCGCGGAGGAGGCCTCTGGTCTCCTCGGTGACGCCTCGGACCTGCTCCCCCGCGCTGGCTGGGAGGGATCCGGGAAGATGGTGCTGATGCGGGCCGCTGACGAGGACGGCGTTCGCGCGGTGCCCGAACCGCTCCGCGCGTACATCGAGAGCCGACCCGACCGGTCGGTCCGGCGACGCCTGACCTGAGCAGCAGAAGACCCCGTCACCGAACTGGTGGCGGGGTCTTCTGCTCAGGAGCGCCTAGTTGTTCAGGCGGCGACCTTGCGGAGCGAGTCGGCCTCGAGGAAGAGAACCGCGAGCTGCTCGCGGACCTCGTTCTCCGCCGAGGCGAAGGCGGTACCGATCGCGGCGGACGCTTCCGCGATCGCGTCATCGAACCTGTCGAACTGCGTGTTCCCGTTCATGACCACAGTGTGACACACGTGTTCGATGCCGTCTACCTGCATGTTTGCGATGGCTTCGCGCGGACGTTCGATGCCTGGGTGGCAGCGGGAGGCAAAAGAGGGGGTACTGTCGAACAAGCAGGAGCGGGCATGCCCTTGCTGCAGCCCCCGATCCTGTAGGTGTCGCGTCCCCTCGGAACTGCCGGTGCGTGACAATTGTTCGAAGAATCTCAGATTATCGAACAAATATGCTAGTCTGCGTGCGGAGGGGTGCGGTGGGGAAGACACCGCGCCCCTTCTCCGTTCCGGGAACCGCGGAGCGCTCGTTGCCCGGACGCCTGCGGCAGCGGGATGCCCAACGGCGCCAGCTTCGCGCTGACTCGGGCGGCGAGGGCGAGAGGACGCAGAGCCTCGAGAGCGTCGTCGGCGCGGGCGAGGTACTCCGTGAAGTCAGCGTGTGCGTGCTCGGCCTGGATCCGCGGGACCGCGGCAAGCACACCATCTCCTTCGCCGGCCGCGAGTGCGTACCCGTCCCAGGCTCCATGGTGCTGGCGGAGGGCGATGGCGGCGGATCGCAGGTGGAGCCGGATCTCCTCGACCAGCATCGCCTCCGCGGGCGCGTCGGACGCTCGCGAGAGTAGTGGCCGCTGAGCCGCGTCCGAGACGTCGTCGCACAGCGTCACGTACGTGCTGACGCGCTCATGCAGGAGGCCCCATTCGGCCGCGTCCTCGTGATCAAGGGGCTCCGCGCGTTCCCAGGCGAGATGGGCGAGCCTGGTTCTGGGCACCATGGGGTCTCCCGCCGCTCTGGCGAGGCGCATCGCGCCACCAAGGCCGGCGCCGACGAGCAGCACGCCGAGTATGGCGAGGGCCACTGCGGCGGGCACACCGCCAGGGGTGTCGGCCGCCGCATCCGCACCGGCGCCGGCCACCGCGAACAGCGCGACCGAAGACCACGTCAGGCGCCACGCCCGTGGTTCCGCCTCGGCGATCTCTCCCGTGACGGTGAGGAGGTGCTGCTGCCGCACCCAGGCGACCGCGTCCGGCTGCATCCACATCCGGAGCAGCACCGTCGCGCGTTCCTCGGGAGGGGGCAGAGGGGCGCCAGTGATCGCCTCCGTCGCGCGCACCGCGTATTCGGCGGCGGTCTCGGTCGCGTGCGTGTGCTGCAGCCACTTCGCGGTGATCGAGTCCATGCGTGCAGTCTCACGCGAAACCGCAGCGCAGCCGCAACGAGGCGCGGCCAGGTGCCGCTACTGCGGTGGGCCGTCGAACTTCACGGCATCGGCGAGCTCAGCGAACCCGGTCGACTCATCGCAGTCCCACGTCACCTGCACCCAACCGTCGCGGTTGTAGGGGTCGGGGCTGACGATCACCGCGGTACTGAACAGGTCGCCGTCGACCAACACGGTGTTCGGGATGATGCGGTCGCCGATCGCGAGTGGGGTGCCGTTCTTGTCCTTCATGGGTGGGGACGGTAGGCCCACGCGGCAGCGGTCTAGTTGCCTGGCGCGCGCTCGGGTCAGGACTCGATCGCGGCGAGGACCGGCGCCCTGTGCAGACGCTGCGCGCCGGCGTTGACCGCCTCCAGGTGCTTGATCCCCGGGCGTGTGGTCAGCTTGCTCATCTGCGCCTCGATGAGAGTTCGCAGTCGGTCCGCCTGCGACGCGGTGGTCGACGGGTCGAGGAACTGATTGAGCAGCTCGGGCAGGCGGCGCGCGGCCGTCTTCTCCTCGATCGAGCGGCCGTCGTCGACGCCGACGCTGATCGCGTACTGCTGTGCCTCGGACCAGGCGTTCAGTGCGTGCTCCGCGGCGTGCGAAACCCGGTCAGCAGCCTCGGCGGAGGGCTCGACGGGGAGCTCGTCGATGATCTCGCGGAGCTCGAACAGCGCTGTCTCGTACGCCGCGACGATGGGCGCTGCAGGCTTGCGCCACAGCGCCGGCATGTCGAAGTAGTAGGCGCGCAGGCCGATGGGCGTCGTGTCGGTGGTGAATGCGAGCCACTGGCCGTCGAGGTCGGCGAGTGCGGACTTCGCCTCGTCGATCCGCTGCCTGGGGGCGGAACTGGTCGGCGAGGGATCTGCCTCTTCGACGCCGGACTCCGTGACGGCCTCCTCGAACGTGGTCCACCAGTCGAAGATGTAGGTAGCGGCTTCCAGGAGCGCGGTGGTGGTCTTCTCAACGCCGTATGGTGCGTTGTCCGCGTCGAGGGGCAACAGGCACTCGACGTCCCGGCCGTGACGCGCGCGCTTCTTCGTCAGGTAGCCGACGATGACGGTCTGTCCGGTGGAGCGGTAGGTGCTCAGGAGACCCTTCGAAAGCTCCTTAGGCGTCAGCACGACCTCGCGTTGCTCCTCGAACGAGCCGGTTGCCGGATCGATGCAGAGCATGTCCACGACGGGGGCGTCGTGAATGTCGGTGCTGGTATGCAACTGCGTGACGCGCGTGATGCGGAACAGGGTGGGCTTGTCGTAGAACACGTGCAGGGCTCCGTTCTTCGTCAACGTGACCGAAGCGGTCTCGACCGCCGGCGCGCCGATGTGCGGGTGTGTCGGGAACGATTCTGCGATGCGATGTGCGAGCACGGCTGAGAGCAGCTCCCTCCACCGGGCGTCTGAGACAAGAGTTGGCAGCGCCGGGGGCTTCGGCATACGAAGCACAGCCGCGAGCAGCAGTCCGAACGCGAGTGTAGGCAAGATGCGTTCGTCGAGCCCGAGGGTCAAGGCCGCGTTCGTCACGCTTTCGTGCGTGGACTCGAGGACAACCGTCGGAAGCGTCATGTACGGCTCGAGAGCCTGGCGCACAGCGTCTACGGCTCGCTGCGCGGCATCGCCGGTTACGACATACATGAACCCGAGCAACCCGGTAACCGTCAGCATCGCGCGAAGCAAGCCCGCCGCGATCGACAGAGCGAAGAATCGGCTCGGGGCGGGTGTCTCGATCCGGCGACCGCCATCCAAGGTGCCTGCCGGCGCCGTCCTCACCAGATGCTGGCGGATCCTCTCCCAGTCGGCACTCGGCTCCCTGTCCAAGGCGTCGGCAACGGCGCGAGCCATCTCGACGAGCGGCCAACTCTCCGCCCGAGCCTGACGCAGGAAGTCGTCGCTCAAGTGCCGCGCGACGCCGCCAAGCGCTCGGGGGCGTTTCGTCGTCCGGTCGCCCTCCGGGTGCGCGGTGGCGGGTGTGGCCTCGAAGTTGTGCCGCCCGATGCCGCCGAAGAAGCCGCGGACCGGAACGGAGTCGTGACGCGGATTCCCAGTCGTCCACGACGTGTGTTCGTCCACGCGCGAAAGGTCTACATGGACGCCGTCGTCGCGGCGTTCGACCCGCATGCACACTGTCCCTTGGGGTTCGGCGTGCGCGGTGAAGCCCGGGTCGATCCAGCAATGACGCTCGTCGTCGACGGTCATGGACCACGGCACGGTGTAGGCACCTTCTCCGACCTCGAGGTCTCGGATGTGCCTGTCGACGCGCGCTCGGTCCATGGTTGCATGATGCCGGTGATCGACCACCTGCTCGCAATCGTGGCAGGAATCCCGGTGATCGACCACCTGGTCGCATTCGTGGCAGGAATCCCAATCGAACCACGCGTCTCGAGGCAGGTATCGGTGCTCGCGCTCGTAGTGCTTGTGGGCATGCACGCCGCTTGACCGGCTCATTGACGCGGACCCAACTGCGTTCGGAGGCCCGCGGGCTGATCCGGCGGCCTGGGCTTCTTGAGTGTCCATGCCGAGCCGTCGGCACCGTCGGTGACCTCGATGCCCGCGGCGTGCAGCCGGTCGCGCGAGGCGTCGGCCTCCGCCCAGTTCTTCTCCGCCCGTGCGGCGGCGCGCCGCTCGAGCTCGGCCTGGACCAGCACGCCGAGGGCGTCCATGGCCTGGCCGTCGCCGGCGTTCTCCGTGACCCAGTGCGGGTCCAGCGGGTCGACGCCGAGGATCGACGTCATGGCCCGCACCGCGCCGGCCAGGCGCCGCGCCTCGTCGAGGTCCCCCGACTCGAGCGCCGCGTTCCCTGCGCGCACGGCGCCGTGCACCTCGGCAAGCGCAGCCGGCACGTTGAGGTCGTCGTCCATCGCCGACGCGAAAGCGACGGTCCAGTCCCCGGCGGGAACATAACCTGCCCGTTCGACGGTGCGCTGCACGAAGGACTCGATCCGGCCGTAGGCAGTCGCAGCCTCGCTCAGCGCGCCCGCGGAGTACTCCTGCAGCGTCCGGTAGTGCGCCGAGCCGAGGTAGTGGCGCAGCTCGACGGCGCGGTACTGCCTGAGCAGGTTCGGGATCGCGACGACGTTGCCGAGCGACTTGCTCATCTTCTCGCCCGACATGGTGACCCAGCCGTTGTGCAGCCAGTAGTTCGCGAAGGCGTCGCCGGCGCCGTGGGCCTGGGCGATCTCGTTCTCGTGGTGCGGGAAGACGAGGTCTCTGCCGCCGCAGTGGATGTCGAACTGCGCGCCGAGGTAGCTCGTCGCCATCGCGGAGCACTCGAGGTGCCAGCCGGGGCGGCCGTCGCCCCACGGCGAGGGCCAGCTCGGCTCGCCGGGCTTCGCGGCCTTCCACAGCGTGAAGTCCAGGGGATCGCGCTTGCCCTCGGCCAGCGTCTCGCCCTGCTGCACGTCGTCGACCTTCTGGCGGCTCAGCTCGCCGTAGGTCTGCAGGCTCCGGACGGAGAAGTAGACGTCGCCGGCGGCCGCGTAGGCGTGGCCGCGCTCGATCATCCGCTCCATGTAGTCGACCATCTGGGTGATGAAGCCGGTCGCGCGCGGCTCGGCCGACGGGGGCAGCACGCCGAGGGCGTCGTAGGCGCGGGTGAACTCGCGCTCGTGCGTCGCGGCCCACTCCCACCAGGGGCGGCCCGCCTCGGCCGCCTTGCGCAGGATCTTGTCGTCGATGTCGGTCACGTTGCGCACGAAGGCCACGTCGAGGCCCTTCGCGATCAGCCAGCGACGCAGCACGTCGAAGGCCACGCCGCTGCGGATGTGGCCGATGTGGGGGACGCCCTGGACCGTCGCGCCGCAGAGGTAGATGCCCGCCTTGCCGTCCACGAGGGGCACGAAGTCACGGACCTCGCGGGTCAGGGAGTCGTAAAGGCGCAGCGTCATGCGAGGGTCTCCGTCGTTGCCCGTTCGACCGTGCGGGTCTTGCTCAGGTGCTTCACCGACGTGGCCATGACGCCACTCTATTCTCTAAAACAGAGATTAGTCAACCGTGTGGAGCCCGGATCCGGCGCCGGCGATCACGGCGGTCTGGGTGGTGGGCCGTCGAGGATCGCGCCGTGGTCCGCGCGTTGCCGGCCTGACTGGGACCGTGGCCCACCACCGCGCCCAGGAAGTGATGCACGCATGCTCATCAGCGATTCGAGCCCGTACGTCGGCATCTTCCATGTCGGACCGTTCACCGAGTCCCAGTTCGCTCTCCTCGTCGCTGCCGGGCTTGTCCTGGTGTTCGGCGTCGTAGCCGTCGGCCGCTCTTGGCGAGAAGCCCGGGTCGCCCGCGGAGCTGGTCAGACCAACGCACCTGCCGTGCTCCCCATCATCGCGGTCACCGTGCTCATCGAATTGACCCTGGGGGCCATCTTCGCGGCGACACTCTTGATCTGACCCGGGCAGTGGGAGGCGTCAGCCCGACACGCGCCATGTCGACGCCGCCTCGGGCACTGCGTCGCGCATCTCTTCGAGCCGTGCGACGAACCGGTCGTAGTCGCCCCACTTGTTCGTCGGGTTCAGCGCCCGGAATCGTTCGGGTTCAGCGCGCAGACCCTTGATGATCCGGTCGAGGTACCGTGCGCCGGCGGCGCCCGACAGCCCGTCCAAAGCCACCCACCACGACGGCCGCTTGGGAGCGAACACCTCCTCGAACACCGTCTGCGAGGTGTCGGTGTCCGGGTACAGCACCAGGTTGGCCATCACGTTCGTATTGTGGGTGTAGTTGGTGTCGTAGATCGCCTCGCCGGTGGCGTCGTCGATCAGCTCAGCGTCCCAGCTCACGACTCGTTCCTCTCGCTATTGCGCTTCACGGGATCGGTCTCATCGAGTACGACGGGGTATCCGCCGCACAGGCCGTAGCAGGAGCCGAACCACCCGACACCCTGCTCCCGCTGCCACTCGATGTGCCCGCCGCAGGGACCCTTGTGCGTCTCGACGGCGCAGGTAGTACTCGGAGCCGCGCCGCCGAGGCCGGTCACGTCCAGCCCTGCTCGCCGTTCTGCTTCACGCCGCAGACCTGGCAGGACAGGCGGGAGTTCTCCACGTCGGCGAGCTCGTGGTCTCCGCGGGCGTCGGCGGCGGTGTACTCCTCTGCTCGGAGCAGGTGCTCCGAGCAGAGGACGGTCTCCTCGGCGACGGTCTCGCCCTCGGTCATGCGTGCGTACAGGGTCGCCAAGGTGGTCTCCTTCGAACGGTGTCGGTGCTACTCGCCGGCGAGCGTCGGCCAGCGCTGTCCGCGCATCCTGCGCCACCCGGCGCGCCAAGCACGCACGAGCCACGGCCGCAGCTGGTCCCAGCGCGGGCAATCGGCGTCCCCTGCCGTACCGAAGCCGCGGGCGCCGACCATCCGGCCGCACGCTGCGCAGTGCTCGGAGCCGCTCACGGGTCCCGCGGTCATGCCGTCTCGTCTTCCGTGACCGGGCTCAGGCTCAGCACCTCCGGCAGGTCGCCGACCAGTGTCCGCAGCCGAGGCATGTCCAGCGTCGCGCTGTGCACCGCTTCGACCATCAAGTCGGCCAGCTGAACGCCCTGGCGCCGAGCCTCGTCGAACACGGCGGTGGCAGCGACGAACCGCGGGGCCCGCGAACCGCGCACCTCGGCGATGTCGCGCTTGCCGACCGCGAGCTGTGTCAGCTTCGGGCGCACCGCCTTCCAGGCGGCGTAGGACTGCGCCTTCACCTTCACCATCTCGCCGGTGGGCAGGTGCCGCAGCACGATGCCCTCGGTAGTCGCGTTCGACGCCGCCTCGATCGCTGCCGCCACAGCGTCGCGACCGGACACCACGCGCGTCTCCGGCCGGCGGAAGCCGAACTGGCCGGCGAACCGATCGGCGACGTCGTCCAGCAGCAGGGTGCGGTCGACGGTGCGGGCGATTGCGTGCAGGAGCACCACGCCGGTGCCGTCGTCGACGATGTGCGGGTCACGCGGCGAGAGCGCCTCGAAGGTGAGCGTCACCCGAGCCTTGCCGAGCGCCTCGGTGAACTCAACGAGCCGGTCCTCGAGGTGTGCAGTGAGCAGACACTCGAACTCGTCGGCGAACAGCGACGGCCCCGACTTCGAGTAGGCGCGCAGCGTGCCGTCGTGCACGAAGGTGAGACCGAGGAACCCGTTGAGCTTGTGCTCGATCGCGACGTCTCCACCGTCGCCGAACCGCGCCAGGACGGCGTCGAGCGCGGTGTCGGGGCGCTCGCCGACATTGAAGAACTTCGCGTAGCCGCGGCCGACCACAGCTCCGTCCTCGGTGTTGAGGAACAGCCCGCGCGCCTTGGTGGTCAGCTCGTTCCATTCCTGCTGGTAGAAGGCGTCGCGAGTGAAGTTGAACGAGGACAGCCCCTCCTCGATCACCTTCTCCTTGACCAGGTCCGAACCCCGAAGCTGCTCGAGGAGCTCCCGGTTGGTGGTCTTCGCGCGCTTGCGCTGCTCCGACCGACGTTCCTGCTTCGGCCCGCAGGTGACGGGGTTCGGAAGCTCGATCACTTCGACCGCCGTGCCGTCGGACCCGCGCGTGACGAGCGCAGCGGAGAGCACGCCGCCGTCGAACTCCACCGACGACTCCAGGCCGAAGGAGATGCCTGCGCCTGCGCCGGCAGGGGTGGCCCGGTGCCCATGGAAGGCCAGCAGGCCCTCACCGGCGTACCGGTCGGCGAAGACATCGTCGATGTTCGTGGAGTAGTCGCCGGCCGCGTTGTAGACCTGGTTGCGCGCGCTGGCGCCGTACTCGAAGAAGCGGTCCGAGATCAGTCCCGCGCGGTATCCGCCCATGGGAAGATCCGGCGACGGCTCGACGCGGTAGGCGTCGAGGCCGACCACGCCACCATGGCTGATCCACAGCTCGGCGTCGTCGGCGAACCGGGCGGTGATGAACGGCACCATCGATCGGTACAGCGCCAGGAGGTCACCGGCCAGGATGCCGTCCTCGACCATCTGCCGGATGGACTCGCGGGTCTGGCCGTACCGTCCCGGGGCGGTGTGCTTGATGCACTCGATCAGGTGGCGGCAGTGGTTGCCGGAGATCTTGCGCACGTTGGTGCGCTCCTCCAGCCGCTGCACGGTCCGGTACACGAGGGCGTTCTCCACTCCGCGGTCGAACAAGTCGCCGACGAACACCACTGCGTCACGCTCGCCGGGGTCTACCTGCTCGATCAGCGTGCCGAGCACGGTGCCGCAGCCCTGGACATCGCCGATCACCAGGACGCGGTCGAAGCCGCGGAAGTCGAGGGTGGGCACGACCAGTTCGGTGGGAACCGACTCCGGAGCGATCGCGCGTACACCTGCGGACTCGTTCGAGCGCGACGAACGGACCCTGTTCGCGATCTTCACGACGACATCGGGGCTGACGCGATCGATTTCCGGCCTCCTGGCGTTGCGCGCCAGCAGCTCGTCGTCGTCGAGGTCTCCCTGCAAGTCGACGACGATGAGTTCGTAGTCGTATTCGTCGGCAAGGCGCAGCCAGCGCTTGAGCTGTCCGCCGGTGGAGGTGGTCGCGTCGATGAAGACGGTCTCCCCCAGGCTGCATCGATTCCGTACAGCGGCGGTGATGAACTCGACGGCTCGCTTCTCCGCGTTGTCGCTGATCGCGCGGCTGGTTCCCAGGACACCGTCGTCGAGGGTCTGGTGCGGTCCGGAGAGAAGTTCGCGCGCCTGGTCGAAACCGACGGCGTACGGGCTGAACCCGTTCGCCTGCAGGTAGTGGGTCTTGCCTGCGCCGGGTGCGCCCCGCATCACGAACATCTTCCTCATGCAGCGTGACAATACTCTCTATTTTAGAGACTTGTCGAACCGGAAGATTCGCGCGGACCGGTGTGTCGTCTACGCGGGGTGCGCTTCGTGGTCACACATGCCCTTGAGGGCGCACGCGCCACAGCCGCCGGTCACACCGCAATCCGCCGCGGGGTCGTCCGACGGTGCGCTGTCCCCGCACTGCCCGCCCGGCTCGTCCGCGCTGCAGCAGGTGGCGTCGGGCATCTGCAGCCGCGCCTGGATCGACGCCGCCCGGGCACCCTGCAGCGCGCCGAAGCCGGCCAGGAGCACGCCCGCGATCACGGCGACGCTGACGGCGACGAACGACCAGGGTGCGTCCATTGCGGGACCGATCAGCGCGGCGACACCGAAGATGACGCCCGCGGCCACCAGGCTCGGCCCGGCGACGCGGTTGGCGGTGCGCCAGAGCAGCGGGTCGGACAGGGTCTGTTCGGTGCGGACCCCCACGAAGCCGTTCTCCGGGAGGCGGCCGGCGAGCCCGGCGCCACCCACGATGACAGCCGCCACGGCGGCCAGGGCGAGGATCACAACCAGCACGAACACCCTCCCAGTGTAGGTTTGGCCCCCGCTACATCGGCCTGCGCCCTCCCGTCATGAGCTCGCGGGCGCCCTTCACGTGGAGGGCATCCCCGACCACGAAAGCGAGCAGGTGCGCCGCGGATATGGACGAGAGCGCCGCGGCGTAGGTCCAGAAGGTCAGCGCTGTTCCCGCACTCATCGCGGCTCCGACGAGGGCGAGCCATCCTGCAACGATGCTCGTGACCACGCCTTGTCTCGTCAGTCGTCGGGCGCGCTCTCGCCCGCACCACATCCCGACCGTGAACATCAGCAGCAGCGAGAGTCCGAGTGCGGCTACCCACGGACTCACGAAGGCGCCTCGGCCGAGGCTGGGTAGCGGCAGGTCCGCGCGCCGTCCGCGGAGTAGCGCCAGTCGCCGGGCACCACCTGCGTCTTGCCGTCGGCGATCGTTCGGACGTACCGCCGGCAGGGCACGGTCTCGCCGAACGGTCCCGTCACCGGCTGCGTGACCTCGACGGACCACCAACCGGGACCGGTCTCGATGCGGGTGCCGGCGCTCTTGGAAACCTCATCAGCGAGTTGCTCCGGCGTGTGGAAGTCGCTGAGCGGGATCGTCTTCGGTTCAGGTCCACGCTCGAGATTGTGGGCCCACCAGAGCAACGGCAGAGCGAACATGCCGCCGGCCGCGACGCCCAGCAGTGCACCTGCGAGGATCGCTACGCGGTCGATGATCGCGTACTTCGACCGCGGCCTAGCCATCGAAGTCCGTCTCCGGGGCGGCGCGATGCTCAAAGTCGGCGGCCGTCCACGGGCCGGGGTCGCCGTACAGGTACCGATGGACATAGTTCCTCGCAGCGGCGATCTCACTTGGGGTCGCGGTGGCCGGCGGGGTCCAGTAGTGCACGAGTTCCGTCTTGTTGAGCGCCCATCCGTAAGTCCCGAAGATGGCGCCCACGGCGCGCATGACGAAGCGCTTGCTGGCGCCCATGTCGCCGATGAACAGGTCTCCGGGGCGCTTCTGCTCCCGGTGAGGAGGCTTGATGGAGCTCCGCACTGCGTGGGGCGGCTCGGCGGGGCTCCACAACTCGAGTTCAGTCTTCGATGTCATTCGGGGCTCCCTTCTTGTCGGAAGTCGGCGCGGCTTCCAGCGCAAGGCGGCGCACCGTTTCCAGCTTCGGCATCTCCATGACCTGCTCGAAGCTGATCGGCACGGTCTCCAGGCGATCGAGCTCGGCGCGCAACTGGCGCAATCGCTCGTCGCGCATCGCCCGGGGCAGGTTGGGGTTCTCGAGCACCGTGATGTGGTTCGCGGCGCGGCGCAGTGCTCGTTGCTCACGCGGGGGCAGTGAGGCGTCAGCAGCATCGGCGGCCGCGATCCGCGCGTCGTGCCATGCGTCTTCGGCGGCGTGTAGCGCCGCCTCACCAGCTGACACGAAGGCCTCGTCCAGCTGCGAGTCCAGGGTCTCGACGGCCTCGCCGAGGTCCGCCATGGCTTCGCGGTACGCCTTCGTCGGCGGCCAGTCGTCGTCCCGAAGACGGGGCATCGTGAGGAAGAGCTCCTCGGTGTTGACGAGGTAGCGGAGCCATTCCTGATCGAGATCGGCAAGCCCGCCGCGGATGGCCGCAGCTCGCGCGGCCAGACCGACACCGTGTTGCGGTTCCGGGCGACCGCGCGCGGGCTGATCCTGCGAGGGAACCTCGCGCCCCTCGAGAAGCTCCCCCGTGCGCTTCCACAGGTCGGCCGCGCGGTCCCACTCCGTCGGCGCGCCCGCGTACAGCGGATCGTTCGGCGGCGGCGTTTTGAACCCATCGCCCGATGCCGGGCGACCGCGGTCCTCGCCAGGTGCGATCGGCACGCGTCTGGGCGGCGTCCTCGACGAGCCGGAGGAAGCGCCTCGGCCAAGTGCGTCCGCTGCCACGGCGTTGAAGGTGTCGAACACTCCGTCCGCCCCGAGGAAGGTGCCGGGTTCGGGCGCAGCGTCGAGTGCCGTCAGATTCGTGGAAGGTTGCGGCGGCAGCGGCGCTTCGGGGCTTGTGGTCCATGCCCCCTCGGCGTGCTGCTCGAGGAATTCGTTCACGGCTCGGGTGACCGAGCGCCGGCGATCCCCGGGGAGAGTCCCGTCGCGCTGGCGCCGTGGGTCCCCGTAGACCCAACGGGGATGCCGGTCGCGTGATTGCGAAGCGAACATCGCGAGCATCGACACCAGTCCCGGAGCCGCATAGGTCGCCAAGACCAGGTGGCCGCTGAGGACTGTCACCACCACCATGATCACCGCCACCACCACGACGATGGACGGTATCCACCGCAGGGCCGGCCGTTGAACTGCGCTCATGACTTGCTGCGCCGCTCGCCGCTCTCCGCTCGCGACCCGGAATCGTGGCGAGGCGGTATCCAGATTCTGGACACCTGTGTCGCTTACCCGGTCCATGGTGCAGAGGGCTTCGTTGACGGCTGCTGTCCAGAAGATCCTGCCGGTGTGCGCGTCTTCCCAGAGCAAAGGGTTCGACTCCACCACCGCCAGAGCGACCCACTCCTGGACCGGGCTCCACCACCGCAGTCTGACAGTCTTTGTGCGCCACAGCCCGCTGGCGATCTGCTCCGCACGGCGAAGCAGTTCCTGCAGCTCCGGACTGGTCTCGGACACCTTTCGCAGCGCCGCCAGGTGCGCGGTGCGGGCGTCGGAGTCGACGAGCCATCCGGAGTTTCGACGCTCGTACACCTGTGCAGCCCCGAAAGCGCTCGGCGAGTACGGGCTCGTACTCGGCCATACGGCGAGCAGCGCCTTGGCAAGTTCTCGACGCTCCCGGCGGGTGAACGCATCGTCGACCTCGGACGCCAGAACCCCCGGGTGCACGCGCCGCGTGAGCTCGGCTGGGAGCTCCGAGCGCTGGGACGCGAGCAACGCGCTGAGGTTGAAGGCCGGCCCGTCCGAGGTCACGATGCGGCAGCCTCTCCCCCGGTTCCCGTACTGGGCTCCCCGTCGTCGGATTCCTCCTCGGGAGGTGCCTTGCGGGCCAGTTCGATCAACTCGCAGATGTGGCCGGTCGCCGCGCAGGCGAGCGAGTACACGATGCCGGCGAGCGCCAGCCCCGCGAGAAGGTGCGAGGCGCCACTGGTTCCGGCGGCCTTGACGGCCATGGACTGCACCCCGAGCAATGCCACGCCGATGGCTGCCGGAATCCAGACGCGCGCGCGGACCTCCTTCATGGGCTGCGCGATGCGTCGGCCGCTGGCGATACCGGCCGCGGCCGCAGAGACGATGAGCAGGATCAGTAGGAAGGTCACGTCGCCTCCTCCGTTCGGTCAGCAGGCTCCGACGGCTTGTCGATGATGCGAAACAGCCTGAGCGTCTGGCCGTCGTCCTGCAGGCAGACATCCCACGGGCCGGTGCCTTCGACCGGCAGCGCCGGATCCTGACCGCCATCGAATGCGAGGCGGCGCACCCGGAAGTCCATCCGTCGATCCGGGGAGGCGCGGAGCTCCACGCGCTTGCGTCCTCGGTCGAAGCACGGGGTGTGGTCGATCTCCGTACCACCCATGTCCCGGCCGCAGACTCCGCAGACCGGGACCGACGTCCAGCCCCAAGGGTCGCCCATCGCCACTACCTCCTTCTCGTCAAGTTCCCCAGTCGGGGCTTTCCTGTCATCGCTGTGTTCGTCGGCCGCGCGGGGCGCAGTCTCGCTGCCCGATCGACTCCAGTCGCCCCTACGACACGGTGACGCCGGCCTTGCTGAACACCGCACGGGAGCCGGTCGGCTTGTGCTCGAAGGTGGCGCCGGAGCGCTCCATCGTCACGCTCCAGGGACCGGCCGTGCGTTGGTCGCCGTACTTGAGCTCGATGCCGGGACCCGGCGGGTTCAGCGATCCCGACACTGCGACAGCCTCCGCGGTCCCCGCCGTCCAGACGTAACCCGTCGCGCCCGAAGCGAACGCGCCCGAGCAGGTGACTGCGTTGTCATCGAAGACGCACGCGAGGCCCGCCGGCGAGCGAACCACCCACTGCGGACCAGAGGGCTTCGCCGGAGCGCTCGGCGGGGTGCTCGTCGCGGTCACCGTCACACCGACCGTCTGCGTCACCGTGACCGGCGGCGCCGCCACAGATGCTGGCGACGACTTCGGCGTGAAGAGCCAGACAGCGAGTCCAGTCACGAGCGACGTGGCGAAGCAGACCAGCGCCACCAACCACCACGGCGCGCCGATGCGTTCGTCGTTCATGCGGTTGCCTTGGACGCGCGGAGCCGGGGCCCGCACGCACTCGGCGTGAGCGCGAGTGCGAGGAGGATCGCCGCGGGACGCTTCCGAGTCGACATGTCCGCGTCCTACTTCGGGTTGGCGATCACGCTGCCGCCGAGCGGGATGCATCCGAGAACGGACCCGCCCTTCTCGCGGACGATGTCGAGGCACTTGCTAGCGAGCACGTTCGGATCTCGCACCGAGTCGGCCAGGATGCGGTTGGCCTGAGCTTCGGCCTCGGCGGTCTTCTGCCGCTGCTGTGCGACCTGCGTGTTATTGATCTCGGTCATGCGCTGGTTGATCGAGTCCTGAGTGCGGGCATCGAAGTGGATCACCGGGATGTTCACGCCGAGCACCTCGACGCGGTCTCCGACCTTGATGCGGAGCTTGTCGAGGACGGTCTGGGCGTTCTTCGCGTTCTGTGCTCCGTCGCCCTCGCCCGGAAGCGCGAGCGGGTTGTAGCTGGCCAGGGTGTCGTTCAGGGCGGCGGTGAATTCGCGCGTGACGAGGTTGTCGCGGATGTTGTCGAAGCCGCGGTAGTCCTGGAAGAGGCTCGGCGCCGCCTCGGGCTTGATACGCCAGACGACGGTGGCGTCGACGCGGGCGGTTGAGTTGTTGCCGAGTCGAGCGGTGATCGCTTCCTTCTTGTCGCCCTCGTCGACGTAGTTCTGCGTCTGGATGGCGCCGTCGAGC
Organism: Tsukamurella tyrosinosolvens; assembly: GCF_900104775.1. Lineage (NCBI taxonomy): Bacteria > Bacillati > Actinomycetota > Actinomycetes > Mycobacteriales > Tsukamurellaceae > Tsukamurella > Tsukamurella tyrosinosolvens. The sequence goes on from NZ_FNSA01000003.1 coordinate 2,549,042, forward strand.
TCGGTGACGTTCTGCCACGGGAGCTTGAGGTGGACGCCGTTGTCGAGGTACCGGCTGGGCTTGCCGAAGGTGGTGACAACACCGATGTTCTTCGTGCTGACCACCGTCACGCAGGACGAGGTGAGGATCAGCAGACCCAGCACGGTCGTCAGCGAACCGATTCCGAGGAAGATCCTCGAAGCGACCCGCTTGTTCTGCAGCGCACGCACGAGCGCCTCGCCCTGCTCGATGAGGTCCCTGTCGAGGTACCTCCGATCCGCTTCGTCGGCCTTCCGTGCCTGGAACTCGGAGTCGGCTGCGGCGGCCGTGCGAGCCACTCGTCGGCTGTAGACGATCGCCGAGACGCCTGCCAGGACGAGGACGACCGACCAGATTGTGGAACTCATGTGACCTCTTTCGCTGAAGCGGGTTGCAGTACCGCCTATTCGAGAATCACTGTAATCTCTATTTTGGAGAGTAGCAACATCGATCAGAGGCGCGCGCCGTACGCGGGCAGACATCAGTCGGGCGAGTACGTTCTGCCCGCCCGCATCGACCAGGAGGAGCGCCACCGTGAGCAAGTTCAACAGCGATCGCGACGAGGCTCTGTACGAGCTGTGTCTCGACGGCACCGGCGAGGTGACGGGAGACGTCCTCACATGGGGTTTCCACTTCACCGGCCTCGGCCGCATCGACCGCTCCGACCTCGGCGACCGAGCCGGCGACTTCCCCGACCACGCCTGGGTGATCGTCTGCGAAGACAGCCGCGGTTTCGTGACCACGTCGATGTATTCCTCAGCGGCCGGCTACGAGCACGCCTTCGCCGCCCACGAGAAGGCGTACGCCGAGTTCGAGCAGGGTGCAGCGTGAGCGACGAGTTCGGTCAGCTGCTCGGGCGCATCGCCGCGGAAATCCCCGAAGTCATGAAGGTCGACGTGGCCCGCTTCCAGCGGGGGAGCTTCGCGGTGATCATCGAGGACTGCGGCGAATCCGAGGGCTGGCACGAATACGAGCTCGTCCGCCTCCGCCGCAGCATCGAGACCGGCACGTGGGCGCGCGAGCCGGGAAGTCTCTACGACAACGCCAGCGGAACGTTCCAGAACGTCGAGGAGTGGTTGACGTGAGTCGATTCGAGTCGCCACGGGACGAGGTGCTCTTCCGCCTCGCAACCACCCTCGAGGGAGTCGATCCGATCGGCGAGCTCGCGTCGTGGGGCGGGATCTACTACCCGCTCGGCTACATCGACACCGCCGACCCTGCGCTCGAAGGGACGGTCCCCGGCCGCGCGCATGAGGCCTACTGGGTAGTCCGAGAGGACGCCAGTGGCATGGTCACGGTCTACGAGCACGCCGACCCGACGACGTATCTCGCGGCGGTGGAACGCATCGCCGCGGACTTCTCCACCTTCCGCGAGCAGGCGTCATGACAGACGAGCGCGACCAGCTGATCGCCGCGGTCGCCCGCGCCGTTCCGGGCTGCACACCCTCACTCTCGGGCCACTGGGATCTCGTCCATGAACTGGGTGACCGAGCGGTCCTCATCGAGGACACCGTCGACGACGCTGGCCGCACGTTCGTCGTCACCACCATCCACATCTTCGGCGACCAGGACTGGGACCTCTCGGCCGATCCGAAGATGGCCAGCGCCGACGACGCGCTGGCGCTGGCCAGCGCGTGGTTGTCCTAGCGGCACCCCGAACACGTCCGATCAATACCTGCGAACGACGAGGAGAGGCAACACCATGAGCGACGGCATCATCGAGCTGACCGCATTCGAGGTCTACGGGCCCGACGGAAGCTTCGACTCGAACCACGATGAGGACGACCTCGACATCGCCGAGCGCGAGGCGGAAGCGATCAGCGGGAAGGTCGTCCGTGTGACCTACACGGCGACGAAGCACGAGACCGTGCGCGACTACAGCGCGTAGACCCCCGCGCCACCTACGAACAGAGGAAGAAGCCCGTGCACTTCAACGATTTCGAGAAGCTCCACTTCGCCGGCAGCGCGTTCACTGCGCACCGGCTCTCCGACAGTGACCCGGATGAGACACTGCTGCAGGTCACGCTCGGAGAGGCAAAGTCGGGCGGCAGCTGGCGCGTGATCGTGTGGGAGGAGGAGACCGGCAAGGTGCGCTCCGCGGTGAACGTGGCGGACCGCTCGTCGGCGTATGCGAAGGCCGACGAGGTCGCCTCGGCGTATCTCTGAGTGCACCCGACTGCACCTGGCCCCAACGTTCGCACCCCCGATTCGCGAGAGGAACGTCGTGACCCCCACCAGCACCATCGCAGGGTTCCCCGAGCCCACCTCCGTCGGCGTCGCCGGCGACTGGCACGGCGCCGGGAAGTGGGCCAAGCACGCCATCGACCGGCTGATGGACTACCGGCCGGTCGACGCGCTCGTCCAGCTCGGCGACTTCGGCTTCTGGCCCGGCGGCGGTGGCCAGGCGTACCTCGACGCGCTGGAGAAGGTGCTCGAGCGATACGGCCTCCCCCTCTTCTGGATCAGGGGCAACCACGAGTGGCAGCCGGAGCTCGCTGCGTGGCCGGTCACAGACGGGGTTCAGATCATCCGTCCGCACATCGTCCACCTGCCGGCCGGCTTCCGGTGGCAGTGGAAGGGGCAGACCTGGTTGGCGCTCGGTGGGGCCCCGTCGATCGACCGGGACCTGCGAGTTGCCGGCGTCGACTGGTGGCCGGACGAGGTCATCTCGGATCTGGACGTCGAGGAGGCGATCGCCGGCGGGCCGGCCGACATCATGATCTGCCACGACGCCCCGCGCGGCGTATCGGAGCTCGATCAGTGGCTGTCCGTCAACGGGATCGCTCTGCCACCGATCATCGCCTCCGACGCCGACTACGGCCGATCCCAGGTGCGCAAGGTCGTCGACGCGGTGCAGCCGAGCCGCCTCTTTCACGGGCACTACCACCACCGCTACGACGGCGAGATGCGCGGAGACGGCTTCACCACCGCGATCACCGGCCTGGACTGCAACGGCAGCACCACACGCAAGAACATGCTCCGACTCGACCTTCCGGTCGCCGCGGTGACCGAGCTCTTCGACGACTAGTCCGGCCACCGCGACGCCGTGCTCGAAGCGTGCGAGACGCCTGTCTACCTGCGCGTGTCGCGTCCTTTTCGTGGGACGATCCCATTCGAGACCGGCTTACTGACGCTTCGTCGCCAAGCCGTGTGTTAGTGTCGAAGCCGATCCCGTCGCCGGCGGACGGCGCGGGTCGTTCTGACCAACCACAGCATCCGCCGCCCTCCCCCGGCCCGGGCCAACGCGCCCGGGCCGGGGCCACCGGAAGGATCAACCATGCCCACCCCCAACCTCTCTCAGATGGTCGAGGACTTCACCTCGGCCCAGGATCGGCTGGTGCACTCCCGCGCCAGCCTCGTCACCCAGCTGGGCACGCACCCGTACCTCCCGCGTGACCTCGCCGACCTGGGTCTGGGCGAGCGGCAGGCCAGGACGCTGCACGCGGAGGCGAACCGAGACGGCAACCAACTGTGGACGGACCCTGCTTACGCGGCCCTTCGGCCGAAGCGGGGCTACCGAACCGACGTCGTGGGCATCGTCCCCAGCAGCGCGGACGGCGCGCTCACGATGATGCTGGAGTACGGGATCTACCTGCGATCGACCCGCTTCGCACGTCAGCAGCTCATCGACGAGATCGACTACGCCGGAACCGACTCCGACTCGAAGCTGCAGCACGTGTTCCCAATCGAACACCGCGCGACCTTCGGCTCGCCGGATGCCGTGAGCAAGCGCCTGCCCGGGTTCGGGCGGATCCGCAAGTACCTCGCATCGCACGATTGGAATGGGCCGGCCGACGCTCTGATCCTGGGCGAGCAGATCGAGTTCTCGCTCGACCTCGGCTACGACGGGCCCGGAGGCATTCCGGGTGTGCGGCACGTGCGCCTCTCGGACCTGCAGCGAGCTAAGACGTTCAAGGGCGTTCCCGGCTACTGACCGCTAGTCCATCGAGCCCGTCACCTGTCCAGGGTGACGGGCTCGTGCTCATTTCGACCATTCTGACCTGCAAGTGTCGCGTCCCCTGAAGTGGACGCAAGGAAAGCCGTGAGGCGCCCCGTCGAGCGCGCCGCGGCCATGCGAGTACGCGCGTCCGTGCCAGATTCCCGCTATGCCCCGATACGAGATCAGCCACCCTCAACTGCCCGGTTCCTGGTGCACCGACGCCGCCGACCCTTCGGACGCCCGTGTCGTCGGGTCGACCGCAGTCATCACCACCCTGCGAGTGCAGGGTCTCGCCACCGCGGACACCACCCTGGCCGACGTCGCGGACGCGATCGTCGTGCGCGAGACCCAGTCGGAGGCAGCATGAGCATCCGGAGCACCAACCTGGCCCACTCGAAGATCGCGGAGCTCTTGGAAGAGTGCGGCGGCGCCGTGGAGATCATCTACGGCTTCAACTCCGGCGGCTACGAGAGCAACGTGTACTTCATCACCGCTGACGGCGGCGCCCTCGGAATCGATACGGTCATCGCCGAAATCGACCAGGTCGACTTCACCGATGAGGCGGACCGTCAGTGGTTCATCGTCGGCTACCAGGTCAACTACGAGGACCACGATCTGATCGACGACCACACCGGCGCGAAGATCCCAGCCGCGTACGCGTAGCGACCGCGCCGCATGCGTCCGGACTGCGCCGCAACTGGCACAGTCCGGCGAACGGTCCCGCTCCCGGAGGAGTCCCCATGCCCCAGATCAGCCTCGCCGAACGTCGAGCACTCGTGCAGACCGCCGGCATCACTCTCGACGGTCGTCCCGCCTCGATCGGCGGCGCACGGAACGACTTCGCGTCCGTGTCCACCACCGACGGGGGTCCGCTCGTCGACGTCGAGTTCGCATGGGCGACCGTCGCGCGCGTCGTCGATGCGGGCGGGGACTTCCGCTCATGATCTTCCACGCAACGCACCCGGACAGCCCGCGTGAGCTCTCCTTCGAGGCGGACGACCCTGAGTCGGCGCTGGAGATCGCCGCTGGCGAGTTCGCGCACGAGCTGAATCTCGCCGTCGACGACGCGCACCGGCAGGTCATCGTCAGCACCGCCGAGGGAGCCGCCGCGTGAACACGGTCGATGTCACGCTGCAGCTCACCGCAGAAGGACTCGTACGGCGCGTTCTCGCGCCGGCAACGCGCGTCGGCTTCTCCGCCACCAGCCAGGTTCCGGTCGTGGGCGAGAGCGGCGCCGTCGAGGTCGCGAAGAAGACGGCCTTCGCCACCGCGAAGGAGCGCGCCGCGCTCGCTCCGCTGAACGCGCGCCTCGACCCGAGCCGGCGCGAGTGGATCGTGACCTTCGAGCGGGTCGCGTGATGGGCCACGTGCACGTGGAAGTTCACCTGGAGCTCGACAAGTTCGAGCCCGACTTCTCGGAGGCCGTGCGCATCTCGCGTGCCGGCCGGGCAGACGTCATGCTCGCGCGAAAGGACCGACACCCCGGGGTCTGGGACAGCGACGCCGCTGGTCAGGCCGCGACCACCCTCGCACGCGAGTTCGGCCTCGACAGCGCCGAAGCCACCGCCGCGGCAGCCACGGAAGTCGCCTGGGCCGGCGAGACATCCGACCCGCGATGGATCGTGACGTTCGACCTCGCCTCCGACAGCGAGCTCTCTCCCCCGACGAAAGGCATCCGATGAGCGCCGGGCCCCCGACGCGTGAGGCAGTCGCCCAGGCGATCGCGAGCGACCCCGAACAGGCGGCGACTGCCCTCGCTCGCGTGCTGTCCGTCCTCGGCTCCCGCGACTGGAATGCCAGCGCGGCGTGCGACATCGGCACCGTACTGGACCCGCTGGCTCGATCGTGGGGGCTACCTCCGATCAACGGGGACGCAGGTCCCGACATGACCTTCTGGCGCACGGTCCGCGAGCAGCGCGGGTAGCCGACGCACGAACCCACACGAAAGGACGAGCCATGGCTGACATCAAGCCCAACTGGGCCGCAGTCGCCGAAGCCCTCGCGGCGCACCCCGAGCAGTGCCGAGCCGCGATCGCGAGTATCGCTGCCGGCCTCGGGTCGAAGGCCGAGTGGGACTCCGACGAGTTGGAGTGGATCCCGGGTGTGATCAACCAGGCGCTTCTCGAAGCGGGCCTTCCGGTGATCAGCGACGGCAGCGAAGAGGTCTTCACCTTCTGGACGGGGGTGTACAACTCATGATGAACCTCGAGATCCACGCGTCCACCAACGGGCCCGATGACGCTCAGGCGCTCGCGACCTGGCTCGAGAAGATCGCCAAGCAGATCCGCAAGGCCGGCGGCGATCCCGTCATCGAGAACGGCACCGCCGTCCAGTACACCGACGACGGCCCACAGGACATCCACTTCGACGTCAACGCTTCGGCGTGACCGGTCAGCAAGGAACGAACATGCCGCACACATTCACCGTCTCCCTGCAGACCCACGCCGAGTGCGTGATCGAGGTGGAGGCCGACAGCGTCGAAGCAGCGATCGCCGCGGCCGAATCCGAGAGCTACCAGCGCCTCTGCAACGAGTGCAGCCACGAGCTGGAACTGGGGGACGACTGGAAGGCCGTCTCCGCCGATCGTGACGGCGAACTCGTGTGGTCCAGCGACGGACAGTGAACGCGCCGGCCATCACGACACTGAACTCAAGAAGGGCCCACATGCCTCTGCTCAAGGTGCAGATCCTCTGCACGCCCTCCGGCTCCGCCGACCGCATCCGGTGGGGCGCCAACAGCGTCTCCCTCTCCGCAGCGCCTTCCCTCAGCGACGCCGACTCGGCGGCGGACCTGGCGCGCCAGTACGTGTTCGCGACCGCGAACGAGCGCACGGCCGCCGCGGCGGTGTCGGTCGAGCGTCGCGGCGCCGGCGGCGGTGTCGACTCCGGCTGGGACATCACCTTCGACGTCCGGAACGCCTGGTAGACCGCACCACACCGATGACCCCATCACCACACCGAAAGGAATCACCATGAGCACCGAAGCCGAGCGCATCCGCATCTCCGACGAGGCCATCGCCGAGCGGACCAAGATCTCCGACGATGCGCTCGCCGAGCGCACGCGGATCTCCGAGGGTCCCGGAACCCCCGAGGAGAAGGAGGCCCGCAAGCAGGCCGTCACCGACGAGGCGGAACGGAAGAAGGAAGCCGTCACCGCCGAGGAGGAGCGCCGCAAGCAGGCGCTCGGATAGAGCGGGCGATGCCGATGATCGTGTGGGACGAGCCCCACAACGACGAAGGAGACCAGAACGGCGCCACGACCATCTCCGGACACGGCTTCTGGTCTCTCGGCCAGAACCGCGGTCCGGACGACTGGGGTGTCGAACTCATCGCCCGCGACGAGTACCTCGACGAGATCGACGGGGGCGTGCACGTGGGCACGTATCCGACTGCGGCCGCAGCTCGTGCGGCCGCGCAGGACTACGAGGACGCTCATGGCGGCCTGACCTACGAGCAGTTGCACGAGGCCTGCGTGCACCCCGACGAACGCTGGGAGAACAGCTATGCCGAAGTTCCGCATCGACAACCTGGTCGACAAGGCCCTCTCCGACGACGCGGTGATCGCCTCCGACGCGGAAGAAGCCGTCGAGACCTACATCGCCGGCCTGAACCCGAACGACTTCAGCGTCGGCGAGTGGGAATCCCTCCGCGACAACATGCTGGTCGAGCAGGTCGACTAGGTCGAGGAGAACGAGAAGTGCCCGCAACCTTCAAGGTCGCGGGCACTTCTCGTTGCGTCGGGGTCAGTCGTCGATCACATACGCGTATCGACCTGGCCCGCGGCGGGCCCACTCCCCCGGCGTGTAGCCGTGATCCGCGACCAGCACTGCGGAAGCGGGCCCAAGGACACGTTCTTCCGAGCCCGTGATCGCCGCGAGCTGCTGGCCGGCGACCGAACGTAGGTGCCAGACATCCGCGTTCGTGTTCGTGAGCGTCGCTGCGGTGCGGGCAGCCACCCTCAGCCCCCGAACCTCTCGAGCAACGCTGCGCGCTGGCGCTCGCCCAGGCCGGCCACACGCCGCGTCGGCGCGATACCGAGCTCGTCCATCAGCTCGGCCACACGGACCTTGCCGAACTTCGGCAGGGACTCGAGCAGGGCCGACACCTTCATCTTCGCGACGAGGGGTTCGCCGCTGCGCCCGAGCACGTCCGCGAACGAGGCCTTGCCGGACTTGAGGTCCGACTTCAGGGCGGCGCGCGCGGTGCGGGCTGCGGCGGCCTTGGCGAGCGCCTCGGCGCGCTGCTCGTCGGTGAGGTTGGGGAGAGCCATGAGAGTTCCTCCTGGTAGTTGGCTGGTTCAGACGCGGGCGACCGTAGCGGGATGGGCTGACAGCCGCGGTGCGCGGCGCGTCTACAGCTCGAGCCCCGAGCGCTTCAGGTCCGCCTCGACGTTCGCGACCCCACGCCGGTCACTCGATGTCGCCGGGGCGTGCACGATGTCCTTCGTCTTGTCCGCGGGCACGAACTTCCAGTGGCCGCCGCCCGTCTTGCTGACGGTCCAGTTCTCCTTCTCTGCCGCGGCGATCAGGTTCTTCAAGCGCTTCTTGTAGTCGGACCCGCCCACGGCGACACCACTCCCCTATTCGTTCTGCCGGCTCTCCAAGAACTCGACCGAGGCGAAGACTCCCGCCTGACGCAGCCGCTCCTGGAGCTCTGCGGCGATCGTCGGCCGCAGCTCCGGGTGACGGGGAAGGTACAAGGAAACAGGGCCATCGACGCGGCCGGACGCGGTATCGCACTGGATCCAGTGGCCGGTCGAGCTTCGGAACGATGCCGAGCTGAGGACCGCGTCGATGAGGTCTGCGGCAGGCGGTTCAGCGGTTACCCGGTAGACGTCGCTGTGGTCGTAGTCCGCGGCGGGGTCGTAGCCGACGCGGACCGGGATGTCCAAGCCCAGCCGCATCGCGGCGATCGAGCGGTGCATGCCGTCGACGACGCGGACCGCGGGGCGCCACCAGGCGTCCTGTTCGACGATGACCGGCCTGTCGAAGCCCGAGGTGCTCAGTTCGGTCTCGAGCTCCGCGACGCGCCGGTTCTCGAGCGGATCGACCAGCAGGAGTTCGGCCTGAGCCCAGGAGTCGCTGTTGGCCGGCTGCACGTTCGAGCGGAACCAGGCCGCCGGGACCGTGCGAGCGCGCCGGCGCGCAGTGAGCAAGAGCGTGGTCCGATGCACGCACACCTCCCTGTCGAATCTCTAAATCAGAGAATAGCTCGCAGGTTGGCCCGCGTCCATCTGCCTGCTCGGGGTCTCGCCCGCTACCGGACGACCTCCCGCAGCTCCAGGACCATCTCCTGGCGCCAGAACGCCAGCATGGTGATGGCGATCTCGGTGTCGGAGTCGGACGGGTCGAAGTACTCCTCGGGGAGTCCGCCGTCGCGAGCTCGGGCGGCGAGATCCGCGTGCGCGGCAGCTTCGGAGTGGAACAGTGTGGTCTCGGCGGGTGCGTCTTCGAAGTACTCAGTGAGTTCCCAAACGGTGTCGGCCATGGTCATCCATTCCGAACGTCGTCCATGTCGTGGTCTTCAAACCGCCCCGGCCGCAGCGTGCGAACGATGACGTGCCCGTCCACGACCTGGCGGGCACAGTCGAGCACGGTCTCCAGGTCCGCTGCCGCCGAGATGTTGCACTCGCCGCCGGTGGTCACGTCGTCCTCGTCGAAGGCGAGCTTCTCGCAGGCGATTCCCGCGAGGTCGAGCGCGGTGAAGAGGTTGTCGATGTCGCAGCCGGCCTCGGCGCGGAAACAGTACGTGGGCATGGGGCTCCTAGCGTTCGTCGACGATGGTGATCGTCGCTGTGGTGTCTTCGGTGATGAGGATCTTCGCGGTGCCGTCCGGAAGGCCGATCACCGACACTTCGACGATCTCTTCCCTGTCGTTGGTGATCGTGACGGTGCGAAAGGGCGCATCGTCGGAATCCTCGGACCGGGTCAGTCCGGTCTCTCCGTGGGTCTGGAAGTCCCAGTTCGTGCAGCCCACCGTCTACTCCTCGGCGGCCAGGGACTCGATGCGGTCGAGCAGGTCGCCGATCAGGTCCCACACCTCGCCGTCGTTCTCGTGCTCCTTGAGCCACTGCGCGGCGTCTTCGGCGCCACGGTCTTCCAAGCACGTTGCCAGTTCGCGGGGAACGGAGTTCGTCCAAGTGTCGGTCACGGTGTGCTCCTAGATCTTGCGCTTTCGGCGATCCCCATCTCTGGGGCTTCTTGATTCGATGAGGTTGCCGCCGCTGACGCGCGCCGGCACCGCGATCACTACTCTTCGACGCGGCGGACGGGCCGGCCGTGCAGTTCCGCGTAGCCGAGCGCGTCCTCGTCGGGAAGGTGGGCCGGGAACAGCGGCGCCCACCGAATGTCAGACTCGGGGGTGACGCGGAGGACGCTTCCAGTGGTCAGATCGACCAGCGCACCTTCGTTTCCGTGGATCTCGGCCATTTCTGCTCCGTTCTGTGTGGACTACGCTGCCCACGCTGCGGCGTCGTCAGCGTTGGTGGTCCAGCCGACTACCTCCAGGTCGTCGCCGGTGTCGGGGTCGATCAAGCCCCCAGCTGTGGGGACCTCGCCCCACAGCTGTGCGAAGTACTTTCCGGTATCGGACCGGTAGACCAACCACATCGGGCCTGTGTGAATGTTCGCCACGTCGTTCTCCTTCTCGGTGCGAGTTTTGGCTCGCGGGAATCGTGCTGATCAGTCGCGCTCGATCGCGCTCGGCACGTCGTAGGGGGCGTCCTCGTACACCTCGAACTTCGCCGCACGTAGCCGGCGCAGGAATTCGGCGACCGCCGCCTCGGCGGTGTTCGCCTCGATGTCCTCGATGACGCTGGCCCGGACGTTGTATACGGTCATGGTTCTCCTTCTGGATCAGCTTCCGGCGGGCAGCAGGTTGTCGGCGTGCTCTACGGATGTGGAGCCGGGCTCTCCGAGGTCGTCCCAGTCGACCTCGTACAGGTCGGGGTCGCCTGGGAGCACCGCCCTGACGGTGCCGTGGAAGACCTGCTCGAGATCGGAGATTCGGTCGCCGGCCAGGTACTCGCGCGTCACAAATCGCTCCGCTCGACCGTCTCCCGCAGGTCCACGTAGGCGTCCCAGATCTCGTCCGGCAGCTCATGCGTACACACCCGCGCCTGCCGCAACACCAGTCCCAGCGTTTCGATCTTGCTCAGCACGAGTCCCTTCGACCCGCTCATCGCGACACCTCGCTCCAGAGGTACGGGGATCCGAACGTCCCGGGATCGGTGACGTTCTGCACCACCGCGCAGAACGGGTGCACCACGTTGTCGAAGACACGGCCCACGGTCGCGTTGCTGTCAGCCGGGATCAAGATCGAGAAGTCGATGTGGGGCTCGTCGCCGCCGGTCTGATCCGAGACGCTCAGCGTGTCCGCCCCGGGCACGCCGGCGTCCTTGAGCAGCTTCCGCATCGCAGCCTCGGCCTTGGCGAGTCCCTCCTCGGTGAGCCAGTTCTCCTCGGTGAGGAGTCCGTTGAGGTCTCCGCGCTCGGTCGCGAAGTGCAGGTACTCGACGACGCCGACGGTGAGCTCGCCGTCGGTCTCCAGGTAGGCCCCGGGAAGCTGGTCCTCGCCGATGTCGATGCCGGAGTGCCTGCTGGTGTCACGGATGCTGTCGACGGAGTCGTTCCAGTTGCTGTCGATGAGGCTCATGGCGGGCACTATGCGACCTCACGCCGGGCGCCGTCGACGGCGGCGCGGAATTGCGTGCCGCCGAGCGAAGAAGCTCCGGTCGACTTCGTGTCGCGTTCGAAGTCGACCCTCGTGCGGGCATACCTTCCCAGCCAATCGCCCCAACCGCGGGGTGGGAGTCGTCTACGTGCTGGGCCGCGACCTCAGCCGGATTCGACGGTCAGCTCCCTCAGGAGCACGCGGCTCGTTTCGCCTTCTGCTCACGCAGGGCACGGCTGGTGGTCGCGGCGCCGACGAAGTCCGTCCCTGCGCTGCACAGGAGGTCTACAGACCCATGGTCCAATCGTCCCGACTCAAGAAGCTCGCCCGCGAGCACATGGCCGCACACCCCGAGGTGAAGTACCAGCAGGCCCTCGCCGCTGTCACCGCAGCCGACGCCACAGCGCCGCCTCCGCCGGGAGGCCCCGGCACCTCGATCGGGGGTGACGGCCCGCACGTCCCCAACTTCCTCGAGGCGCTCGGCATCACCGATCTCGCGACCAACGACTTCGAAGCGGTGTGGGCGCGGAACTCCGCCACGGGATCGCTGCGGGCCCCGATCGGCTACCTGCGTCGCGGCGACGAGATCCTTCCCGAGCTGAACTACCTCGACATGCTCGAGGAGAACCTCGGCGGCGACGGACCGCATGGGGGGATCGCCGGCCGGACCGGATCGGGCAAGAGCTACTTCCTGCGCTCGATCCTCCTCTCGCTGGTCTCGCTCTACGGACCGGACGACATCGCTCTGCTGCTCGCCGACTTCAAGGGTGGGTCGACATTCCTCGGATTCGACCGGCTGCCACACACCGTGGCCGCGCTCTCAGGCCTCGAGCAGAGCAACAGCCTCATCGAACGCTTCGCCGCTGTCGTCGATGGCGAGGTGACCCGTCGCGAGGAGTTCATCACCGGCCAGAAGGGCTGCGCGGACATCCACGCGTACCGCCGCAAGCAGCGCGAGAACCCGAACGACCCGAACTGGCCGGCGCTGCCCCACCTCGTCATCGTGGTCGACGAGTTCGGCGACTACCTGCGCCACCGGTCCGCCTTCCTGGACATGCTCCTTCGGACCGCACGTGTCGGGCGATCTCTCGGTGTCCACCTCGTGCTGGCGAGCCAGTACCTCGACAGCGGCAACGCCGCAGAGCTCCTTCCCTCCCTGAGCTTCGGGTACTGCCTCGCGGTCAACCACCCCGCCCACTCGAGAGCGATGATCGGCACGGACGCCGCGGCGAACATGATCCATTCCCGACAGACAATGGGCAAAGCCCTGCGGAGGCTGCCGGCGGACCCGGCACCGGTCGAAGTGGTCGCCTTCAATCACGAGGCTCCCCTGCCCGGCGACGGGCCGCACACGGGCGACGACGCACGCGACAACATGGCTCAGGCTCTGATCGCGCGCCTCGCTGCGCTCGACGTCCCGCGTGTGCCCGCGATGTGGACTGATCCGCTGGATGTGCCCCGCACCTTCGCGGACGAGCCCGCGCTCGAAGAGGAGAAGCAGGGGCTCAAGATCCGGATCGGCGTGCTCGACGCACCGCGGCGCCACGAGACCCTCCCCTGGATCCTCGACTTCACCGGGCAGCGTCCGCACTACGCGATCGCCGGTGGCCCGAAGTCGGGTCGGTCGACGACGCTGCGCACGATGGTGCTCGCGAGCGCCGTCACGCACGCCGATGGACGGGTGGCGTTCATGCTTCTCGACGGCCACGACAGGTCCCTGTCTGCGGTCGCCGAAGCGCCGAACGTCGCCGCGCACGTCGCGGCCGGAGACGACAATGGAGTCCGCGCAGTCCTCGCGGAGGTGGATCGGCTGATCGAGATGCGCACGGCGGCGATGGCCGTCGCGGGCCATCACGTGGTCGACCAGTACCTCGGACGGAAGGACTCGGACTCCGACGACCCGTACGGCTACGTCGTGGTGGCGATCGACGGCATCGGCACCTTCCTCGGGGACGGCGATCGGCGTGCTCAGGCCGATCGCCTCCTGAACATCATCGAGCGCGGCCACACGGTCGGCGTCCACCTCGTCTTCACGGCAGACAGCGCTGCATCGGGGAGCACCGGCAACGTCCCGCACTACTCGATGGAGGTGCCCGGTGTCGTGCAGCTCTGGTCGACCAGCTACGCCGGCACCCGGATGCCTGCTGAGCTCCGCCTGACGCTGGACTCCCTGATCCCGGAACGCCAGCCCGGACGCTCGTTCGACCCGGTGACGATGCTGCAGGCCCGCATCCTCCTCCCGATCGACCGCGGCATCGACCCGGACGGAACTGACCACGGCGTCCGGAGGTACGCGATCCACGACCGCACCGACGAGATCGGGAAGCTGAGTGCCTCGCTTGCCGAAGGGAATCCCGCGAGCAGGGTCCCCGTCGTCGAGCCGGGGGCGATCACCGCCTCTGCTCGCGCCAAGCAGAAGAAGGACATCGTCACGGTGCGCGCGGAGATCGACGCGATCATCGGCCAGGACGCGGTGAAGAAGGAGCTGCACGCGCTGCTCGGTGCCGCTGAAGTGGAGATGGAGCTGCGCCGGCGCGGTCTGCCCTTGACGCGGTCGGCGTCGCGCAACCTCGTGCTCGCCGGCGCGCCCGGTATCGGCAAGAGCCACCTGGCCGGCCTCATCGGACGCATCCTGCAGATCACCGGACGTCTCTCGACCGGCAAGGTCACGCGCGCGACCCGTGCGAGCCTGGTCGGGACCCACATCGGGGAGACCGGCGCAAGGACGCAGGCGGTTCTCGACAAGGCCCACGGGGGCGTGCTCTTCATCGACGACGCCTACGACCTCGCCCGGGAGCAGGATGAGCAGATCGACCTGTTCGGCCGCGAAGCGCTCGATGCGCTCCGCGGTCATCTGGAGCGCGACCCCGACGATCTCGCCGTGGTGATCGCCGGCTACGCGCCACTGGTGGAGCGTTTCCTGGAAGAGAACGCGCTCTTCGCCTCGCACTTCGGCACTCGGATCACCTTCGAGGCGTTCACCGATGCACAGCTGTGGGAGCACCTGCTCAACTTCGCCGAGTGCGATGGGCGGTCCGTCCACCCCAGTGCTGAGGAGCCCTTCCGCAGCGCCGTCGCCATCCTCGATGTCGCGGACCGCAAGGGCGACCGGCTGATCGACGTGGCTGGAAACCTCCGGTTCGTGCGCAACGTCTACGAGGTCGCCCTGGGCGTCGCCGCTCAACGTCTGAGCACGTCCGAGGACCTGTCCGCACTCTCGGACGCGGAGATGCTGCTGGTGACCGAAGACGACGTCTCCGCCGCGGTGTGCCGGGTCCTCAGCGGCTTCGGGCTCGGTCTCTCCGACGCAGCCTGACCCGTGCACATGTCGCAGAACCCCGGTCGCAAATCGCCGGCCGGGGTTCTGCGGCGCTGGCCCTGACCTGCTGGTGTCGCGTCCTCGGGCGAGGACCGAGGAGAGTACCTGTCAGTTGCGGACGATCTCGACGCCGAAGCGGCCGGCGTGACCGGTGAAGGACGTGCCAGGGGCGAGGAAGACGTCCCCGGAGCCCGTGGCGAGCTCGGTGGCGAAGCGTTCGTGGAGGGCATCGATTTCAGCCTGCTGCGCACCGAGCTCACGCAGGCGGCCGGTCGCATGGAACAACGCGAGGTCTCCCGTGGAGTCGCCGTCGTAGTCGTTCTTGGTCCACGTGGGGTGTCCGGGCTCGGTGATGGTGAGGTTGTACGACACGAGGTGCCTCTCGTCGAGATGGTGGAGAGTGTCCCCAACCATGCGGTGCTGCCATTGTCGAACGGGTCGAGCCTCCAGCGCGAGTGACGACACGCATCGCGCGCCGCGCGCCTACGCGGCGCTGGGCAGCGAGTACCTTGCGGCGCCATGAGCTTCCGTTACAACATCGAGGTCCGCGTCGACACGACCGTCCATCAGGTGGGCGGGTTCGACAGCGCGAGGGCGGCCGCCGCCGCGTCACACGTCGAAGCCTCGTTCTTCGGCCAGCCCACGGGGATCAACCTGTCCGTCGCCCAGATCCAGTGGGCGATCGAGGCCGGCGCGAGCGAGATCCCCGTGCGCGACGCCGACCCGGAGATCACTGTTCTCGTCAGCTGAGTCGATCTCGTTGACCGAGCGATGAAGCCCAGTGGCAGCGCTCTTGCCAGCCCGCGCCCTCGGCTGGCCTCGCCACCGCCGTCTGCCACCGTCGCCGACATGAGCGCATACAGCATCCAGATCCAGGTCGACGACGACATCCACGAGGTCGGAGGTTTCGACGACGCCGACGGTGCCGCAGGCATGGCCCACGTCAAGGCGACCTACTTCGGGTCCCAGCACCAGCCGAGCTCCGACACCGCCGCGGCTCTCGAAGCCGGCGAGAAGGCGATCGTGATCCGCGGCGCTGACCCGAAGATCACCGTGCTGGTGTCCTGACCTGTATCGCACACAGGCCCACCCCGCCAGGGCGCACAGGGCGAAGCTGCTCGTGCCTGCCGCCGCGGCCGTCGCCGTCGCCTTCTGGGCGCTCAAGCCAATCTTCATCACCCTGGTCGGGGACCGTGCTGGGTTCACCGAGCTCTACCTCGCGAGCGCGTTCGCCGCTGCGGGCGCGAGCTCGCTCATCGCGATGCGGTATCGGCAGGCCGCACTCACCCTCATCCGCGCCGGCCGGCCAGCGGTGCGCGGCGCAGCGTCAGCCGCGACGTCCGGCCTCGCACTCGCGCTCTGGTACTACGGCTTCTACCGTGCGCTGTTCACCGCCCCCAAGGTCGACGCGACGGTGATCGCGTTCCTGTGGCCGCTCATCGCCGCGGTGGCTGTGCCGCTGCTGTCGACGGCGCCGGTGCGCCGGCTGACGCGCCTGCAGTGGGCACTGGTTCTGGTCTCGTTCGGTGGGGCTGTGGCGGTCGCGGCTGGTGGATCGGGTGAGGCCGGCGGCGGCTTCTCTCCGGGAATCGCGTGGGCCTTCGCCGCGGCCGTGGGCAGCGGGATCTACCTTCCCTTCGCGCTGAACGCGACCGCCGCCTTCGACAGGATCTTGCACTCGAAGCTGCTGGCGACGTTCTTCGCCGTCTCGATCGCCAACGGGGTCTCGCTGCTGGCGGTGGCCGCGGGCCTGACAGTGACGGGGTATCGGCTGGACTTTGCGCGCTTCGACGGACGCGTGCTCGGCATCAGCGTGCTGATCGGCGTGGGCACCTACGTCGTCGCAGAACTCGCGTGGACGTGGGCGTTTCGCGAGTCGCAATCGCTGGCCCTGACGAGCTTGCCGTACTTCTCCCCCGCGGTCTCGGTGCTGCTGCTGTTCGCGTTCTTCGGGGAGCCGGTGCGGCCGGCCGCGCTGGGCGACCTCGTCGTGATCCTTGGAGCAAGCCTCGTGCTGCACGTGATCGACGGCCGTGCTCCGGCTGGCGATACTGGCGCATAGGCCGACCGAGACAGGGCCTGCTCACCAGCCGTTCGGCGGAGGGCCTCCGCGGCGCATCCACTCGATCAGCATCGCGATGCCGACGAGTGGCACGGAGAGCACCCAGAAGGCCGCGAACGACCGGAAGGCTGCGTCGATCTCCGCGTCGGTGAGCTTGCGGCCCTCGTGCTCCTCGTACTTCGCGAGCAACCGCAAGTCCTCGACCCGGTCGATCGCGTCGTACACGGCGACTGCGACCGCGGCGTAGGCGAAGGCGATGCCGGTGACGAGAAGGGTGGCGGAGAGCATCAGGCGGCCTGTGGCGGTGTGGGTTCGTGCTTGAGCTTCGGGCGGGCGTCCCAGATCCACCCGGGGACCGCTTCGAGTTCAGCGACACGCTCAGCTGACAACCGCCCCGCTCGGTAGTCCTTGCGGCGGCTGTTCACCCACGTACCGAGAGCGAACCCGGTAACCGACACGTACCCCTTCGCCACGCGCGCGTGACCGTTCTTCTCGACGAAACCACGCAGTTCCGACACGCCGTTCTCCCACAGCGAAGAAACCACGTCCCACACCCACCCGGGGACCGCTTCGAGTTCAGCGGCACGCTCAGCTGACAACCGCCCCGCTTGGTAGTACTTGCGGCGGCTGCTCACCCACCAGCCGAGAGCGAAACCGGCATCCGTCATGTACCCCTGCGGCACACGCACGTGACCGTTCTTCTCGACGAAACCCAGCAGCTCAGCCATGCCGGTTTCCCACAGCGAAGAAGCCACGTCCCACACCCACCCGGGGACCGCTTCGAGTTCAGCGACACGCTCAGCTGACAACCGCCCCGCTCGGTAGTCCTTGCGGCGGTTGCTCACCCACGTACCGAGCGCGAACCCGGTATCCGTCACGTGCCCGTTCGCCACGCGCGCGTGACCGTTCTGCTCGACGAAATCCCACAGTTCCGACATGCCGTTCTCCCACAGCGAAGAAACCGCGTCCCAGAGCCACCCGGGGACCGTTTCGAGTTCGGCGACACGCTCAGCTGACAACCGTCCCGCTCGGTAGTCCTTGCGGCGGTTGCTCACCCACGTGCCGAGCGCGAACCCGGTATCCGTCACGTGCTCGTTCGCCACGCGCGCGTGACCGTTCTGCTCGACGAAATCCCGCAGCTCAGCCATGCCGTTCTCCCACAGCGGAGAAACCGCGTCCCAGAGCCACCTGGGGACCGCTTCGAGTTCAGCGACACGCTCCGCCGACAACCGCCCCGCTCGGTAGTCCCCGCGGCGGGTGCTCACCCACTTGCCGAGCGCGAAGCCGGTATCCGTCACGTGCCCGTTCGCCACGCGCGCGTGACCGTTCTTCTCGACGAAACCCAGCAGCTCAGCCATGCCGGTTTCCCACAGCGAGGAAGTCACGCTCCAGAGCCACCCGGGGATCGCTTCGAGTTCAGCGACACGCTCCGCCGACAACCGCCCCGCGCGGTTCTCCCAGCGGCGGCTGCTCACCCACCCGCCGAGAGCGAAGCCGGTATCCGTCACGTGCCCGGCCGCCACGCGCGCGTGACCGTTCTTCTCGACGAAGCCCCGCAGCTCAGCCATGCCGGTTTCCCACCCTGCAGTGCTCCGGTCCAGCATCCGTAGCGTGAACCCGGACTGGATGATCTCCGACGGCACATCGATCGCGATCAGCCGCTTGGCGGCTGCGACATCTGCCGCAGCTGGCCGCTGCGCCAATTCCACATCCGGAGCTGCAGCATCGCCCTGCGACTGCGCCGTGTCCGCCGCCTCGTCCGCAGAGCCAGCGCCCCCCGAAACCGCACAGCCCGCTTCCTCGCCGGCGACTGCACCTGACTCGCGTCGCCGATCGGCCTCGTCCGCCATCGCGTCGCGCACCAGCACTCGCATCGCCTCCGAGATCCTCGGATCGTGGTCCGCGAGCGCCGCGATCGCCTGGCGCACCTTCGCGAACTGCGACTCCTCGACCGCCGTCTCCGGGTCCTCGCCGGCGCCGATGCGCACCGCCAGGATGATCAGCGCGGTCCGGTCGCCGTTGCGGCGGATCGCGCGCCCTACGCACTGCACGACGTCGATCTGGCTGCCGCGAGACTCGCCGAAGAGGACAGCGTCCAGCGCCGGCACATCGATCCCCTCACTGAAGCAGTGGACGTTGGACACAACCTCCAGGCCGCCCGCTCGGGGATTCGCGAGGCGAGCGACCGCTGCGCGGCGGACGGCCGTCGACATGGTGCCGTCGATGTGCTCGGCTGTGCCGTCTGCGAGCCACTCGCCGGTCCGGGCCGCGTGCACGTGTTGGAACGCCTCGACGAACTGCTTGCTGGACTTGCGGGTGTTGAAGAAGGCGATCGCGGCGTGCAACCCGTGTTCGGCCGCGGCCTTCGACAATGCGACGACGGCGGCGACGTGATCGACCGAGAAGCGCTTCCCGTCCAGAGTGACGGTGTCGAGTACGGCGGTGGCCGCCTCCAGTTCCGCGTCCTGGACGCCGATCACGGCGACCCGGTACTCGGACAGGATCTTCCTCTCGATCGCCTCGGCGACGGAGAGCGTGTGCCGCTGCTGGCCGAAGAGCGCGGTGTTGTCCATCGACGCGAGCAGTGTCGACGACGCGCTCGCGGACTCGGAGCTCGCGAGCTTGTGCACCTTCGGCGTGGCGGTGAGGAACAGGCGCCGCTCGGCTGGCACGTGCGTGTCATGGAGGACCCGGCCGAAGGGCTTGTCCGTCCGGCCCGCGGTGCGGTGTGCTTCGTCGCAGACCACGACGGACCACGGCTGAGCTTTGTGGTCTGCGTGGGCCTCGATCACCTTGCTCAGTGACTGGTACGTGCCGAACGCCACTCGCACGCGCTGCCCGTTCCCGCGCAGGAACGCTGCGACGGTCGCGGCGTCGGTGGTCGCCGGCACGGTCAGCTCGGAGACGTCGAGATCCCCTTCGACGTCGACGGCCTTCTGCTCGGCCCTGGTCAAGCTGGAGCAGATCGCGATCGCGTCGAACGCGAACGGGGCGTGCGTGGCCCACTCGTCGAAGGTCTGCTGCAGCAGGTTCAGATTCGGCACCAGCAGCAGCACCGTCACCGGCTCCGAGCCGGACGGAAGGAGCTTCGCAGTGGCGTGCTGGCCGACGAGGGTCTTGCCGGTGCCGCAGGCCATGACGAGCAGCTGTCGAGCGAGGGCAGCGTCGACCCAGCCCACGGCCTTCTTCTGGTGCCGTTTGAGCTTGTGCGGGGCACGCTGCCGCAGTGCGGGCGCAGCGACGCCGGCCGGAACGATCACGCTCATGCGGCGGCTCCGGTCTCCGTGTCGGAGGCCGGCTCGGACCACGTCCAGCCGTGCAGGGACGACAGCGCCTCGCGCGACTCCTGCGGCAGGCGGCCGGCGACGTACGCGCGGCGCTGCTCGGCCACCCAGGCGCCCAGCGGGAACTCGTCGAGGGCGGCGTAGTCGAAGGGCACGTCGAAGTGACCTTGCGCGCGGTAGAACCTGCGCAGGTGCGCGATCGCCACCCGGCGGACCCACGCCTGAATCTGTGTCTCGATCCGCACGCGGCCACGGGTGCGGCTTCCCACCCACTCCCAGCCGGGGACGGCCTCGAGCGCGCGGATCCGTTCGGGACTGAGCGTTCCGTTGCGGTAGGCGATCCGCTGCTGCACGATCCATGCTCCGAGCCGGAGGCCGTCAGGCTCGACGTGCGCCGTGCTCACCGCACCGCCACCGTTTCGGACGGCCTGCTGGCGCAATCGGTCCAGTCGAGCACGCCACCGGTCCTCCTGGGGCGTCCACGTCCACCCCGGGACCGCCTCGAGTCGCGCCTGCGCGGTCGAGCTCAACCGGCCCCGCCGCTTCTCGGCGCGCTGGCGCTGCACCCACAGGCCGAGCGCAACTCCGTCGACGACCACGCTCGGACGGATGGCGGCAGTCCCGGTCTCGGCGGACACGCGAGCGAGAAGCTCGATGCCGCGGTCGAAGTGCAACTGTGCACGCCGGCCGCCACCGGTGGCGGAGCGGCGTCGCGCGAGCTCGGCGCCGCCGATGCTCCAGGTCCAGCCCGGCACGGCCTCGAGTGTCTTGGCGCGCTCTCGCGTCATCTGCCCTCGCCGGTAGAACTGGCGCTGGTTGTGCACCCAGTGGCCCAGCTTGATCCCGGAGTCGGTCACGTGGGAGGTGCGCAGATCGAAGCACGACCCGTCGTGCTCACGCGCGTACGCCAGCAGCGCCCGATAGCCCTTCTCCCAGATCTTCTGGGGACTGCGCGACCACCGCCATCCCGGGAGCTTCGTGAGGGCGGCAGCGCGCTCGGCCGACATCGCGGCCCGCCGGTAGCTCTGCCGTTGCGCGGCGACCCAGTGGCCGAGCCGGATCCCGGAGGCGGTGACATGCCCGGTCGGCACGTCCGCCGTGCCGTACTCGTCGACGTACGCCAGCAGAGCCTGCATGTTCTGCTCAGCGGGGTCTTCTCGGGCAGCGGCCCATTTCCACCCGGGCAAGGACTCGAGGCGCGCGCTCCGTGCGGGGCTCAAGACTCCGGCTCGATGTCGCTGCTGCTGGGTGCGGATCCAGTAGTAGATCTGGACGCCGCCTTCGTGGCGGAAGTCCTGGGGCACGTCGCAGGAGCCGTGCTCGTCAGCGAACGCCTGCAGCTGCGCGTAGGCCGCCTCCCAGCGAGCGTCCCACGCGTTCATGCGGCGTCCGTGGCCGGCGCGGCGTGCGGGCCGATGCCGTAGCGGTCGCGGAACCGGCGCACGATGTCGAGCGATCGGAGGCAGTCGCCGATGACGCGGTGCCCCGAGGTCGCGAGGGTCGCGCTCATCGCCTCGTACCCCTCGCGGTCGATGAAGCGCACGAGCTCGGAGTACGAGGACGCGTCGATGGTGCGGTGGTTGAAGCGCTCGAAGAGCTCGGGGGCGTGCTCGGCGAGCATCGGCGCATCGAGGCTGCGAACGGAACTGCCGGCGAGAGGGATCGACTCGGGCACTCCGAAGCGCGCAAGCGCCTCGGCGACCACGTGCCCGGCGTCAGCGGCGTCGGTCGAGACCACGCGCCCGGGGTAGTCAGAGCCGTCCGGCGCGACGATGAACCGGTTCGGGTAGATGAGGTCCTCGATGAGGCCGTTGTCGAGGTGCATCTGCTGGGCGATCGTCAGCGCCTCGCCGGCGCCGCGAGCGGCGAGGGTTGCGCGGGCCCAGGCGACGGCGTCGGTGCTGGCGACCAGCACGGTGAACGTGCCCAGGGCGCCGAGCTGCTCGTCGAAGGGAACGACGCCGATCTCCAAGATTAGGTCCTGTTTCGGTTCCAGGCCGGTGGTTTCGATGTCGAGCATGGTGCGAAGATCCAGCACGGAGGCGCCCCTTCCAGACGATTGACTCTCTATTTTAGAGAGTACCGAAGGGGTGGGTGAGGCGCAATCGCGACGCGCGGACAGCGCCAGAGGTCCCCGAATGCGGGTCGCCCGGTGCCCGCGATTGGGTAGTGCTCGTGCTCACGCCGCGCGATGAGCCGGTACGTCGTGGTGGCAGCAGGCGGACGTAACCCATGACCAGTCCGGCACCGCTTCGAGCGCCGATGCGTGGTCCGGCCGGAGAAGTCCAGCGGCGTGGCGCCGGCGCTGCGCCATCACCCAGCTGCGGAGAGGGAAGCCCGACGGCGTGAAGTGGCCTGGTGCGGGTTCGCAATGCCCGTGCCGCTCGACGAACTGCGTCAGCTCGAAGAGCCCCTCGGACCAGGTCCGGTGGCGCTTGGCGAGCCAGCGCCACTCCGGAAGAGCTTCCAGCAGCTGGATCCGCTCGCTCGGGAGCATGTCCGCCAGATAGCGCTCGCGCTGCTTGACCACCCACCCGCCGAGGCAGAATCCGGAGACCGTGCGCGCCGCTACGGGGACATCGGAGGTGCCGTGCTCGTCGACGTAGTTGCGGAGCTCCTGGTAGGCGTCAATCCATCGCAGGGTGCGCTCGCCCCACGTCCAGCCCGGCAGACGTGCCAGCAACCGCTCCTGAGACGCGGTGAGAGTGCCGTCTCGATTAGCGAGACGCTGCCGGCTCACCCAGGCCCCGAGGTAGTAGCCGTCGGCGCAACGGAAGCGGACGGGGACGCGGGCGACGCCGTGCGTGTCCACGAAGCGCTGCAGGTGGCGAAATCCCTCCGCCCAGGCGTCCGCACGCATCTCCTGCGGGATCATGGCGCTGTGTCCCAGTGCCAGTTCGGGCGCTCCTCGAGCTGGACAACCTGCTCGGGTGGGAGCTCGGCGCGGTTGTGGGCGGTGCGCACAGTCGCGATCCACGCCCCGAGCGGAAAGCGGTCGCCGCAGACGTACTCGCGCGGCACGGCGCCGTGCCGTCGCTCCGTCACGAACTCGTCGAGATGCCGGAGGCCGGTCGCGAACAGCACCTGCGGCGCGGCGCGGACGGTAGTCCCGTTCCGCAGCGTGACTTCCTCCCGGACTGTGTCCGAGCTCGCGGGTGGTTCCTTCCTCCGGCGAGTCTGCGGCTCGCCCCACGTCCAGCCGGGAAGCCGTTCGAGCTCACCGATGACCCGATCCGACAGCTGCCCGCGTCGGTACGCCGCGCGGCGGCCGGCGGCCCAGGCGCCGAGGCGGAACCCGTTCGGGCAGACGAGCGCCCGCGGGATCGTGCTGGATCCGGTTCGTCGGTAGTGCTCGCGGTAGGCGGAGATCGCCTCTGTCCGTGCCTGCACGGAGGGTTGCCATGTCCATCCGGGGCATGCCTCGAGCCGGCGCGCCGTGTCGCCAGGTAGCCGGCCAGCCAGGTAGTCCCGTCGCCGGTTCCGCACCCACAAGCCGAGCCGGAACCCGCTCGCAGCGTGATACTTCGCGGGCACGCGTGAGTGTCCCTGCTCGCGAACGAACCGCTGCAGCTCCGCGAAGCCTGCCTCGTACCCGCTCTCTTGGCCCGCGCGCTGTTCGGCGCCGTCGTCGTTCGTGTCAGTCATCGGCACTGACCGATCACAGCTTCTGGCCTTGCTGGCACACCACACCTCCCGGTCGAGAATCTCTATTTTGGAGACTACCGAGAGGATCAGGGGTCGCGCAAAGGAATCCTCCGTGGGGCGGGCTCAGGCGCCGCTGACCTGCGAGTGTCGCGTCCTCTGGCGGATCGAAGCCGGCGCGCTCATCGCTTCGAGTCGGGCCCCACTACCGCCGACACCCCGAGCCGCTCGAGCGCTGGTGCGAGGTAGGTGGCGAAGTTGTCGGTATCCGTCGGCCCTCCGGTGAGCATGCCGATCGCCATGGCGTCGCCGTCTCGGTCGACCACGAAGACAGGCGCCCCCGAGTCCCCGGACACCGCCCCTCCGCCCCATTCAAGAGTCTTCTCGTCCGCGGCGATCAGCGGACCACAGGTGACCCCCGACCGGGCGCCGTTCATGCACACCGACGTCCCCTTCGGCATCGCCATGACCTGCGCGGGTGTGAGAACTCCGCGAAGCACCACTCCAGGCGCCGGCGCGAGGTCGGAAGCGCCCGCCTCACGAGCGGCGCGGGAGAGGTAGAAGACAGCTGAGTCCTGTGAAGCTCCGCGCTCGTCGAGCCCGCGCGCCGAATCCTGCAGCGGGGCGAGCCGTACGCGAGGTGTTCCGAAGGGCGTCGCCGGGATCCAGAGTGGGGCGCCTTGCTGCTGGTTGCAGTGACCCGCGGTCAGGTAGCCGAGGCTCGTTCCGCGTCGCAGAACCGGCCAGCTCACGGTGCACAGGGTCTGGGCACCCCGGCCGTCTTGGACCAGGGTCGCCCCCGGACGCGGCACCTCGGAGCTGGTGAACGCCGAAGGCCCACCTTCTCGCTGCACCGGACCGATGGCCGTCCACGGGCCGGTTGGCAGCGCATCTGCCGACGCAACACTCGGTGTAGCGACGGCCACAGATGCCGCCATGGCGAACACCGACAGCCCGGAAAGCATTTTCCGCGAGACGGTTCTCGTCCTGCGCATTGAACACCTCTTCATCGTCGTGAGGCGCAGCGTACACCGGCGCACAAGCTAGCCGCCGGGACGCAGCGTTGCGCCGCTGGTAGTCGCGCCGCACGCACTGCCGGCGTCCGGAGAGGGCTAACTTCCGCCCTCGACCCAGCCATGAACCCAGGAGATTCACATGCTCAACGGTCCGCGACCGATCCTTTCTGCCGTCGCCGCGGCGGCAGCGCTGTCCGCGCTCGGCGTAGGGCCCGCGGTCGCGGCGCCCACGCCCGCGCCCGGACCCGCTCCGGCACCACACACCTCCGGACCGTGGCAGACCAAGCCGACCCCGGCTCCGCGGCCCGGGGCGCAGCCGCCCGTGGCGAAGGTCCCCGCACCCGGCGTCGCGCCGAAGGCAACGCCCCCGGCTCCGAACGGCGCCCGACCGCCGGCTCCCACTGCTGGAGCTCCGGCTCCGGCTCCGGGCGTGCCGCCCAAGCCCCACCCCGCTCCCCCGGCTCCCGTCCAAGGCGCCGCTCCCGGGGTGGGTGCGGTTCCTCCCGCTGCTGGGCCGGGCGCGGCTGTTCCGCTCCCGCCGGCGCCACCAGTGCAGGCCGGAGCCCCCGCACCGGCTCGCCCCGGTCCCGCGGCGAGCAGCGTCCCGCAGCGGCCCGTGGTCCTGACACCGGCACCGGGCAACACGCGAGTGGTTCCCGCGGCTCCGAAGGTGGTCCCGCCCAAGTCGGCAACGGCCACAGCTCCGGGCACCGTCCACGTGCAGTCCCCTGTTCCCGGCGGACGTGACATCGAGTTGGTGCCGCCGTCGGCCACCGCGGGCTCCTCGGGCCCGGTCAGCGGTGCAGGCGCCATCGACAAGGCGGCGGTGAGCTACGACCAGCACGCGGTCGCGACCGTCACCGACGCCGACATCCAGGCGGGACTCCTCGCCGCTGGTGTGAACCCGCAACTCCTGCCCCGGTTCACCTCCGCGACGCGCATCATCATCGGCGGCGAGTCAGGCGGATCCACCAACGCGGTGAACCGCTGGGACTCGAACGCCTGGGGAGCCACGCAGGCCGATGGCGCGCCGCACAACTCCAGCCGCGGTGTCATGCAGACGATCCCGAGCACCTTCGCGGCCTACCACGCTCCCGGCACGTCGACGTCGATCTACAACCCCACTGCGAACATCGCAGCCGGCTGGCGCTACGCGAGCGACCGCTACGGGGTCAACCTCCAGACCGGCGCCGGACTCGACTCCTTCATGGCCCGGGGAACCGGCCGCGGCGTCGGATACTGATCGCACGCCCTCGAACGTCCCCTCAACGTAAGGACTCCCACCATGGCGGAGCTGACCGCGGAACAGATCGCACGCAACAACGAGATCACGACGAACTGGATCCGGTACAACGAGCTCGTCGTCACCAACCCGGATAGCCCGCAGCTCGACGCGATCCAGACGCAGATCCTCAGCGCGATCCGCGCGCGATCCGGCGAGGCAGGTGTCCGTCTGGCGGAGGCGGCGATCGCGGAGAACAAGAACCGCCCCGTCGACTTCGCCGCGCTCGAGGGCAAGCTCAACGACTCCGATTCCCGAAACGGTGGCCGCGCAGACAATCCGAAGGTTCCCGTGACCGCAGTCGCCCCACCTGCCCCGGTCGCTGCGGAGAGCCCCGCACCGCCCGCCACCAACGGCGGTGCGGGTGATCAGTTGGGCGGCTTCGGCGATACGCCGCCCGGCAACGGCACG
Organism: Tsukamurella tyrosinosolvens; assembly: GCF_900104775.1. Taxonomy (NCBI): domain Bacteria; kingdom Bacillati; phylum Actinomycetota; class Actinomycetes; order Mycobacteriales; family Tsukamurellaceae; genus Tsukamurella; species Tsukamurella tyrosinosolvens. Next base: position 2,575,686 of record NZ_FNSA01000003.1, read on the forward strand.
AAGTGGCTGCAGGACCCGACGATCCTGCCGCGCGTCCCCGAGGAGTCGAAGAACTTCATCATCCGGATGGACACCGAGATCGAGTCCATGAACTTGGAGCAGTTCCGCGTCGATCCTGCGCTCGCGTGGCTGACCGGCGGTGCGAACCTGCCGACCGGGTCGAACATCTCCACCCTCGGCGACACGTGGACGGCGGCGAACAAGGTCTCCGTCGACCTGGTCAAGGCGATCGACGACCTCGAGAACGCCTTCAAGGGCACCGGCGAGTACCTGATCGACCAGCAGTACGAGCGGATCGCGCCGGCGATTGCGAAGCTGCGCGAGTCCATCACCCCGGTGAACCAGCTCCCGGGCCTGATCAGCAAGGTGGGGACCACGGCCAACGCTGGCTTCCACGAGCTGCGCGGGATCCAGCGTGGGCGGCGCCTCGCGCTCAAGGACGCCGCGGAGAAGGTCGAGAAGTACACCGAGGGCACGACGGCCGGCGAGATCGGTGAGAGCGCGGAGAGGCACATCCGCGGCCTCTACGGAGTCGCGATGCCCGAGCACTCGCTGCCCAAGGCCGACGAGGCCCGTCGCATCGGCGGGCAGATCGGGGCCCTCGCGGGATCGATCACCGTGCCGAACGTGGTCGAGGCCGAGAAGCCGAAGGTCACCGGCTCCGGGAACGGAACCGGAAACGGGACCGGCAACACCAAGATCACCGGCGGGGGCGGCGGCGCCCCGTCGAAGACCGTCGGCGGCGGCACCCCGTCGCCGAGCAAGGCCGACCCCAGCAAGACCGCGAGCCCCTCCGACAAGCCCGGCGCCGGCGCCAAGACGCAGGACCCGCTGGCCTCGCTGCTCTCCGCCCTCGGCCAGCAGGGCCAGGGCCAGGGTGGCCAGCCGCAGTCCGGCGCGCAGAACCCGGCACCGCAAGCGGCCCAGGCCGCCCAGCCGCTCGCGAACGCCGCCCAGCAGGCCGCGCAACAGGCAGCGAAGACCCCGGACGAGATGCTCAAGCAGCTCGACAAGTACCTCGCGGGCGACAAGCTCGACCCGGCCGGCAAGGGCGACCCCGCGGCGAAGGCGGCCGACGACGATCGCAAGGCGGCGACCACGGTGCCCTTCACCACGCCGGCCCCGGCCTCCGCGCAGACCGTCGGCACGGCGGGCAGCGACGCGCGCCCGCACCAGCTCGACGCCAACGGCAAGCCGGTCGACAAGAACGGCGACGGCAAGGTCGACAAGGACGCGGTCCCGCTGTCGAAGAAGACCGTGGGCAAGCCCTTCGAGCTCAGCGTGCCCGTCGACGGGAAGAACGAGAAGGTCTCCGGTGTCCCGGACCCGCGCATCGGCGAGATGATGCTGAACATGGCCGACGCCGACCCGAACAAGCCGGTCGGCGTGCTCGACGCCGCGAAGGCCGCCGGGATGCCGATCACCGCGCTCGGCGATCCGATCGACCCGGCCGAGGCCCGCGTGGGCGACGCCGTCGTCGGCGACACCGAGTCGGGCATGTACCTCGGCGACGACAAGGTCCTCACTTCCACCGGCGAGGTCAAGGCGCTCGACGAGGTCCTCGGCAAGGACGGGTTCGTCGCCGAGATCCCGCTGCCGGAGCTCCCCGAGGACGCTCCCGAGGCCAAGCCGGACGCCCCGGCCGCACCCGGCGCCGGGGATCAGCCGCCGGCGGGTGGGCAGCCGGGGCAGCCCGGTGCGCCGGCTCCCGGCGGCCAGGGATCGGAGATCCCGCCCGCGAACGGCCAGCCCCCGGCCGGCGGTGGCCAGGGTGGCCAGGGTGGACAGCCACCGGCCGGTGGTCAGCCGCCCGCGGCCGGTCAGGGTGGTCAGCCCCCGGCCGGCGGTGGCCAGCCGCCCGCGCATCCTCCGGCCGGTGGTGGCCAGCCTCCGGCCCCGGGTGGAGCGCAGCCTCCCGCGGGCGGCGGTGGCCCGGCGCCGAGCACCGTCGGCACCGGCTCGCTCGATGTGCCCGGCGCCGCCCCGGCCACCGACGCCAAGCCGGCCGACCCGCCGGCCGCGGCGCCGCCCGCGGACCCGAAGCCGGCCGATCCGAAGCCGGCGGCGCCCGAGCCGTCGCCGGTCGCCGAGGTCAAGCCGGCGGCCGAGGTGCCGCGTGAGGTCCCGTACGAGGGACGCGCGCTCGGCTGAGGCACACACACGGACAGGGGCACCCGCTGCTGACGGGTGCCCCTTTTCATGAACCTGTGTTGTTCATCATGCGCCACAGCCGAGCACTGCGTCGAGGACGCGACACCTGCAGGTAGATGGCGCATTGGAAGGCGCAAGAGCGCGGAGCAACCGCATCGTTGACGCACCGGCATGCCCTGCCTCCGCCTTCGCGCCCGACTCGTCTCCGCGGGTCGGGCCGGGCCATCATCGGCGCATGATCGATCCCCGACTGGCGGCCGTGCTCGCCGATACCGACGCACCCACTACGCCGTCTGCGGACCACGTCCCCGCCCCCGCCGCACATCTGAACGGCACCGACGAAGAGACGGCAGCGGTTGCCAGCTCCGAAGACGCTGAAGAGCTGGAGCCGGAAGAAGCCATCGAGATCGCGGTCGCAGTCGACCCGAAGCTCACCAGCGTCGCCGAGGCCGTGAAGGGAGGCGTGTCCGCCTCGGGCGGGTCGGTCAAGGCCTCCACCTCCCTCCGCGCGGAGATGAGCAGGGTGACCTCCCCCAGCGACCTCACCGAGGCGAACGCGGATCACCGCACCATCGGCGGCTGGCTCACAGTCGACAACTCACTCACCGCTCCGGTGACGTCGACGAGCCCCTACTTCACGCTCTCGCACTGGCACTGGCTTGCCGCGAAAGGCCTGATCCAGCAGCTGCCGGCCGACTTCGGTCCGACCCTCCCCCGGCTGGACCTTTCCGAGGGTCAGATCGTCCACGATCTGACCCAGATGGAGGCGCTGGACCGGTCAGGAGCTCTGACCAGCGAAGCGAAGGCGATGTTCGACGCACTCTCGGGGCTGGCCGATGTCACGGTCTCGGGCATCGTGCTGCTGCGCTACCTGCGACGGACCGGGGTGGAGATCCCCTCGGTGATCAAGGAGTTCAACCTCGAGAAGGCCGTGCGGCACATCCCGAGGGTGACCTTCCGTATCGGGGTCACCGCCAACGAGGTGGTGTGTGCTCTGCTCAACAACTCGACCTTCTCGATCACGCGCAGCTACCGCGTTGCCGGCGCCGCGGAGGACGCCGCGAGCGCGCTGCTCGACCTGCTCGATCCGGACCGCCAGTGGCAGCCGTACCCCCTGAAGGCCCCCGTGGTGCTCCCGGCCGCGACGATCCGGTCGCTCGCCGCCGACCCCGAGACCGGCACGGTGATCGACACGGATCCCGGCGAAGACGCAACAGAGGACGAGCGGGAGGACGACGCGGCGCGTCGCAAGGCGATTCGCACGGCCGTGACGGCCGCCGCCACTGCAGTCGATGTTCCCTCCACCGCCGCTGCCGCTCTCGCAGACATCGGCTCCGCCACGGTGCACGCATCCGCCGAGATCACGGTCGCTACCAGCGCAGTTGATGTCTCCCGGGCCGAACCCGCAGCACTCGCTATGGCGTTCCTCACCGGCAAGGGGCTGGTCCTGTCCTACCCCCGCGGAGAGGGAGCGACCAAGCAGATCGTCTACGCAGGAGGCACCGAAAAGCGCATCGAAGAGGCAATCGAGACTCTCCGTGCGTCTTTTGCTGGTGAGTAGTTTGCGCGCGTGCGCTACCATAGCTCTGACCGATCCACGATCACGAACCGGAGGACACCATGGGCGGACAACTGGTCGGAATCGACCCCGCAACGGCGGAGACGATCTGCAAGAACCTGGACCACAGCATCGAATCCATCGACACCCAGAAGAAGGCGATCAAGGTCCAGGTGGACGAGCTCGCCACCAAGAACTACGTCTCGGCGACCACGGCCGCCGCGCGCAACCGATTCGACACCGAGTCGGACCCGCAGCTGACCAAGCTCCTGAACACGGCACGCAGCGCCGTGACGGGGACGCGCGAGGTCATCCGCGTCCAGATGGAACGCCAGCAGAGCCACGCCGGCGCCGTCAACGGCTGACCGACGCCACCGACTTCTAAGGAGCTAAGAACATGACGACCCCGAACCTGAGCCTGAACGTCGAAGGCGCAACCGCCAACGGCACCGCGATCAGCAAGTCCGGCAGCATCATCGAGACCGACGCCGCTACCCTGCTCAAGGAGTACGGCAAGCTCGCCGGCGCCGTCCAGGGCATCGCGATGGACTCGGCCACCGAGTTCTCGCAGCAGCAGAACGCCGCGGTCCTCAGCGTCCGCGAGACCGTCAACAAGGTGAACATGGCCGTCTCCGAGGCGAAGTCCGACACCGTCGGCTACGACCGGAGCGGCGGAGCAGCAAGCAAGGTCACCGGTCAGGGCTAAGCCTGAACCAGGCCCCAGCGGCGCCCTCCGGCGCAGATCGAGGCCCCGACACCGTCCTCACGCGGTGTCGGGGTCTTTCTGCATCTCCGGGGTGCGCAGACTCACGCCGCAGCTGCGACTCCGGGGCCCAGGGCGCTCGGGGCCGCGGCGGCGGTGTCCGCGATCGCGCCCTCAAGCCAGGAAGGGAGCATGCGGCACGGGCCCAACCGCATCACTGTGCCGCCCGCGAGCCTCGTGGGCGGCACTGGAACCACCAGCTCGCTCGACGTCACGGTGCAGCCGCCTACCGTGAAGGCCGCCGCCGGGAGTGGCTCGGCCGCAGGCGGTTCGCCCGCGGGTGCCATCGCCGACGTCCGGAACAGGTAGATCCCACCGCCGGGCATTCCCGACAGGAGCAGAGTCGGGGCAGTGTGCGCTTCGTGCGGATCGCCGCTCGTCTCGACTGCCCACTGCCGCCAGGCGCTCATCGCGCCAGCGTCCGGCACAACGACCGCCGCCATCCGCGACCGCCCGACGTGGATGCCCGCGCCGGCGCACACCGCTCCGGTCTGGGCCAGCCGGAGGAAGTTGTCCTTGCCGACGGCGCGCGTCACGCGCCGGAAGTAGGCACCGACCCGAGCGGTGATGCGCTCAGGAAGCACATCGACGGTCTCGAAGCCCGCGAGCTTGCCGGTGGTCTCGCGCGGCATCGCGGTGCCGGCCGGGTACTGGGTCGCCAGGGCCGCCAGCTTGGCGACGTCCTCGTCGGTCAATGCACCGGTGTTCGTGACGCTCGGACCGAGCATCGTCGTCGCGCACCCCTCTGCGTTGAGCGCCTTCAGATAGCGGGTCCAGAGCACGGCTGGCGAACGCGGGTCGAGGCCCGCTCCGAGCAAGCCGGCGATGGGGTCGGATCCGAGCATGGTGTTCTCCTCTCAGAACTGGTTGAGCAGGTCTGCGTAGCGTCCGTCGAATCCGTCGGCGAACAGGCTCGCCATGTCGGAGTTCCGCTCCGGGTCGAGCATCGCCTGACGATCAACGAGGTAGCGGACCTCATCGAGGAAGTCGGCCTTGGCGGCGTCGTCGATCAGGTGGTGGTGCCGGAATCCGTCCAGGTTGTACTGCGCCGACATGGACAGCGTCTGATGGAAGAAGTAGTACGCACGCTTAGTGAGCTTCGAGGGGTCGAGCCCGGACTCGAGGAACCGGACAGTGGCGTTGACAGTCAGCGCCTTATCGTCGGCGGTGTGGAACTTCGTGGCAGCGAACATGTCCGCCGTCGCCTTGGGGTGGCTGGGCATTCTGAACTCCCGGTGTCGGTGGCTGGTCGGATAGTGAGGAGCGGTAGCTAGACGTACTCCCAGCGGGAGCCCATGTCTTGGACGTCCACAGCGAGGAACGCCTCCATACCGTGGAACTCGGCTACCGACGCGAGGAACGGTGGCGGCGTCGACATGACCTCGCGCACCTCCTCCTGAACCTCCTTGTCGGCGATGATCTCGTCGTGCATCCAGAGGTGGACGTGGTCGGAGAGGCCACGTCGATCGCACTCGAGGATCGAGTAGTGCATGATGTCGAGCGCGCTTCCCTGGCAGAAGTGGTTGGGCGCGACGCGATCCTTGACCTCGATCACCTCGCGGCCGTCGATCTTGAACCGCAGGATCTGGTCGGCCACGCGCCCTGAGAGGGTGGTGACGTGCCCGGTCGCTTCGGACTGTTGCTTGAGGTTGTCGATCAAGCGGTACGGGATCGGCAGGGAGCGGCGGATCTGCTGCTGGACGTACTTGGCGCGCTCGATGGTCCAGCCGTACTGCCGGGCGGCCGCGGCGTGGCCCTGGCCGTACATGTCGGCGAGCATCTTGCGTTTGGCGAGCTTGCGGTCGACGCCCGCGACCTGGCCGACGGGCTCGTACGGGTCCTTGCCGGCGCGCATGTCGGCGATGAAGCCGCGGTCGCCCGCGGCGGTCGCGAGGACGACGGGCTCGATCGACTTCCAGTCCGCGGAGATCAGCTGGTGGCCGGGGTCGGCGATGATGACGCCGCGGGCCTCCTTCGGGAACTGCTGGATCTCGGGCATTGCCGCGCTCATTCGTCCGGTCGCGTGGGCGCCGAGGATCTTGATCTCCGGGTGTAGGCGCCCGGTCGGGCCGGCGTTCTCCACGACCTTCTGGACGTAGCCGACGACCTTCTCGTTGTTCGCGACCGTTCGGTGAGCCACCGCCAGCTCGGAGGTGAGTACGGCGTCCTCATCCGTGAAGATCGCGAGGTGCTCCTTGGCAGAGGAGAGCTGTCCTCCCTTGGTCAGCGGCCAGGGCTGGGGCAACTTGCCCTGACTCTCGAGCACGGCGACGAGGTCGCGACCCACGCCGGGCCTGATCCCGGCCTCGGTCAGAATCCGCGCAGCGGATTGCGTGGCCTCGTCCGTCTCGTCGTGGACGCGCTGAAGGAAGTCCGGGTCGATCGCGTAGCCGCGGGCGGTGCGCTCAAGGACGATCTGGTTGACCTGCTGCACCTCCTCGACGACGCGCTCGGCGTCCTGTGCCGACAGGACCCCCTTGCCGCCGAACCCAAGTGCGGGCGCGGTGAGGTGCCGCGCTGCGACGGTCATGATGCCCTCGCCGTGCACGCCAGGAGTCCCCCACAGACGCAGGGTGGCGACGGTGTCGGACATGGCGCCGACTGCGTACGTGGGCGTGTCGATGTCGGTGGCCCACCAGCCTTCGCTCTTCTTGAGTCCGCGGACGCTGAAGACGTCCTCCATCGTGAGCCGGTCATCGCTCATCAGCTTGTGCGTCGTGGCGAGCTCGCCCAGGCCGCGCTGCCCCTTGGAGTTGGTGCGCACCATCCGAGAGGCGACCAGCGTGTCGCCGAGCTTGCGGATCTGCCCGCGGGTGATCAGCCGGTGCGCGTACAGGGGAGCAAGGTCGTAGGCGGCGCCGTGAAAGACGATCCGCGACGCGTGCTCGAAGACCCGCTCCAGCTTGCGGGCGTGATGTGGGCGCCTGAGCGGATCGAAGAGCATCGAGATCGTGTCGCCTCCGAGCTTGAACGCGACGGTCACGCAGGTGATCGAGAACTTGTTGACGTCCAGGCCGCGCGACTCGATGTCCGCTGCCACAGTCGATGGAGCTGAACGGCAGAACTCGTCGATCCAGGTGTCCATCGCGGCATCCGCCGTGACGAGGTAGGCCCCGACCATGTGGTCGTAGAAGGCGAACTCGACCGCGTTCACACGCGGGAGATTGATCGCCGGGACGGCGGGCTCGACAAGCATGCGCCCCATTCAACCGGCGAATCGGAGGAACGCAAGTGCGCCCCCTGCGACACGCCGGATGCACCTCCGCATCAAGCCCTGCTCGCCGCCACGGTGAGGTCGAACGTGTCGACAGTCGGGAGGTATTCCGTTCGAACCATGTCAGCGCCGTGGATGCGCTCGCCGGCGGAATCGTCCCTCGCAGGACCGAGAACGCGCCGCCTTCACCTGCGAAAACTGACAGCAGAGTTCAGAGTCCGACGTAGACGTGCTGCGTTTCCCCGCGGTCGCGCGAGAGGGGGGTCCCTCTGAGGGAAGGGGCAGCACTTCCAGCGCGCCGCGATCGACAGTTGCAATGCCAACGATCGAGAGAACATATGCGAAGAACCTTTTCATTAGCAATGATAATTACATAGGACTACCAGCAGAGATACGTCTGATCGCGAAACACGATGCGCGAACGTTGCAATAGACGAAATCAGACATGTGTGCGGTCGAGAGGAGGGTCCCCCCGCTCCCGCGACGGTCGAGGAAGTCTGCAGCTACGAACAGAACTTCCAGTCTCGTTGTCAGTTTGCGCAGGTCATCCGGGTGCGGATCGTGGCGCGGTCGACACAACTGCGCCCAGCCGGAAGCACCGGCTAGTGACTCGTATCTATGTTCGAGTGATAGCGAATCATTAGTACGCTTCGAGCAGACCGTGGAGCTGGTCGAAGCGTCCAGGTCTTCCCGCGCGCAGAACTTGTCGGTGCGTCTTGGTACACCATTCGTGACCGCGTTGCGTCTTTCGTTGCGCTGGTCGTGGCGGCGCACTACAGTCACCATCAGGCCCGGATGACGGTGCCTGAACCGTGATTGCTTCGCCGCCGACGCACAACACGGTTGCGCTCACCCGGGCGCCCGACCAACCACATGAAGGGCAGGTTTCTGATGACCGCCACGCTCGACACCCCCGCCGCCCCGCCCGCCGTCGTGCAGGCGCCCGGCCAGCCCACCTTCCAGGCCACGCTCGTCGAGCTCCTGGCTTCCCAGGATGACGCGGCGCAGGTGCTCGCCGATCTGGTGCTCGCCGTCGCCGCCGCGCGCCCCAACGCCGCCGAGCAGCTCCACGTCCTCCGCGTCGTGAAGAACGCGTGCAAGCGTGACGAGGATCGTGACGCGGGCCCGCGGCAGGCCCTGCTCGACGCCGTCATCGCTCAGTACGGCCAGGTGCGCGCGGGCGACTACGGCAGCTTCCGGATCTCCCCGACGCAGGGTCGCCGTGAGGTCGACTACGGCCGGCTGATGGACCGCTACCCGAGCGTGTATGCCGACGTCGTGACGACCGGGCCCGACGGGTTCCAGATCAAGTGCACCCCCTCGGCCTGAGCATTCTGCCCGCCGCCCATCCCTGACCAACCACCGAAGAGGATTCACGTGACCACGACCTTTCCCCCGTCGAACATCGCCCCGCCGAGCGCCGTTCCGCCGGCCGCAGTTCCTCCGGCGGCTGCACCGCCGGCCGCCGCGGCTCCCACGGCCGCGGCCGTCCCTCCCGTGACTGCGGCGCCGGTCCCCGCGGCGGTCGTGCCCGCAGCGGTCGCACCGGCGGTTACCCCCGCTGCGGTGCCTCCCTCGGCGGGTGCGCCCGCTGCCACTCCCCCCGCGGGCGCGCCGCTGCAGGACGTCAGCCATCCCGCCGCTGTCGCGGCTCCTGTCACGGCGTCCGTGCCCGCGCCGCTGCCCGCGCCGGTCGACCCGTCTCGCACGGCGCTGACCGCCGAACCGCAGCCCGAGCCGCTGGCGACGTCCGCGATCGTCGGCATCGCGCCGACGACTCCGCCTCCTACCCTCCCCGCGGCCGTTGCGCCGGCTCCCGAGGTGGCACCGGCCGCAGTTCCCGCGACCGGGCCGGCGGCGGCTCCGCCCGCGGCCCCTTCGGTGCAGACCGAGACCGCGTTCACCGGCGCGGCCGCAGGCGTCGCTCAGGCAGCTGCGCCGGTGGACTTCACCGCGGCCCTGGGTGCGCAGCTGCCCCCGGTCGCTTCCGCGGTCGCGGATGGCTACGTTCCAGACCAGCCCGCGATGCCGGTCACGCCGGTCGAGGCGCCTCCGGCCGTGCCCGTCGCGTCGACCGACAAGCCGGCGGGTGGCAGCGCCAAGGCCGCGGCGACCACCATCACCTTCGCCAAGCGCCACAACGTCGACCTCGACTTGGTGACGGGTACCGCGCCCGGCGGTCGCATCAAGAAGACCGACGTCCAGGCCTACATCGCCGCGCGCAACGCTGCCGAGGCCGAGGCCGCCGCCTCGGCAGAGAGCGCGGCGCCGGCAGAGGTGTCCGCGCCCGCGTCGACTCCGCTCGAGAGCTCCTCGACGGCGGAGTCGGGCTCCGTGGCGGCGACTGCTCCCGCCGAGCCCGCTCCCGCCGAGGTTCCGGAGGCGGTGGAACCGGCCGCCGCGCAGCCCGCGGCCGCGGTCGACCCGGCGCAGGACGCGCAGCTCGAGGCACAGCGCGCAGCTGCGCAGGTGATCGCGGAGCAGGAGGCCGCCGCGCAAGCAGCCGCCGACGCCCTCGCCCTCGCCCAGGCGCAGGCAGCGGCCGCGCAGGCGGAGCAGGCAGCCGCGGCGCAGACCGCCGCCCAGGAACCCGCGCCCGCACCCGTCGTCGAATCGCCCGCCCCGCCCACTCAGGAGGTCCCCGTGCCCGAATCCCCCGCCGCCACCGCGGCCGTGCCCGCCAACCAGGTCAGGATCTCGGCCGACAGTCTCGTCGCCGCCGGCCGCGTCCTCCGAGGCGGCGACACCGAGGACCTCAAGCAGCTCGCCGCCAGCGTGATCACCGGCGTCGAGATCGTCGACGCCGAGCTCGTCATCGCCGGCGGCGTCTCGATCCTGGTCACCCTCGGCGCCATCGCGACGGTCGCACTGTGACGGCGACGTTGGACTCCGCGATCGCCGAGATGTTCGGCGACTTCCTCAACGACCCGATCCCCGACCAAGAACCCTTCACGCCGAGCGAGTCCGACCTCGCGGAGGCGGCTGCATGGGCCACCAGCCGGGCCGAGGTCGATTCGTCCGCGACGCGTGTGCCGGTGCGCGTAGCGCCGCTGATCCTCTCTTCGAACGAGGGTAGGACGACGGTCGACGAGCAGCCGCCCTCGATGTTCGCGATGGACCTACAGCTCCTCGTGGACTACACGCGCACCACCGCGCAGCGCGCGGCGAACGCCATCCGTGACGACAAGGTCGAGTTCGTCGACCACCCTCACGAGCACAGCGATGAACCCGGCCGTCCCTGCGTCCGCTGCGCCGTGCTGGGGCGTGCCACGCATCGCACGCTCGCGCAGGCGCTTCTGGAGATCCTCGAGCTCACGGGCAGCGGAGAGGAGTGGAACTCCTCCGAGCGCTGCAACACCGAGAACGCCGTCAGCCGGATTCGTGATCTGGCCAAGACGATCTCGGCCAACACGCTCGAGGAGCTCTACGGCGAGCACTGGGGCGAGGTGATGCTCGCGGCCCTGCGGATCGAGAACGCCGACTTCGAGCTCCTGCACTACCTGGCGCGCAAGCACCAGCCGACGCGCGTCCTCACGGCCGCGCACACGAGGGAGTCCCTGGCGGCCTACCACCTGGCGGTCATCGTCACTCCCAGGCGCAAGCGAGACGGCACCCCCGCCCCGTCGATGGTCCGTGGCGCCGTAGCGCTCCGCATGGCGATCGCCGCGGCGCGCACGTCCCTCGGCGCCTCCCCGGAGTGGCTGGACCACCTACCCGAGCCGGGGCTGTGACCGCGGCAGCGACCGCCATACCTGCGATGGGCGCGGGACAGCCCGCCGACACCCTGATCCCTGTTCCTTCCGGCTTCGTCCGGCTCGCCGACCTCCTCACCGGCGACTCGGTGTTCAGCGCCGACGGGGGCACCGTCGACGTGCTGGAGGTCGGCGATCTCGGGTGGCGGGAGACCGTGGCGGTCACTTTCGACGACGGCGCCACTGCACGTGTCGTCCACGAACATCCGTGGCTGGCCCGCGACGCGGCGACGGGCACGGACGCCGTGTACCGGACGGCGGACATCGCACCGCACCTGCACCTCGGGGACGGCGCACCGCGGTGGAGCGTCCCGCTCGCGCACTCAGTGGGCTTCCGGGGCATCGCCCTACCGATCGACCCGTACACCTTCGGCGACGAGATCCGGCAGGGCTTCACGACCGCCGAGTCCGAGTTGCTCCCCTACCTGACCGCCGAGGACGGCGACCGGCGCGAGGTGCTCAACGGGCTGTTCGCCGGGAAGGGGCACATGCCTGCGTCGGCCGGCGACCTCGCCTGCGCGAGCGCGGCGTCGCTGATGCGCTCGACCGGCGCAGTCCCGGTATTCGAGAAGGCCGGGTTCGGGTGGCGGATGACTCGCCGCGCAGGCGTGCGCCGCAGCGTCCTCTCGGTCACCGATGCCGGCCCGGCGCAATGCCTCTCGCTGCTCCTTACTGATCGCGCGGCCATGTACGTCACCGGCGCCGACTTCGTTCTCACATGTGCACTGCGACCGGAAGGAGCTGCGTGACACTCGCGCAACTGCCCAACGCGGCGCCGGCGAACGCACCCCGCCAGCTGCGGGGCTACCAGGTCGAGGCCGCAGATGCTGTCGATGACGCCACGCTGCTCGGGGTACGCGGACCCGCGGTGGTGCTGCCGACTGGGTCGGGCAAAAGTATCCCAGGTTACGTTTTGGTCCCCACCCCGTCTGGCCTGCGCAAACACGGCGAACTGAAGGCAGGTGACCGCGTATTTCACCCGTCCGGGACGCCAACGCAGATCCGGGGCGTGTACCCGCAGGGCACGCTCCCGATCTGGCGCCTGACCTTCTCCGACGGCACATCCGCGCTCGCCAGTGGCGACCACCTCTGGCACGTGTGGCGCCGCAAGCGCAAGCCTCGCGTGATGACGACGGTGCAGCTCGCCGCCACGGACCTCATCGACGAGACCGACAACGGCGGCTACCGCTGGCGGATCCCGATGACCGCACCGGTCCAGTACCCCGATCAGGAACTGCCCATCGACCCATACACCTTGGGTGCCCTCATCGCGAACGGCTATCTCGCGGGCCCGACTCCCGCGAGCGTCAACCTGACCACCCCCGACGAAGAAGTCCACGCCCGGGTCCGGTTGTCCTACTCCGTCCAGGCGAAGCAGTACGGCGCGTATTGCCCCCGAATGTCGTTCGCGCGCGAGCGCGACCTCTACGAGGCGCTCGGCGACCTCGGCCTGCGCACTCTCAGCGCCGGCAAGTTCATCCCGGACCCGTACCTCGAGGCGTCCGTCGAGCAGCGTGTCGCGCTGCTCCAGGGCCTCATGGATGGCGACGGATCGTCGCGCGGAGGCGGCCGACGCTCGATCAACTACCACACGACCTCCCGGCGACTGGCCAACGACGTCCAGCGTCTCGTGTGGTCTCTGGGCGGCACCGCGGGCGTCTCCTCGAAGGATCGGACCCAACCCACCACCGGCAAGCGGTACACCGAGTTCCAGGTCAACATCCTCCTGCCGACCACCATCGAGCCCTTTCACAGCTCCCGCAAGAAGCGCACCGATCAGCCGCGGCGTACCTTCGAACCCCACCGCTCGATCGTGTCGATCGAGCCGGCCGGCGACGCCGAGTGCCAGTGCATCTCTGTCGAGGCCGATGACGGGCTCTACGTCATCGGCGAGGAGCACATCGTCACGCACAACACGACGGTGATCGCCGAGCTCGCGAAGCGCGAGATCGCCGCCGGCGGCCGTGTTCTATTGATGGCGCATCGTAACGAACTCATCGAACAGATGGCCGATGCCTGTGTGGCTGTGAATCCAGCAGGTCCGCCGCCCGCGCTGATCGGCGGCCCGCACCGCGGCGATCCGGGCGCCCCCATCGTCTCGGCCACCGTGCAGTCGCTGCAGAAGGAGGCGTCGCTCGAGCGCATCGGCATGCGCGACCTGGTGATTGTCGATGAAGCGCACCACGCCCCAGCCAACACGTACCGAAAGGTCCTCGACCACTTCGAGGCTCTTGGCGGGCGACGCGTCGGCTTCACCGCCACGATGGTGCGACACGCGCCGACCACCGGTGAGCGCCCCCTGCGCGAGATCTGGAACCAGGTCGTGTTCGAACGCGATGTGCTGTGGGCCATCGAAAACGGGTTCCTCCTGCGGCCCGAGGGGGTAACGGTTGATCTCCCCGATCTCGACGTGTCCTCGCTGCACGTCGGCGACGGCGAGATCACCGACAGCGAGGCCGAGGAGGCGATGCTCCGCGAGACGACGCTCAACGCCACCGTCGAGGCCGTCCTCGAGCGCACCGGCGACATGTCGACCATCGTCTTCGGCGCCTCGATGGAGCACTGCAAGAAGCTGGCGGAAGCGCTGGTCGGGCTCGGCGTATCCGCCGAGGTAGTGGTCGGCCCGACCACGGTCAAGGAGCGCCGCGGGATCTACTCGAGATTCCGCGCCGGCAAGACGCGGGTCCTCGTGACCGTCGACGTGCTCACCGAGGGAGCAGACTTCCCCCGGTGCGAGGTGGTCGTCCTCGCGCGGCCGACGAAGAGCCAGATCCGGCTCGTACAGTGCGTGGGCCGGGGGCTGCGCCCGCACACCTTCGAGGACGGGCGCGTCAAGGAGCGCGCGCTGGTCGTAGATCTCGTTGGCGCCGGAACGCTGGGGCTGATCGTCAAGACCCAGCTCGACCCCCAGCGCCGCGAGCAGCAGGAAGAGGACGAGCTCAGCCTTGGTTGCGGATGCATCCAGCCCTGCGCCGGAGACTGCGAGTTCTCCTGCACGGGCGTCGGGTGCGACTGCCGCTGCAGCTGCGCGGAGATCGAGGCCGGCGAGATGCCGGCCCTCGAAGCGGAGCCGACCGTCCCCTGCACGTGCACCTGCCGCCTCGCGTTCAGCATCTGCCGATGCGGATGCGTGTGCGACACCCACCGCGTGGATCCGCTCGAGACCTTCGACCCGGTCTCCGGCACCGTCGTCGCGACGGAGAACCTGCGCGTGAGCGACTCGAAGTGGTCCACTCGCACGGCCACCGTTCGTTGGACGCGGCACCCTCGGGGTCTGGTGCGGCCGGTCTACAAGATCGACGGGCGTCGCGGCGCGATCATCCTGGCGGACATGCGCGGCGTGCCCGGAACCGAGCCGGGCAAGGACTGGGGCTTCGGCTTCTTCGACTCGATCGTGCGCCGGATGTTCTGGATCAGCACCACCGGCGAGTGGGTGGAGCCGGGGCCGCAGGCCTACCTCATGGGGATGAGCTTGAGCGAGGCGGATGCCGCCGCGGAGCGGTTCTTCCCGGGGCATCTCCGCGACGCCTCCCGCGGCACACCCGGCGCCGCCGATGTGGGCCTGGCCGAGCGGCTCGGAGTCGCCGATGCGCGGAGCCTCGATCGCCGGGACCTGGCCGACATGATCGCGTTCGCGCAGGCCGACTACTGGATTCCGCTGTTTGATGTCCCCGACGCGCCGCAGGTTCCCGCGGCGTGACCCATGACCAGAAGGAGGTTCGATGACGACCACGATGAACGCCGCCCACCGCCGGCTCGGCGATCAGTACCGTGCGCTGCTGCGCGACCCTGCGTGGGTCCTGGCTGCCGACGAGGAGGACCTGCGCAGTGCCGTGCATGCCCTCGCCTGGCGCAACGAGAAGGGGCTCATCGCCGCCGTCTGCGCCGACCGGCGCTCCTGCGAGAAGATCCGTCCCGTCGCGCGGCTGGTGAAGGCGGAACTGACCGAGCTGGCCTCACGCGCGTCGGGAGCGCCGCGCACGGCGGACTCCCGGGAGCGCAACCGCGCGCTGGCGCGGCGGCGCGCGGCCGTGAACACGCTCATCGAGGCGCTCAACGCCGCGCGCTCCGATCGCACCGCCGCGTTTCATCCGTTGGTGGACGCAGTCGCTACGCACCGGCGCGAGACATCGCCTGACGAGGCATCCGACGCCGACCGCGCCCTGTGGAGCGCCCTTGCGTCGATCGAGCACGGAGCGACGCGAGCATGAGCACGGGTGTGAGCGACCTTCAGGACGACCTCCTCACCGAGCTCGCCCAAGGCAACCAGCCCGCGCCGGGGGACGAACTGTTGACGCGCGCAGAGCTCGTCGGAGCGCTTCGCGTCGCGGACGCCCTAGTCGTCCGAGGCGGACGCGTCGAGTTGGAGGCGTCGACGCCGTTCGAGGCACCGGCCCGCCGACTCAAGGCGCTCCTCTCCCTCGCCTTCGACGATGCTCATGTCGTCATCGAGCGCGCGAAGCGCAAGCCTTCAGGGTTCACCGTCAGGGTTCGAGAGGGCGCCGACGTCGCTCGCCTGCTCGGCCTGATCGACAAGGCCGGCCGGCCGGTGCAGGGGATGCCTCGAAGGATCGTCAGCGGCAGCGCTGGCGAGATCACGGCGGCGCTGCGCGGCGCGGTGCTGATGCGGGGCGCTCTGACCGTGACGCCTCGAGCCAACACCACCGGCATGCTCGAGATCGGCACTCCTTGCCTGCCCGCTGCGATGGCTCTTTCAGGGTTCGCGCGGCGTCTCGAGATCGATGCGTCCTTGCGCACGGTTCCGTCCCGCGAGGGCAAGTTCGAGGTTCTGCGCGTTCGAAACGACGCGGCACTCGTGCGCGCGCTGGACACGCTCGGTGCGCCCGGGGCCGCAGTCGCGTGGCGCGAGAGGGTCGCCGATCGCGCACAGTCCAGACACCAGACGCGCGTGGCCGACTTGCGCGCGGCGAACACCTTCCGTCATCTCGCGTCCGCCGAAGAAGCTGTGCGCGCAGTGTTGCACGCCTTCGAGGTCCTGGGCGACGACGTGCCACCGATTCTCGTTGAGGCTGCCCGGCTCCGGGTCGAGCACCCGAAGCTGACCCTCTCGGAACTCGGAGAGATGGCCGAGCCGCCGTTGTCGAAGGACGCGGTCGCGGGCAGGATTCGCAGGCTGATTCGACTCGCTGCGCGTGCCGACCGCCTTCAGCACGCGGCGTGAGCTGCGCATGTCGCGTCCCTGTGGGCCTCGAGCGGCGGCGCATCTGCGCTTCCCCGCCGAGTGGCTCTCTAACCAGAGACGCTGTAGTCTCTATTTTAGAGACTCGAATGGGAGGAGGCGACGGTGACCGAACCGCACAACATCTTCATGCTCGGGGTATTCGCGTTCGCGATCGGCATGGCCGCGGCCGCCGTCGAACCCAGCGCCCCCGGGGCCCCGGCGGTCATCCGCGTGTGGTCCAGCCTGATCGCCCGCGTCTTGACCGCGGCCGGCGGCGGCGCGATGGCGACGTCGCTCATCGCCGCCGCATGAGGCCGGAGCCTCAGCCGCACAGGGGGTTGTTGCAATCAGCAGATCAATGTCAGGCCTACCTGAAAGGATCGACACCAAGCCGATGACCGAGAGGAGCACCATGTCCGCCACGCTGCATCATCCAGCGTCCGAGGCGTTCACCGTGGTCCGCACCCGGGATGACGCAGAGGCGCTGATCACGCGCGCACTGTCCAACCAGAACGAGACCCCGATCGTGATCGTCTCCCCCTGGAACGACAACGGAGTGTCCCGGTTCGGCGTACCGCTCGAGGAGATCGCCACGCTCGTCGGCCCCCGGGCCGCGGTCTACGGCCTGGCCGACATGGGCGTGTCCTGGTATCTCGAGGACACGCCAGGCCTCCGGACCTACGGCGGCGCCATCCGCGTGGTCGGGCCGCACTCGTGGGGGCGGATCATCCGCACCGACAGCGGCACCGCGGAAGCGCGCAGACGCGTGACCGCGGCTGTCGAACATGCAGAACGTCTGTTCGAAGAACGAACTCCTCCGCGACGCGCATCGACCGTGCTGCGGGTGATCACCTCCGCTCCAACGGTCACTGCGACCCCCGGGGATGTCGCTGCTCGCCTCCAGGGCGCAGCCCGCCCCGCGTCGGCAAACTCTCCGGCCTCGCCTGGTGACACCCGGAGCGAGAGCATTCGGCTCGCCGTTGCGGAAGACCCCGTCGCGCCTGCGGCCGGCAGCAGCGCCGCTGACGATCCGCTCGCGCAACCACTCGAACAGTTGAGCGACGTCTTAGCTCAGGCCCAAGCCGCACTCGCCAACGTCATGAACACCGCCGCGGAGAGTCGCGCACCGTCGAGGTCGACGGAGGTCGAACACCCTGCGGGCGGCGACACCGCAGAGCTCGAGACGCTGCGGCGTCAGCTCGAGACCGCGCGTGACGAGGCATCGCGACTTCGAGCGAACGCCGCTGCCGCCCGGACTCGCCAAGCGACCGCGGAGTCCGAAGCGGATGCCGCGGCCCGGGCCGCGGCGGCAGCCGAAGCGTCGCAACGCACGATGTCCGCGGAACTGGTGCGGCTGCGTGAGCAAGTCGACGAGCTCCGAACCAAGAAGAACACCCTCGAGGCGCAACTGGCGGCCGAGTCGGCTCCGTTGTTCAGCGACCCGGAAGAACAGTTCCGAGATGACGTGCACCGCACCTGGCTTCGCGTGACCGCGGAATCCGAGCGCTCCCAGTTCCCGCTCCGGGACTTCGTCATCGGCGCCTCGTTCATCGAGTCGCTGGCACTCCCCCAGGCGCCGCGTGAGAAGGTCATCGAAGTGGTCGTCGACGTGCTGACCCGGCGAGCGTTCAACATGCCCTCCCGGGCGGTCCACGCCCACGGGAACGGCCGCAGCGCCGGCACGACCGGGCAGATGACCCGCGACGACTCCGCCTCCGCGTACCGCTGCTACATCCGCTCTCACACGCCACAGGCACCGCGACTGCTGTGGTGGGAGCTCACCAACGGCACCGTCGAGCTGGCTCTCGCAGCCCGCCACGACGACCCGATGCCCTGACCGAGAGGCATGCACCGTGCTCGGCTTCACCTTCTACATCGTCCTGTCGCTCGTCGTAGCCGTGCCGGCCGCGGCCGCATGGAAGCGCTTGTCCGCGCACACCCGCGCCTTGGCGGCATGCAGCACAGTGCTCATGCTCACCTTCGCCGTGAACTTCTTCTGCGCCGCGCTGTGGGGTGAGGAGCACTCTGCGCGAGAGTTCCTCCTCGCCGCACAGTTCGTGGCGGCAGCCATCACCGTGGCGGTCGCCGTCACCGGAATCCGAAAGGCCCTCAAGCGATGAACCTCCCCTGGCAGACCCCCGATGTCCGGAACGTGGTGTGGGACCCGTCAGACGGGCGTCTCGGACTCACCGAGACCTGCGAGCACGGGTGCCTGATCCTGTACCAGCCCGCCGGACCCGACGTCGAGCTCGCGAAGATCGTGCGCCGCGCGGTGCGGGAGAACAAGGTCGTCCTCGACACGAAGATGCTCCGCATGATCGAGGGGACCGCCACTTCGGCTGAGCTGTACCCGGTCCCGAACCGCAAGGCGGTCGCCTGGTGGATCCAGCACGCGGCGCTCGCCGCAACCTTCTCCGAGTGCGAGACCTGTGAGCCCCAGGCGCATTCCGACGGCGGCTTCGAGGAGTTCGCGCGCCTGCACGGCGCGTAGCCCCGCCCACTTCGAGCGCAGCAGGATCGGGTTGCCCTGCTCGCACATTCGTCGTACTCTCTATTTTAGAGATTTCAACGCGAGATCGCTGAAGTCCTGAACCGCGACGAAAGCGAACACCCATGGCCAGCAGCATCCCGTCCAGCGGCGCCGAGTACCGCGCACTTCTGCTCGAACCGAACTGGGTCGCCAACGCCGACCCGAGTCTCCTGCGCAATGCGGTGCATGCGCTCTGCTGGGCGCCCGCCCAGACCGCCATCGAGGCGATCACGCGCGACCCCGTCGCCTGCGACAAGGTGCTGGCCGTCGTGAAGGTGGTCGCGGCCGAGCTGCAGAGTAGGGCCTCCGCGGCGGCTGCGGCCGTTGAGGAGCTGTCCGGGCTCTTCGACCGCGCTGAGGACTACCGCGAGGCCAAGCGGGAGCACCTGCGGATCAAGCAGCGCTGCTCGGCGGCCTTGCGCATCAGCGCTGCCTGCCGCGCCGCGGCGGCGACCGCGCACGAGCAGATCACCGCCTACGCGCGGAGCTACGAGAAGGGCCTGCTCACCCTCGCACGCGCGGTCGCCGACCACCGTGATGGGTTCAACCCGGACGACGCCACCGAAGCCGATCGGCAGCTCTGGGCGACGCTCGACGAGATCGAGGTCCCCCGCCGGTCCGCAGAGGCCCCTGTCGCGATCACCGAGGTCCTGGCCCTGATCGACGCCAGTATCGCGCGCAAGAACGCCGCGTAGCCGGCGCAGGCACCAGGAGGAGAACGATGACCAGCAATCACGCCGACATCGGCAGCGCCCGTGGAGGGTGGCCGGCACCGTGAGCGCGATCTACTGCACCACTCGCACCCGCGAGACGAGCGTTCCCGGCCGGGAGCGCGCCCGTGCGATGCACCGGATCAGCGAGATCACCGCGCGCATGCTCGAGCTCGACACCGACCGCGGAGACCGGCGAGCAGGCCGCATCCTGCCCGACGACTACTACCCGTACGTGCGGATGTGCCGGGCGGTGGACCGCGAAACCCGCCCACCTGTCGAAGAGTTCTCCAGGTGGGCGGCCACCATGTGGCTGATGGGCCAGTCCGAACTGCGGATCGTCCCCGGACCCAGTTACGTCATCCGGAAGAGCGTGGAGACCGCGACCACGCAGTCGCTCGCGGAGACGGTGCTCAACACCGCCATCGCGCACGGCACTGAGGCCGAGGCCTTTCTCGCGCGGCTCTCCGGCTCCGTCGAGGACGGCATGATCGTCCCCGCAGAGGACCGAACCTGGCTGGCGGGCGTGATCACCACCGGAGTCGGCCCTGGCGGGCCGCTCGAAGGGGCCGCACAGCGGTGGCTCGCTGTCGCGTTTCACCTCGCGGACTCCGTCGCGGATCCCGGTCCCGCGCTGCTGACCTGCTCGCAGGGCTACTCCGTGCGCGACCTCGGCGCCAAGGCCGCCGGCATCTGGGACATCAAGGACGACGCCGCTCGCGAAGAGGCATCGGAGCAGTGGTCGGAGCTTCCGCTCGACGAGAGGTGGGACCGGTCGATCGACTCCATCATCGCCGCTCGCGCGGACACGCCGTGGCTGGTGCTGACGCCCGACACGTTCCGGGACAAGAACTACGCGCAGGGCTACTGCGCGGCCGACGCCGCCCGCGAACACGACGCCTGGTGGAAGCGCAACGTCACCGACCAGCTGCACCGCGTCACCGACTTCGACTCGCCGACATCGCGCGTTCAGGCTGCCGGTCGGACACGCCCCTTCGACCCTGCGCGGACCTACATCGTGGCCCCGCGCCGGTTCGAGCCCCAGGAGGGCGTTGCCAGCGAGGACTTCCTCTCCCTGGCGAGCCTCGCGCGTGACTCGGCGAACGCAAGTCGCTCCAGCCGCAAGACCACTCGCTACGAGCCCGCCGTGCCCGCGATCGAGGAGCGGGACTTCGATCCCTTGACTCCTGGCCACCGCGTGGTCGCAGACCCGATCCGCGGTGTCTACCGCAACGTCGGCGTGGGGCGTGAGCACATCGGCCCCGACACCGGAGTGGAGGAAGAGTCGTGACCCTCAGCAGCGTGCAGCACCGCGAGTTCCTGGGCCTCATCAAGGAGTTCACGAACAAGCTGAACAGCGAAGCCGAGCACCGCGACGAGCGGCAGCAGCGCCTGTCCTCTGGCGAGCTCGCCTGGGCCGCGCACGAGCGTGACTTCATGCGTGACCTGGTGAACGCGGCTCGCGCCGACCGCGGGGCGGGTCCAGTGGATGTCGCACGCATCGAAGCTGTCGAGCAGCTCGCAGCCGGCCACTCCAACTACACGAGCAAGTTCGCGATGTACTGCGCCGAGCTCGTCTTCGGGGAGCGCTCATGAGCACCCGCCGCCGCCAGGAGCTGATCTGGTTCCTCGAGGACCACGTCCCCGGCTACACCCGCGCTCGGTACCTCCTGCGCGTCTACCGATCTCGTTTCGCCGACGGCACTCTCGGCCGAGACGCCTTCGGTGTCGCACGCTGGAACACCGACAAGAGGCACCGCTGCCCGGCCTGCCACGCGGTCACGGTCGACGACCGGCGCCCGTCGTGGCGTGAGACGTACGACTGCTGCCGCTGCGGCAGCAGGTTCGCGCGGTGGCCGTTACTCGCACCGCTTCTGCCCGACCGCGGCGTCGTCTGCACCGAACACCGCACGAGGACCGGCTGATGACGCCGGACTACAGCCCGTCGCGGGCCCACCTGGCCTGGCGGCTGCAGATGGCGTCGATCGCCTTGCAGAACGCCGTGTACTGCGCCCAGGCTGCGGATATGGCGGCCCGCATCGACTCCCCGACCACCAAGCGCCTACAGACGGCGCACCTCGACGCTGCCGACTGCTGGATGGGCCTGACCATCGCCGCGCTCGGCGGGAAGACCTTACCGATCGGAGAACACCCATGACCCCCAACACCACCGACAAGCTCGAACTCGACGAAGCGCGCGTGCTCATCGGCGACCGACTGCCCAAGTTCAAGAACACGCTGCCGGCCGCGTGGTGGATCGCAACCGATCCGCGGGTCGTCGACGGGTATGACCGGTACCGCAGCTCGTACGACGCCTGGAACAAGAAGGTCTTCGACGTGGCCGATGACATCGGAGTCAAGACCGCGCGCATCAGCTGGTTCGGTGTGCACGGGTACGAACCCACCGACGAGATGCGGGCCGGACGCACTGTCGTCCCGGTCGGATGGCGAATCGACTCCAAGTCCGGGCATCTCGTTCCCTCACGCCGGACCAAGGCCGACCGCGAGGCGGCGACCGTGCAGCGGTTCAAGGAGCTCGGGCACGCCCCGCAGGAGAGCGACTTCCTGCCAACGATGGACATCGAGGTTCGAATCCCCACCGGCAACGGGTTCTCGTTCCGCCGCTACGAGCCCCACTACTGCCGTGTCGCCAACGCGGTCATCGCGGTCATGAACGCCGATCCCGACCGCGTCCCCGACTCGGACAGCCGAGTTGATACCGCCACCTGGCACCGCCAGAAGCTCTCGGTGCTCCACGCCCTCGTCGAGGAGGCCGGAGATGCATGAGTTCGTCGCCGGCCGCCCGGTATGGCTGCTCGGGCTTGACGGCGTTCTCGACGGCCGGTGGAGCAAGGAGGAGCTCCCCACGTTCGATCTGTCCTGGTTGGATGACTCGTTCGGCGACCAGCGCTGGTACCCCGCGCTCGTCTCCGTGATCGCGTCCGCAGTGGAGCGCGGGATCGACGTCCGTTGGCTCACCTCGTTCCACGTCGCAGTCGCCCTCCGGGCGTATGTGGACGCCACCCCTCTCCCGGAGCTGCCGGTGCTCACCGAGGAGCTCCTCCCTGACGGCTACGTGTTCCCGGGCGGCGGTTGGACGGGCACCGCCGGCCGAGTGATGTGGGAGGCCGACCTCGTCCGGCACGCTGTTCCGGACACGTCTCCGCTGCTGTGGACGCCGGGCTGGAGCTACCTGAGTGAGTCGTCCGCGTACCAGTGCGGCGACCCCGCTCGCGGTCGCAGGCCCGCCGACGTCATCGACTCCCGGTCGGGCGCCACCACGATTCTCCTGCCCAAAGCCAACCCCCGCTTGAGCTACATGACCAAGGGCGATCTCAAGACGGTGGACCGCTGGATCGCACGCCATGGGACGGAGCAGGCCAGTGGCTGAACTCGTCCTCTTGCATGCCGCGGCCTTCGTCTGCGGGTTGGGCTTCGGCTACTGGCTCGCCGCCCTCCGGCGCCGGCGCCATCCCGTCAGCATCTACGACCCACCGGCCAACATCGCCGGCTCGATCCCCTACCTGCGCACCCGAGAGGACCAGACACCATGAGCGCAAGCGCTGAGTACGACTCGAGAATGCAGCGCATGCGCGAGCAGGCGGCAGCGCTCAACGACGAGCAGTTGGAGAAGGCGTTCCTGCAGTCCCTGGGCCGCGGCTCGCAGGACTGGGAGTGGCTCTCTGTGCTGAGCGCCGAGCGCGAATCGCGGGGAGGTGGGACCGCATGAGCACCGACACCCTGGGCGACCGGATCAAGCGCTACGAGGCCGCGAGCAGCCACACGTTGAGCCCGCGGACCCCGGTGATGATCCGCGTGGACGGGCGCGCCTTCCACACCTTCACCCGCGGCTGCGAGCGTCCCTTCGACGCTCGCGTCGTCGAGTCCATGGTCGAGGCCGCGCGCTTCACCGCGGCCGATATGGCCGGGTTCCGGCTCGCCTACGTTCAGTCCGACGAGGCGACGTTCCTCATCGACGACCTCGCCTCCCTGCAGTCCCAGCCCTGGTTCGGAAACAAGGCCCACAAGCTGGTGTCGCTGTCCGCGTCGCTGTTCACCGCCGCGTTCAACCGGGCCTGGCCGGGGGACGGACTCGCGACCTTCGATGCCCGCGCCTTCTCGATCCCGCGCGAGGACGCCCCGAACGCGTTCATCTGGCGCCAGCGCGATTGGGAGCGCAACAGCCTGCAGATGCTCGCGCGTGCGCACTTCTCGAACCGCGCACTCACCGGCCGCAAGCACCCCGAGATCCACGAGATGCTGCACGGGGTCGGGGTGAACTGGGCGCACCTGGATCCGCAGCTCAAGAACGGCACCTTCATCCACCCAGGCGGCGAGACCAGTTGTGTACGAGCTGACTACTCGCAGCTCGAGCAGTGGATCGAAGACGCCCGGACACCCGAGAGCGCCGAGGTGGCGGCAGCGTGAGCACAGGACTGCAGCCGCGCCGACCCGACCTCCGCGGGAAGTGTCAGACCGCCGCGAAGGAACTCGCAGCGCAGGATCCGAACCTGCGAGTGGTCCGCGGCTGGTACATCGACATCGACTGGGGCGAGCAGGAGCACTGGTGGTGCGAGCGGCCTGACGGAGCGATCATCGACCCCACTGTCGAGCAGTTCCCCACCGGCCATGTCGAGGCTCTCCGCCGGTACCGGGAGTACGCCGGCGTGCACCCGTGCCCTGGATGCGGAATCCCCGTCGAAGGCGAGTTCGGGTACTGCTGCGGCCCGTGCAACGGCGCCGACGTGGGGGTCCCCCTCGGTATCTGCACCTGCGACTACGACTCTCGACTGATCGACCTCTACGACCGCTTCGGATCGGAGTGAAGATGAAGTACCCCGCCGACATCGTCAACGACGACCACGGGTGGCACCGGATCCACCACGGTCACGGCCTCGACCGCGACATTCTGCGCGCCGACCTCATCGAGCACGGCTACGAGCCGCCGGACGGAGGGGAGCTTGCACTCGACGAGGTCTGGATGGACTTCCGTCCGCGTGTGAAGAACTGCAGCAACCTCGACGGTTTCGGGTGCGACAACGAGGGCGAATGGCACGCCCACTGGGTCGCTGCTCGGGAGGGTCATGGCCAGCCTCTCACTCTCGCGTACTGGCGGGCGCCGGTGCGCGCGACACCCTGCACACCGGTCCGGTGGGGCCGCGACAAGGAGTTGACTCGATGAATCGCGACTACCGCGTTGTGGGTACGGCGATGGTCGGACTCGTCCTGATCGCTACTCTGACCTTCCTGACGTCGATGATGTCCTCGATCACGAAGAGCATGGGGATCGGCGGTGACGAGCCGAGCACGGCGCCTTCACCGCCGCCGGCTTCGACAACTCCCACCGTGCCCGCCACGCTGGCGGCACTGCCCCCGTCTGCCAGCGGATCCACCGACACGTCCGCTCCGCTCCCGTGGTGGGCGCTCGGTGTGGGCGTCGTCGCAGCTATCGTTCTCGCGCTGGCAGTGTGGGTTGCGGTAGTGGTCGTCCGCCGGATTCGCCGCGCCCGAGCCGAGCGCGCTGCCGTCGAGGAGCTCTATGGGCAGGCACGCACGATCCGCCAGGTTCTGCTCGACGAGTACGGCGCCTTCGAGCTGAGCCTCGTCCAGACGGTGCTGTACCGCCCGCTGCTCGCCGACACATCCGCGCCGCTCACCGCGAAGTTTCACCGCGCTCGAATCGCGATGGACGACGCCTTCGTCCTGGCCCGCGGCCGGGAACTGCAGCGTGTGCGCGACGCTCTGACCGCTTCGCGCGATGCCCGAGCCGCCTGGGACACCGCCTCCGCGGCCGCGGTGAAGGCGGGGGCGCAGTCGTACGGGACCTTCGACCAGCGGCGGGTCGAACGCGCACGGGATCTCCTCACGCGCGCGGCGAGTCCCAGTGTCGGCGCATACGAGCGCGACACGTCTATCCAGAGGGCCGCCGACATCCTCGCCAAGCTGAACCACACGTCCGCCGACCACGAGCGAGCCCGCATCGCCGAGCAGTTCGAGGCTGTCGAGAAGCGGCGCCTCGCGATCGAGTCCCCCACGCGCAAGGCCCTGCCCAGCGGAGCGTCGACGTGATCCCCGGGAGCGCGCTGCTGCCCGCATCTCCTCCGGCTCAGGCGCGTCAGCAGCGGGAAGTGGGTGCGCGATGAGTTCCGACGCGATCCTCGTTCAGTGGGTGCTAGCAGCGACGGCGCTCCTCGTGGCTGGTGTTGCCTCTTGGTCCGCTTTCAGGGCATACGTGGCGGGCGGCCCTCAACGCGCGAAGAATGCCCTGCATGCCGCCATTACCGGTCTCCTGTTCATCGGCATGATCGGCGGTCTCGCTTACGCCGCTGGGACAGCCCCCGGGGAGATCCCGGACATGCTCGGGATCGATGACTCACCCGCGGACACGGCATCAGGTACACCCGCGCCGCCCCAGACTCCCGCGGCTGACTACCCGCAGGCGGTCGTTGACGGCATGGTCCAAGGCCCGCAGTCGGCTCAGGCCACGGAGCCGGCCGACTACACCGCCGTCGGGGTGGTGCTCGGAATCGTGACCGCGGTGATCGTCGCTGTCACCGTGGCGTTCTTCGCCGGTCGTGCGCTCCACCGCGGATACCGCGCGCGTAGGGCGGAGCGTGCGGCGTTGAACGAGTTGTACGCCGAGGCGCTCACCATCCGCAACGACCTCGACGCGAAGTACACCGCCTTCGAGATGGACCTCGAGGACGTCATCCTCAAGCGCCCGTTGCTCGCCGACACGACTGATCCGGTCACGGCGTGCTTCTACACCGCCCAGGAGGCGATGCAGGATGCCTTCGTGAGGGCCGGGCGACGGGACGGCGAGACGGTGCAGGCCGCGCTCGACGCGGCTCGGGCAGCCCGTACGGCGTGGGAGGCGGCGTCGACGCACGCACTCAAGCGCAGCCTCACACCGCCGGCTGCGGCTGAACCCGCGCGCGCACGCGTCATCAACAGTCGCAAGTTCGCGCGCGCCAAGGCGTTCTTCAGCACCGCGCTGCACACACGCGATCCTCTGCGGGCCGGCGAGCCCGAGCCCGCCGCTGGGTCTCCAGACCACGACGACGTCAGCTCCAAGGTCGACCGGGTGCGCAGGTTGCTCGCACGCGTCGCCAGCGAGGACGCCTCGGCCCGGGAGCGCGAATTGGCGATCGACAAGGCCGCCGCGATCCTCGCGAGTCTGCGCGAGACCTCGACGATCGCCGAGCGCGAGGCCATCACCTCGCGGATCCGCACCATCGACACCAGACGCCGTGAGATCGAGATGCCAGCCCAAAAGGCCCTGCCCGTGGGAGTGTCCGCATGACGATCCCCGATCCGGCGACCGAATCCCCCGCTCTGCCAGCTGCACCGAGGATCATCCGTGTGCTCAACACCCCGCTCGCATACGCGCTGACCACGGTGGCGATGTTCGGCGCACTGGGGATGCTGCTCGGCTCGCTCGGCTGGGACTACGTCCGCGCCTCGTTGCTGCTGCAGGTTTCAGCCGAGCTCCTCGCGGCCGTCGCCATCGGTTACGGGGTCCCCACTGGATTCTGGGCGGCGCGCGCCGATCGTCGTCGCCAGTTGCCGCCCGCGCGCTACTGGGCGGCGCCGCTGGTAACCGTCGGCGTGCTCCTGCCCCTCTCCGTTGCTCCGCTCATGCTTCCGATGACACCGGTGTTCGTTGTCTGCCTCGGGTTCACGGTCGCGGGCATCGTGATCATCCGGTTCCGCACCGCGTCTGACAGAAGCACCCCATCCACCCGAGAAGCCAAGGAGGAGACCCGATGACCAGGCCAGATCCCGAATTGCAAGCGACCCTGCGACGATGGTCCGTGCACATCGACGATGCTGGCGCGCGCCGCTTCTCCGACGAGGAGCTCGAGCAGCTGGTGCGCGAACAGTCACCCCTCCTGCCGGAGGGTGTGGACCCGACTGACGTCGTGGTGGCCATCCGACTCCAGTCCGCCGGAGTCACGACCGCCGTGCAGACGCACGGCCTCAGTCTCGACCACTGGGGCCGATACGCCGGCGGCGCGGAGTGTGAGCCGTCGAGGTGGCTCTACGGGCTGGCCGGCTTGACGATCCGCGCGTTCGGGCTCTACGTGCCCAACGGCTATTCGCGGAACATCTTCGACCCGCGAGCCAACATCGCCGCCGCGTGCAAGCAGCGGCGCGAGCATTCAGCGCAGGCGGCGTAGCCGGAGTCGCGCGCACGAGCGACACGAACTGATACTCTCTATTTTAGAGATCCGAAAGGGGTTGCGATGAGCACTTCGATCATGGGCGCCACGGCCGGCGAGAAGGACTCGCTCGCCCTTCGTGCAGTCGCATCTGGCGCGAACCTGCTCGGACAGGACGTGTGGTGGACGGGACGAGACGGCATCACCCGTCTCGTCGATGACCTGGAGCCGGACCACCGCAGGTTCATCGCCCGGATGCTCATCGACGGCGCCGCTGCCCGCTACGCACGGCTCCGTCGCCGGCAGATCTTCCTGGAGCTCGCGCGCGCGCAGATGTACACCGACGACACCGTGCCGCTCACGGACTCAGTCATCGAGGCGCAGGTACGGCGGGAACAGGCGCGCGGAGCGCATCTCGATGCGGTTCGGCGCTCACCCCTGTTCCAGCGCATGGTCAGCGGCCTCGACTGGACACATGCCGGAGTAGCCGAGGCCGCTCAGTGGTCCACATCGCCGCGGGCCTACCCGGAGTCGCTGTCCACGGAGCGGCGCCACGCGGCTCGGATCATGGCCGCGCCCAGCGGGACCGAAGTCCACATCGACACCCGAATCGTTCCGCTCATCGCGTCTCTGTGGAACGCGGGAATCGCGACGCTCTTCAGTTGCGGCGGCGGAGCACCTGACAACCCCCACCACTCCCGCAACCTGCTCGGAGGCGGGGCCTACGTCACCCTTCGCGATCCGGACGGCCGCCTCTTCAACGCGCTCACTCGGCGCTGCCGCAACTCCCTCGACCTCAGCCGAGGAGGCGTCAAGGTCACGCGACGACGCCTCGACCGCACATCCGTGTACTGGCCGAGCTCTGGGCCGGTGGAACGCATCCAGCAGCTGATCCTCGACGCCAACAAGGCGACCGAGACCTTGAAGGAGTCCCGATGAACAACATCGACTACCCGCACTACCCGCACCGAGACACCAACGAGGGATGCGGTCACGTCTACCCGCGGCCGGACGGGGTGCGGATGCGCTGCGGCGGCTGGGCGGGCTGCCCTTCGTGCGCCTCGGACGCCGTCGACGCTGCGACCGAGTGGATCGCTGCGGCGATCCCCGCCGGCGCCCCTGACGAGATCAAGGCGGCATCCGAACTGCTGTCCGGAGCCGCGAGCACACTGCGCCGGCAGCGGAACTCCGCCATGGGCGCGGTGGCGGCCAGCGTCGCGGCGCGGGAGAGCGGCCTCTCCCCCGGTGCCCGTGGGTTGTTCCAGACCGTTCCCTCGACCTGGGACCGGCACCAGTGAGCGTCCTCGAGCTGCGGGCGCACGCGCGCGTGATGAACCGGTACCGCCGTTGGATCGACCGCGACAACACGCGGATCTCTCGAGCCGGGCACTTGATAGCGATCCTGGGGTCGACCACCCCTCTTTGGATCGTCTGCGGCACGGTGATTGTCGTCCTCGGCGACCTGGCTGGATTGTGGATCCTGGTACCCGCGACTTTGCTGGCACCCGCCACCGTGTGGCTATTCCTCGCGCAGTGCACCCACATCGGATGGGACGGTGGGGCCCGATGACCGCCGTCCCCCTGCACGTCGGTATCGACATCGACGGTGTCCTCGCCGACTACATGGGCGGCGTCGCCAGCGTCGGGCGCTGGCTCGGGTTGCCGATGGAGGGTGCCGGCGCGGGCCCGACCACCTACGATCTCGTCGAGCCCGGGTGGTTCCCGGACGCGCAGGCCGCGTCCGAGGCGATGAGAAGTCTGGCGGACGGCGGCCTGGGAACCTTGAGCCTGCTCGACACCGGCGCGCCCGCGGCGATCCGGGCGATGCGCGCGGCCGGCCACCGGGTCGACATAGTCACCGCGCGGCACCCTGGCCGTCGCCTTCGCCGGCGCCCACAGGGGCTACCGCACGAGCTCGCCTTCCGCGGAATCCAGGACACGCTCGGGTGGCTCGATGAGCATGGGATCGAGCGCGACGAGGCGCACTTCGTCCGCACCAAGAGCGTCGTGGGGTGCGACATCTACCTCGACGATGCCCCGCACAACATCGAAGAGATCCGCGGGGCGGGGCGCGCAGCGGTCGTCTTGGACTCGACGTACAACCGGCATGTGGATGGTCCCAGGGTGCGCACCGTGAGCGAGTTCGCGGACCTGGTCCTGGAGGGCGAGATTCTCGGTCGCACAGCCTGAAGGCCTGACCTTCTCGGCCATTCCGCGGCCGCTCGCGGACACGCGGAACGGTAGCGACCGCGCGAGCGCCACGTCCCTCCCACCGACCTGCGCCAGACCCTGTCCACGCGGTGGCGAGCCGCTAGGTTCCCGCGCATGGCACTCACCGACCACCTCCTCGACTACCTCGTTCGCATCGACGAGAAGCTGGACCGCTTCCGCGACGGCGGCGACCCCGAACCGTTCCGGATCGTCCACGTAATCGCCGTGCGTGACGTGGCCGACGCTTCCCACGTCGCGCTGATCGGCGCGGATCCACAGGACGTCGAACTCGCCCGGGCACAGGCCGAGCAGACGTACCCGACCGACCGCTACATCCATGCGGTCACAACCCAGCCGATCTCCCGAGCCGTCGCGGACACCTGGGCCGATCGCCCGGCCGACGACGCCCCGGTCCAGGAGTGGGCGGAGTTCCTGTTCCGGTGAGCGCCGCCGGCCGAGATCCCGTCCACTACGACTGCGGCACGGCGCGTGAAGCCCGAGGGGTTCCTGACGGCTGGACGATCACGGAGTGGGAAGCCGTGAATCCACCGACCGGACACGACTTCTCCAACTGCAGCACCTGCGCGAACGCTCGCGCTGTCGACGTCGACAGCCACGGCGAATGCGAAGCGTGCGGCGATCCCGCGCAGTACCACCGCGGCTACCGCCGAGTCTGACTCGCGCGGCCTGATCAGCCCCGGAGGAGCAACTCCAGGAACAGGCGAGCGGAGATGTCCGCGGAGCTCTCGGCGTACGGGTCCCGGAACGTGCCTGCGGCCGGGAGCTCCGCGGCGTAGACACGCGCGGCGTCATGGAGAGCGGCGTGCAGCCCCGACGAACGCTGCAGCGGGTCCTTCGGCCGCCACGCGAACTCCGAGGTCGGCAACGTCGAGCAGGCCAGGCGTAGCGAGTACTTGTCCGCCGGGAGGCCTCCGGCCGGCACCGGATCGCTGGTGCGGAACATCGCCGAGGGCGCAAGCCGTGTGCCGGCGTCCCAGAAGGTGCGCGACTGGTAGGCACGGTGCAGCGTAGGCGCCCACCGGCCCAGCAGGCGCCCGTCGAAGTTGTCGACCAGGCCCCGGCCGTAGGCTCGGATCGCCAGACCGCGGACCTGAGCGTCGACGGCCTCCGTGGTGGACGTCTCGTGGAGTGGACCGGGCGCATCGGCACCGCCGAGGAGCAGGACGTCGGCGCCCTTGCCGGTCAACAGCACCGTGTTCGTGGGGTTCCGGCCGCTCTGCGCATCGAGGAACCGTCGCAACGCCAGGAGCGGGATCGCCTCGGCCACCGCCCACAACTCGCCGAGCCCGAGCCGCGCGAGGGCCTCGCGGGACAGGGCGGTCACCTCGGCCGTGTCCAGAAGCAGCGAGTGATGTGTGGCGCCATCGAGCGCCGAGATCGCGGACGCTGCGACAGCTTCGTCGGGTTGCGCGGTCGTGGCCACGGTGACGGCGTCGAAGGGCCGATCGAGCTCGGCAAGGACGCCGGCGACTGCTCCCGAGTCGACCCCGGCGCCCATCATCAAGACCACCCGCGCCTGATCAGGCGCCGCGGCGAGCACGGAGCCTATCCGCTCCCGCAGCGTGGTGAGGAGCAGCTCAGCGGCGGCCTGGGGTTCGGTGATGTCGCGTCGGCAGGTCGTCGGCACCGTGAAGTCGACCGTCTCTGTGAGGAACTCGGTCGGGGCCTGCGGGTATCCGCAGCGCAACTCGGTCACGCGGGGATCTCTTCGCCGCGGGGCAGGTGCGGTGCGATCGTGACGGCCTCGACCAGCAGCCGCTCGCGGAGATGGTCGGACAGGCCCGGGTTGTCCAGCGCGGAGATCGCGTCAAGGGCACGGCGGCGCCACCGCTCGGCGGTCTCGTACCTGCCGAGGAGGCGGTTGAACGAGACCATGCGGTAGAGAGCTACCGCGGACCGTGAATCGGCGTCGAGGATGCCCTGGGTGAGGTTCACCGCAGCCTCGAGGACCACCGGGTCGGCAGTGCCGGTCTCGAAGACGGCGGTGAGCAGCAGATGCACGATCCGGGGAACCTGGTGCTCCTGCGTGAACAGGATCGCGGTGGTCCAGTCACCGCGCCATGCGGCCTTCGCAGTCAGGTACATCGCGCGCAGGTAGTCGTCGTGATCGAAGCGACCCTCCGCGGAGTCGACGTATCGCACCAGCGCCGCCCACGCGAACCGGTAGTGGAACTTGCGTGCCTGCGTGAGCACCTCCCACAGGGTGTCGGTCGGCGCCACCTCTGTGGCGGTGCCCTCGGTGTAGGTCTTCCACGCCTCGTCGGAGATGCGTGTCCACACCTGCTCCTGAGACATCGACGGCGCAGCCGTCGAAGCGGCGTCGCGCCCCTCGAGTAGCGCTCGGGCGATAAGGGGGCGGTCGGCGCCGAAGGTGCGCGGGCGCATTCGGAGCGTCTCGATGTACGGCCTCAGCACCAGGATCTGGCTGGTGCGGTAGTGGCCGGCGGCCACCTCGTTCGCGCGGGCCATCAACGCAGTCCGGTGTCCGTAGGAGACCGCCGGGAACCCTCCGAGCGCGGCGAAGAACTTGAACTGGTAGGCCGCGGTGTTCGGGTGCACGGTGAGCGCGGCGGTGTCGGCGACCCACTCTTCGAGCACGGTGCGGCTGGGCACCGTGCCGGCGCCACGGCGGTTGATCACGGATCCCCCACTGTCGGCAGCTCCCCCGGCGCACCACGGGGCGTCGGTGAGCGCGGCGACGTCGTCTCCGGTCGCCGTCGGCAGGAGCAGGTCGCCGTCCTCGAGGAACCGCAGGGTGGTCGCGTCGGGCCGGCTGAACGCGGCGAGGTTCTCTCGCTCGGCGATCGGCGCTTCTGCATCGGCCTCCAGGACCGTCAGCCGGGGGTCCGTCACCCCGAGGCTCTGGCCACGCTCCACTACGACCGTGACGGCGAGGTCACCAGTGCCGGTGAGCTGTGCAAGGGCACTGGACAGGGTGGTGGCCACGTTCTCCGCGGAGATCCGGCCGATCACGATGTGCGAGAGCATGCGGGCACCGTAAGGCGACCTGCCTCGTGACCCGCGCCGAGGCGCGGGTCACTCGGATCGGCTACGAAGACGCCGAGCTCGGATCGCGCCTCTCGATCCGTGTGAGGGTGAGGATGCGCGCGTTGTCCATCTCGTCTGGACCGGTCACGTGGCCGCGGACTCTCCACCTTCCCGGCGCCACCGGCAGCGTGACCAGACGAGATGCGTAGTCGCCATCGGAGTAGCCGGGCAGGGCCTCGAAGTTCGTGATGTCGCCGGCGATCGTCGCCCACACAGCGTCGGCCACGCGCGAGCCGGCGGGCTCGAGCCGATCAGCGATGCACGTGTGCAAGCCGATCTCGGCGCGCGCATGCGCGTCGTCAGGGCTGTCGTCCCACTCCTCCGGCCACGCGGTGCTGAGCACGAAGGTGTCGAGTCCTTCGGGATCATCGGACAGGGTCCACGGGAACGTCGACCGGTAGTTCGGCATGCGGGCCAGGCCGTACGTGGCATGGATGGCCTGGGCGTACTGCAGCTGGCCGGCTTCAGAGTTGATGAGAAAGCGCTCGTCGCCGAGGGCACTGTCGGCTTCGTCCGGAATGTAGTCGACCAGGCCGAGGCGACCGGAGGGAACGTCGATCTCGACGTCGAAGTCGAGGGCTCCGGGTTCGGCCATGGCGCAGCGCCCCTCCAGAACGGTCTGCACCGGAATCGGGCCTGGTCCGCTGTGGTCGAAGGTTGAGAGCCGGAACTCAGCGGTGAGCTCGCCGTGCTCTTCGAGTGCCTTCTCGGCATCGGCCCGGGTCAGCGATCCGGGGAGCTTGACCGTCGAGCTGCTCCCACCGCAGAGGCTGCAGGTGAGGTTGCCGCCGAGCGGGCCCTGCATCGGCCAGAGGGGCTCTCCCTCGGCACCGAGGTGTTCGTTGATCC
The DNA here is from genome assembly GCF_900104775.1 of Tsukamurella tyrosinosolvens. NCBI lineage: Bacteria > Bacillati > Actinomycetota > Actinomycetes > Mycobacteriales > Tsukamurellaceae > Tsukamurella > Tsukamurella tyrosinosolvens. The sequence continues at coordinate 2,609,837 of NZ_FNSA01000003.1, forward strand.
GCTGCTCGTAGACAATCGCGCGTTGCGGCGACCGTATGTCGTGGCCGGTGCGGTGGTTGAACTCGTTGAAGTCGAGCTCGAGCCGCGCGGCCGGAATCCCTTCCTCAGCGAACAGCTCGTCGTCGGCGGTGAAGGCCTCTGCGCCGAAGGTCAAGGTGTACATGGAAGGTTCCGTTCAGTCCGACGTGTTCGGGTTGTCGGCCGCGATCAGCCGTAGGTGGCGTCTCGTTCGATCGCCGAGCCACCTGATCGCGTCATCGCGCAGGTCGCGTCCTACCGGGCTCAGGAGGTGCGGATCGGCCTCGGCGAGTCGACGCGCTGAGATGCGCGCCTGTCGAGTGAGCCAGTGCTCATTGCTGGCGGTCACGGCCACGGCCTCTCGTGCGCGCGGCGCGTTCGATCGGCCGGCGCGGCTGGGGCAGCTGGCAGCGATCTCCGGGCGGAGCGCACCGTGATCGTGGCGGTGCCGTCCTCGTGCTCTGTCCACGTGTCGAGAGTGCCGCCGATCCTGCGTCGAGCATCGCGGCGGTCCTCGATGACCACGCGGCCTCCGGCAGCGAGCGCAGACGCTGCGCCGAACCCGGCTCCCTCGTCGACCGCAGCCAGGGTGAACGCGAAGCCTTCGCTGGCGGGAACCGGCTCGCTCGCACAACACCTCGGCAGCCGAACAGCGATACCCCCTCTGCCGAAGAGCGTCACGCGGAAGTTGTCCGCGGGCCGAGGCGCGGCTGGAGCCTGCTGGTACAGCCCCCGCGAGCCACGGCGGCTGTCGGCGTCGAAGCGCGAGACCAGCTCCCACGCGTCGTCCATGATCATCGACCCGCGACTACGGTGCATGAACTCGATGAACTCGTCGATGATGCCGGACAGGAGCTGCTGCCACTGCCCGCGCAAGGCGGGATCGTTCGGGATCCCGTTAACGGTCAGCGCCTGATCGATCACTTCGCTCGTCAGCGCGAAGGGGTCATAGCCGGCGGGGGCGCCATCGTCGAGCCGCAGCCCGATGAAGATCGGAGAGAACGACGTGTGATGCGCGCGCCGGAACCCTGCGGGACCGGGAACGAATGAGCCGGGGCACAGAATCGCCGAATCATCTTCCGCGTAGGTGTAGTCGGGCTCGAATTCGCCTCGCAGGCGCATCCGCTCGATCCGCTCGGTGATCGCGAGGTGGTGCTCGTCCCGGCCGCAGTGCCCGCACGTCGGCTGGTTCACGTTCCAGTCGTATCCGGAGCGCTCATCGTGCTTCGACAGCTGCCAGTCGACCAGATCGTCAATCGATTGCTCCTCCATCGCGACGTCGATCGCAGCGAGTACACGGTCCGTCGACTCCTGGCTCATCGGTCCCACCAGATCTCGTCCTCGAGGACTGGCCAGAAGACATGCTCGAGCATGTCGAGGGTGTCGGCACCGGGCGCGGCGCCGTTCGCCTCGTACAGCAGATCGCTGATCAGCAAGTAGAAGGCCTCGAAGTCCGGGCGCTGCCATCCGCCGATGCCCAGCCGGCCGCGGTCGGCGATCCACGGGTGGTACGGCGAGAGTGCCGACTCCTCGTCCGCGTCGGCGTGGGCGTCGGCGATCCGGCGGCCGTTGAAGAGCGTCTCCCCGCTGGAACGGTGCACGAAAACGGTGAACAGGTGCTCACCGGAGGCGTAGATCGCGCCGTACTCGCGCCCGTTCCTGAAGGTCGAGAAGCGCAGTCCCGGAATCTCGTCCGCCTGCAGCCTCGGGGCGATGTAGCGCACCAGCTGTGTCTCGGTGCGCTCCTCTTCGCCGGACCACGGTCGCTCGCGCATCTCCTCGACGGCGGCGATGACGTCGTCGGCGCGCTGATACCACGTCAGTGGTGCCGCTTCGGTGTTCGGTCGGCTCATGCTCATCGTCTCCTTCTGCTTCAGATCGCCGCTACGCGGCCGCCGGCTCGTTGATGCGCTGGACCCAGCGGGATGACCCCTTGGGCAACAGATGCAGGTCTTCTTGGACGTCGAGGAAGGGTGAGAACACCGCGTACTCCTCGGCGATCCGTTGCCTGTTCGCGGTGTTCGGAATCTCGTAGGCCAGGACTCGGTGCGCCGGATAGAGAGCCGGCACGCGGTCGTCGGCGTCGTAGGTGAGGATCCAGTGCGCAGCGGAGCCCGTGAGAGCCGCCGCGAGGTCGCGATGATCCTGCTCGGACATGCCGTTGGCGTACAAGCCGTTGCCCTGGACCAGATACGGCGGGTCGACGAACAGCATCACCTCGTCCTCGATGCCCACACTTCCGTCGAGCTCTTGGATTCGCGTGATCGCGTCCCCCTCGTCGACCCGGATCTGGTCGCTCCGGCGGTACACGCGCTCTATCCGCTCGGCGATGCCGTCCGCGTTCCACCGGGCGCGAATCGTCCACCGACCGGTCTGGTTCTTCCCGCCGATCGGCCCGACCCGCGGGTTGACCATCCCCGACCGCGAGCACCGGTTGAGTACCAGCGCCGCCAGCGCCACGGACGCGTCGTCGATCGACTCCTGCTCGTACGCGGCGGCGACGATCTCTCGGGCACGGTGCCACTGCGCCATGTCGGGCTCAAGAGCGCGTACCGCCGCAGCGAGTTCGTCTCCCCGGTGGGCCGCCATCCTCCAGAAGGCCGCCAGAGCCGGGTTCTTCTCGACGAGCCACAGCTCCTCGATGACGTTCGTCTCGAGCAGATGCAGCCCGGCTCCGGCGCCGCCGGCGAAAGGCTCGACCCAAATGGCGAGGTCGAGGAATGTGAACTGGCTGTGCCAGATCCCGGTCAACGCGCCGGCCATGCGAGCCTTCCCGCCCGGGTACCTGAGTGGGCTGATCCACCGCGGAGCGTCGGTCACGAGAGAACCTCCAGCGGAGTCCAGCCACCCGCGCACGCCACCTCGAGAACGAACTCCTGATCGGGATCGAACAGCCGGCGCACGGTCCCGAGTGCGACCTGGACGTCGTCCTCGCTCGCGAAGGTCGCGGCCTCGGATTCGATGGCGGTGTTCCCGTACTGGCCCGTGAACACGTCATCAGGAAGGTGACACAGGAAGCCGGTGAGCGCGGTGACGTCGTCACCGACGAATCGCAAGCGATACATCACGTCCCCTGCTCTCGCGTCACGGAGTACTTGTTCACGTACTCGCCTCTGCCGGGGTGGTCGTCGAACTCGATGAAGAGCATCGCCATCGACTCTTGCTCACTGGCGTCGATCACCCTCCCCGCCCTTCCATCGGTCACGATGCGGTCGTGGTTCTTCCACCGGGCCATCAGCGGCCGTTGTTCCGAAGCCGCGTCGCCTGGGCGCGCAGGGTGGCGCTGAGCTTGCCTCCCTCTCCGCTGGAGTCCCAGTCGGCGGCGGCTGCGGCGAAGGCTTCCGATGCGCTGGCGTACGGATCGCTCACCTCGTCCTCCTCGTCGGGCTCCGTCCAGACCCAGCGCCAGGTGCCTGGCGCTCGCTCGGTGATTCGGTATCCGGAGTCGGCGCGGTGGCCGTCCTCAGGCGAAGTGCCGTACAGCTTCTCACGCATGGGTTCTCCTTTCGCGAGCGCCGGGTGGTCGCCTAGTTCTTCGACGCGGTGACCTTGGCCGCGTAGCCGCACCAGTTCTCGTCGGCGGCGGGGGTCGGGAGCTCGCGGGGGTACCCGGCCGGGCCGACGAGCTTCGACTCGAAGATGTTCGCCTGCCGGCGGTTGTAGTCGGCGACCTGTGACCGCACCGTGGCGCCGTACGCGACTTCGGGGCGCTCGAGCATGACCGGGTCGCCGGCCTCCTTGGAGGCCTTACCAGCAGCGCAAGCGTTGTTCGCCGCGGCCTGCACCGAGTTGAAGGTCTCGATGACCTGGGTGTGCTGCTTCTCGACGTTGTCGGCGCCCGTGACCTCGCCGGCTTTGCCGAACCACCCGGCGCTCCAGCTGATGACGCCGAACAGGAGGGCAGCCGCGACGAACACGCCAATGCCGATGATGATCGCCTTGCCGAACGAGGGCTCGTCGTCGTAGCTCACTTCAAGGCCTCCTGCAGGATCCGCTGCGCCTCGTCGGGGTTGCCCGCCTTGAGCGCTTCCTGCGCGCGGCGCTGGGCGTCGGCGAGCTGCGGGTCCGGCTCGTAGGTGATCTTGGTGTCCTGACGCTGGAACTTCATCGGCTGCGTGGAGCACATGACCTCCATGCCGGAGAAGTCGACGTAGACGCCGCCAGGCGTAAAGCCGTACCGGTAGGCGGGCGGGTTCCCGTGGTACATCCCGTCGACCGACCGGAGCTCGGGGTTGTAGGTGCGGCCATCGGAGTTCGAGAGCTCCTGTGACGGGTAGTACGAGACCGACGAACTGGTCAGCTTGCCCTTGATGGGAACGGTGAACAGCGGTGCGCTGCCGTTGCTCCAGGTGGCGGTGCACCACTGGATCGTGTTCGGCTCGTCGTAGAGCTTCTGCGCCTCGTTGTAGTTGTTGAACTCGACGTCGTTGCGGGGCTGGTAGGCCTGCCGCTTGCCGGCGCTCTCCTCCACCTTCTTGTACTGCTCACTGTTGCTCGCCGCGTTGTTCTCGCACGAGGCGAGGGCCAGCGCGACGAGCACCACCGCGCCGGCGGCGCCGTACTTCTTCCAGGTGTTCATGGGGTTCTCCTCGTTCTAGGTGTGGTTGGTCTGCAGTGGAGTCCAGGGGATCTGGACCAGGTTTCCGGTGGCGACGTCACGCGCGAGCCGGACGGCGTTCGTCGGCACCGGGATGGCGGTGTAGTCGACCCCGACAGGAATTCCTGCGTTCTCGGCGCGGCGGACGCAGTCCCAGGTCCCCCGGGAGCCGGTCTCGGGGAACGCCAGGCAGACGTCGGCGCCGAGGTCGACCATCTCCTGGTTGCGGATCGGGCCCGCAGCCTTGCCGAACATGTCCCAGTCGGCCGGGTGCTCGTCGACGGCGCAGCCCCATCGGGCGGCGATGTCGCCGGCGATCGTGTCGGCGCCTCCGTATGGGCACGCCCCATGCACCACGGTGACTGCCTCCGGGACCAGTCCCGCCGCGACGTAGCGGAGCGCGGTCTCGACCGCGGCTCGGTCGGACCAGAATCTGGATCCGGTGATGAGGATGCGCATCAGGTCTGGCCGTTCGCGAGGTCCCAGCCAAAGGAGATCGCCGCTCGACGAAGTGAGGCTACGACCTCACGCTCGGCGTAGGTCTCCTGGGGCAGCGCCTCCACGATCCCGGCGAGAGAGCCGGCCTTGGTCGGCTTGACGGTGTATCTGCAGGCGAGGTACGGCAGGCCGAGACGGTACCGCTCTGCCAGGGGCCCGGCGACGTATCTGCGCTTCTCGCAGATGTTGCGGTGCTCGGAAGGCCCGTTTTCGTCGAAGACCAGCAGGTCGATACGGACCGAGGTCGCCGTGCCATACGTGGACGACACGCGGTCGGCTGCTCCATGGACGCGCACCAGCATGTCCTTCCCGGTGAACTCGTCGGGGATCCCCCGGCCCATGTCTCCGAGCTCTGCGTCGTGCGCTGCTGTCGTCATGACCGCCCCTTCCCCGCCGGGTGGGCGCGCATGGCCAGGGTGCGGCGGATGGCTCGCAGGCGGACGCGCTGGACCGCGGTCTCGAGTGCGATCGCGCCCAGGAGCGCCGCGAGCACGATGAAGTTCGGCGACGCCAGGAAGACGAGGAAGAGCAGGACGGCGGGAATGTACTGGGCGATCTGGATCGCGCTTCCGATGCGGCGCCATGCGCGGTAGAGGTGCCCGTCCGCGTCGCTGTGGACCTGGCTCAACGCGAGCGTGGCCTGTTCGCGTGCCGTCATGCGGACGAGGGCGGGAATCGAGTAGCCGGCGACGATCGCCGTGCTGCGGAACTTCTCCGTAGCGGTGAACATCGACGGGTGTGCGTTCGTGGTCATGTGGTTGGTCCTCCTTGGGCGGAAGGCTCTACCGGCTGATCCAGCCGGAGAGCAGGTCCTGCACCGAGCCGCCGGTCGCGGCGTCGAGCAGTAGAGCTGCGATCGTGAGACCGACGGCGACGAGCACGACGGTGAGCACCTTGCGGAGCAGGCCGGCGAAAGCGGTCACGGCGACGATGATCGCGACGGCGCTCGGGGGCCAGTGCTCCATTCCGGGGATCGCGGAAGTGGCCGTGCCGCCCACGCCGACCGTGAGTGCGCCCGCGAGGGCCATGCGGCGAAGCACCGATGTCGGAAAGGTCATGCTGCAGAGCTCCTGTGGTCGAGTTCGGTCTCAGGCGGCGATCTCGCGGAGAGCGCGCGGGTCCGCAAGGTCGGCACCGCGAGCCGCGCCACCGATGAGCCGAACCACTACCGGCAGGACCAGGGCGAGCGGGAAGAGCGGATACAGCGCCGGGGTGAGGAACACCCCTCCGAGTGCGCTCAGGAGAATGAGCGCGGTGCCGAGGAGGTCCGCGGGCAGCTCGGCGTCGTGCGCGGCGCGGGCGAGTGCATGTGCGGTGTTGGGTGTCGTCCTCATGGCGTTCTCCTCGGTAGGGCGGCTATAACAAACTCTCTATTTTAGAGATAGGCGAGAATCGCCCAGGCGCACAAGGGCCTCCAAGACGCTCGGGCGTGTCGGCGCCGGTCCTACAGCTGATCGACGCCGTCCAGCGCGGCTGCGCGCCCGCGGAGGCGACGCGCTTCGGTGATGTAGCCGGCCGCCTCGAGGAGCTCCGCGCGGTGCTGCAGGATCTCCGCAGCCACCGCGTCAGGAGTACGCGGACGCAGTCCGTCGACGTTCACCGACGAACCGGACCCCGCGCTACGGGAACCACTCAAGCCGCGGCCTCGTCAAGAGATGGCGCCGGCTCTTCCACGTTGCGCCACCGCAGCATCTGACGGAGGCCGTGGGCGATCTGCCGATCAACGACGCCGTTGCCGATGGCGCGCAGTTGCTGCTCTCGGCTCAGCCCCAGTTCGGGGTCGGTCACCCAGCCGGAAGGCCAGCCCATCATCCACTCGGGAAGTACGGCGGCGAGACGATCGCGCCCGTTGCGATTCGGCTCGGTGGGTGAGGGAGCGAGGCGTCCGAGGATCCGCTCCCACCGCTGGATTGCCGGCGTGTACTTGCCCCAGTCGATCCCGCGCCCTCGGGCGGCTCGGACCACTGTCGTGACGAGATCGTCACTGCCGGTGCCGCGGCGTTCCGCGCGCGCGAAGTCGGCGCGCCGGACGCTGTCCGAGGCCGTCGGAGTCGGGAGAAGGGCTTCGCCCTGGGGCCGAGCTGTGTCATCTCGCTCGGCCCCGAGAGCGTAGGCGATCTCCGTGGTGCTCCCGCCGCGGGTGGCGCGCGGAGTGGGGAGCAGCTCGACGCCGATCACCTCCGTGAGACCGCCCATGCCCTTCTCGACATGCCGGGCTGCGCCCCGCGACCCCATCGTCTGCTTGTGCTCCATCGCGCGCGGGGTCGGCAGCAGAGCATCGACAGCGTCGGAGAGTCGACCGTCAGCGGCCGTGCGTGTGCGCCCATCGGCGCGGGTGCGGCCGGAGGGCTTGGTACGCCCCTTGGACTCGGTAGCGATCGGAGTCGGCAGCAGCGGAATCGACGCGTCGGGGAGCTCGCCACCGGTGGCGAACAGGCCGTTCTCCGCGATGATGCGCAGGTCGGTGACGCGCTTGCGGCCCGGCTTCTTGCGCAGATGTACCTCCGGCGGATTGCCGGAGGAGGTCGCCGTCGGCGTGGGAAGAAGCAGGTTCGGTGCAGGTTCGATCGGCTCGGAGGGCGCGGCCGCGATGGCGGGGTCGACCGAGTAGACGGTGTCGCCGATCATCGTTCCGGTGCGCGGCCACTTGCCCGTGAACGCCTGGCCGTCGCGCCGGCCGCCGATCGTCACCCACTCCCCTTCGACCAGCCTGCAGACAGGCTTCGCCGAGACGGGCTGCGGAAGGGCTTCTCGGCACGCGAGGATCGCCAGCCGCTTGCGCAGATGCGGAGCACCGACTTCCGCTGCCGAGACCTGAATCCACCGCACGGTGTAGCGCCGGTCGGCGAGGTCACGCAGGACGACGTCGATGCCCAGGCTCAGCAGTCCCTGGACGTTCTCGGCGACGCCCCACAGCGGGCGCAGATGGCTGATCGCATCTGCCATGTAGGACCAGAGGCCGGAGCGGGTGCCGGGTCCGATACCGGCGCGCTTGCCCGCTGGCGAGAGGTCGGTGCAGGGGAAGCCGCCACTGAGGATCTCGATGGGCGGAACTGCGGCCCAGTCGATCGCGGTGATGTCGCCGAGATTCGGCACGCCCGGGAATCGGCGCTCGAGCACCTTGCACGCTCCGGGGTCGACTTCCGAGAACCAGACGAGCTCGCTGTCGAAGACCTCCTTGACGGCGACCCCGAGCCGGCCAGAGCCGGCGAACGTCTCGGCGGCCCGGAGGCGGCGGTTCAGGAAGTTCTGTTCAGGTGCGCGCACGCGTTTCCCTCGTGAGTCGGTGGCTGGACAGAGTCCGGGCCGAGCGCGCAAATGCGGCTCGGCCCGGTGTGACCTCAGTCGAAGAAGTTGTCGAAGTCGTCGTCGGCGAACGGGTCCTTCTCCAGGCGCGCCTTGTCTTCTGCGGCCTGGGCCCGCTCCGCGTCCGCCTCGGCGATCTGCTTCTGCCCGCGGCTGGCGTCCTGGCGAATCTCCTCCTCGATCTCTGCCTCGCTCTCGACCGTCGGGATCGTGAACTCGATGTCGGCGCCGGTCCGGTCCCCGCGGAACGGGGCGTCGAGCAGGCTGTCCAGTCGAGAGTCGCCGGGTTCGGCGTCGGTGAGGTACGCGATCACCGTGGCGTAGACCTGCGGGATGTGGTTCACGCCGTTCTCGTCGGGCTCGATGTCCTGCAGGATGCGGATTCGGCCGTAGGCGATGTTCGGTCGGGACGCGAGGCCGGCGGCGGCCATTTGGTCGCGAGCGTCACTGATCAGATCCTCGGTGAGCTTGTCCAGGTCGTACTGGGCCGCCTCGGTGAGGTCGCAGAGCGGGGCGGTGAAGAACACCGTGAGCGCTTCCGAGCCCGTCTCGGGGTTCGGGGAGCGGAAGTAGGTGGCAGTCTCGGTCATCGCGAACGGGCCTTTCGGAGAGTGGATGCGGTCTTTGAAGTGCGCCGAACCCTAGATCGGATGCGCCGTCGCACATCGACGCAACACGGTTCGGTGAGACGGCAACGGCCCGCGCCATCCGGGGACGACGCGGGCCGTTACGGTCGGGCGGTCAGGCGGCAGCCTGCGCCCACCAGCCGTTCTGCACCGCGCTCGCGGACAGGTACTTCACGGCATCGTCGTAGGGGTAGCCGCAGTTCTCGACCTCCGGCTTGCGGAGCACCTTCGCGGTTCCGCCGGACTTGGTCGTGGTCTGGACCGCCGTCGCCACGACCCAGGCGTTGCCGCGGGTGTACTCGTTGATCAGGTCCCGGCGGAGCAGCTTCTGCAGGACCGCCACGTTCGAGCGGACCTCCGTGGCGCCGGTCGTCGGGTCGATGACGATGTAGTCGACGATCGGAGCGTCGAACGGCTCCTGCTCGTACTGCGAGGTGCGGCGCTCGAGGCCGAGGATCCGGAACAGGATCGGCTTGTAGAAGTGCTCGTCGGGGACGGAGGCGCCTCCCGACTGCGCGATCGTTCCCAGCTCGGGCGGGCCGGCGGGCGTCGCGCCGACGGCCGAGGCGTATCCGGCGGCCGCGTATCCCGCGGGGAGTCCGACGGGGGTCGCGACCGGCGCCGCGGGTGCGGGCGCGGCCGGTGCGGCCGCGACGGGAGCCGCGGCGGGGGCCGCAGCAGGAGCAGCGGCCACGGGAGCCGCGGCGGGGACGGCGGCGGCGGGGGCAGCGGCCACCGCGGCGGGGGCCGCAGCCGCGACCGGAGCAGCGGGAGCGGCGGCCGGTGCGGCGGCCACGGGCGCCTGGGCGACGGGAGCAGCGGCCGCCGGTGCGGCAGCGACGGGTGCCTGGGCGACGGGGGCAGCGATGGGAGCAGACACGAGAGTCCTCGATTCGAGTGTGAACTGGTTGGTCGAACCGGAGCGCTCGTAGGGACTCGGAGACGCACATTGCGTCTTGAAGAACCGTCGGAGTGCACCGATGCGGTTACTGTTGCGTCGCCGATGCCTGCTGTCGAATAGTTCACCCCTTCCTTCCTTCGGCGTGTCGTTCGAAGAGTTGGGTGCCTTCGCGCCCTGGGCACGTCGCGACTTTTGACCCAAGGTCTCGCCCCTCAGCTGGGCGAGATACGGGACCGGATCAGCGATGCTCTGTCGCCAGCGCCGGCTGAGCCCGCGCTGAGCTCACGGCGGTGTTCAACGCGGGTCGCCCTTGAAGTCACGTCTCCTGCTGCCGACAGATCGGCCGGACGTGATGCGGTGCTTCGGCGGAATCAGCTCCGTGCGTAGAGCGGGGCATCGCCCCACGCCGCACGGAAGAGTGCGGCGCCGGCGTCGCTGAAGGGGAGCAGGACCGAGAGCGGGCCAGGGTATCGATTCGGGTCCGCCGCTATCGCGTCGAGAAGCCGTCGGCCGAGGTCGCGCCGACGCGAAGAAGCGGCGGTCCAGATCGGTCCGACGGAGCAACTGAGTGTCGGCGCGACCTTGATCAGCTCGTAGTCGCCGGGCGCGGTCCACTCGATCTGCGCGGTCGCGTACTCCGGCCAGTTCATGGCGAAGGACATGACCATGTTGCCCTCGCGCAGCAGGTAGGCGCGACCGAAGCCGTTGAGCGACATCCGGTAGGGGTCAGCGCCGATCGGCTGGATCTGAGACAGCGGGAGAGGTGCGAGCTCCCGGCGTTCGTCGGCCGAATGATAGGGGTAGCTGGCCTCGTCGTAACCGCCGTCGGTTCGACAGACCATCCCCGCTTCGTACGCGAGCTGGCGGAGCGCCCGCGGGCTCGTCCGGTCGACGGAACGTACCTCGGCGTCGCCCCACAGCTGGGCTGCGTCTGCAGACATCTCGATGCCGTGAGGTGCCGGGTCGCGTTCGTACACGACTACGAGGACTCCGGGTGCGTCTGGTGATAGGTGTGTGCCTCAGCGACCATGTCGATCAGCACCTGATCGTGTCCCGAGCCAGGGGTGATCGTCCGGACCTGCGCCTGTGGCATCTCGTCGAAGTAGACGTCATCGCCGATCACGCGATACACGCGGACCCGGTCGCCCGAAAGCTGCACGAGATGGTTTCGGGCTCGCCACTGCGGAGTTCCGTCGCGATAGACCTCGAAGAGGATCCCGGTGTCGCTCATCAGAACTGCCCACCCGCGCCGACGTACTTGGCGGCGGCCTCGACCATCGCAGCCAGTGTGGGGTCGGCCAGGTCTGTGTCGATCTCGGCGTAGTCGTCGAAGTCTTCGTTCGGGCGCGCGAAGGCGACGATGGTGCCGTCGGAGGTGACCTGGACAAGGAGCTCGTCGCTCATCCACTGCGGAGTCTGATCGCGCTCGTCGAGCGCGAAGGTGAATCGTTCGGTCATGCCGTTTCCTTTCCCTGCCGCAGCGCCTCCGCTGCTTCGCGCACGAGCGCGATCAACTCTGCGTCGAGACCAGCTGTGTCGCCGCTGCTGAGGATCGCCACGACCTCCGTGTGGCTAACAACTTCCCATGCGCCCGTGTCCGTGTCGAGGAACTCGGCGGAGATTCCCCACTCCCCCGCGCGCACGACGACGGTTCCAGATCGCCAGACCATCGAGCCGTCCTCGTGCGCGCGTGCCTGCGGGGACATGAGCTACGCCGCCTTGAGGTCGCGCAGTCGCGCGAAGTCGTCGACCACCGGCACCTCGGGCTCATCGACGTCGATGTCGGCGTTGTACTCGTGCGCGGCGAGGACGCCGCGGAAGACGCCGCCACAGGTGACCGTCACGACCGAGGCCGGGTGCGCGCGGGTGTAGAGCTCGACGGGCTGCTTGAACACCGACGCGATCGCGCCGAGCTTCTTGAGCACGTCCGGCGTGAAGGACTGAAGGGCTCCCGACTCCAGGGGAACCACCTTCAGATCCTCGTCCTCGCCGCTCTTGCCGAGCACTTCCTGCGAGCCGCTCGCCTTGAGCCGAGCGGTCGTGGCGATGATCGGGAAGTCGCTGACGTTCTGCAGCGGGATGTAGTGGCGCGAGTCCGCGGCGCTCGGTGCGCCGTCGGTGAGCGTGCGCATGTACAGAGTCTCTCCGTCGTCCTGGATCGACAGCTCCACGGAACACTTCGCTTCCTTGTCGGCCTTCCGCACGGCCACGGCAACCTTCTTCGCCTGGGTGGCGAGACCGTCCGCCTGGTCGATCGAGAACTTGATCAGCGGGAGCTCGCCCTCGCAGTTGAAGATCGTCTGCCCGGGGCTCGTGCCGTCGGACGCGATGAAGATGAGCGACTCCTGCTCGCCGCTCTCGCCGAGCTCGAGTCGGGCCGAGCCGACGACGACAGCGGCGAGCGTCGGGTCGTCGTTGCCGCTGTAGGCCATCGTCTTCGCCGCGGCGATCGCGGTGACGAAGTCCTGGGTGTCGATGACTGCGGGCATGGGGCGAGGTCCTTCCGTTGAATGGGTCCCGGTCCGGCTCGCGCGTGGCGGGCTGGCCGCGCCGGCGCGAGCTACTCCCCGCGCGCGGCGTGGCCGGACGCTACTGCGAGGGGCCGCCCTCCCGGCCCTAGGGCGCGGTTCCGCCGAGCACCTCTTTCGGCAGCGAAATCGCCGGCTCAAAGCCCTCCCCAAAAGGCAGGGTCCACCCCTTCTTCGCGCACGCATTCGATCGCCGCCGAGTGTTCCCAACGTGCGTGCGTATGCGCGGGCGCGGGGCGCGCAGCCGAAAATCCAATCAAGGCTCCAACCGCCGCTCAATGCCCCCATCAATCGCCGCCTCAATTCCCGAATCAATTGCCGCATCAGTTCTGCGCTACAAACCGAGATCAGCGTCTCCGACGCTCCAGCTCTCTCCCAGGTCAACGACGGTTTCGTGCAAGTTCCGCAGACCGGCAGCATGCCGTCTCGCCCCATCAATCCGGCGCTCCAAGCGGCAGCACGAGAAGCCGGAACCGCCGCTGGCTTCTGCCGCGCCAGCGGCGGTGAACGATCGCCGCGACCTTTGCCTCGAGGGGCGGGCGAGACCGCGCCGTCTTCGTAGATCGACCGCGGCGACCACCACGATCCGCGGTCATGGCGGAAGCGAAGAAGTCCAGTTCGAAGTTCTCGGCGGCCGGCAAGTTGCTGCTCGTCGCTGTCGGCATCCTCGTGATCGCGCTCGGAGCGAGCTCGATCGTGTCGAAGGTCGGGGTGAACGCCGGGTCCGTGTTCGGCGGCCTCACGAAGTCGGGATCGACGGCCGCGGCCGGAGCCGGCGCGGGGGCCGTCTCGAGTGGGACCGGAACCTACAGCCCCGACCCGTCGACTCTCGCCGTGTCGAGCGCGAGCCCGGGGAAGAAGTACCAGAGAGCAGCCTTCGGCGAATCGTGGACGGACAAGGTCGACGTCGAGGGCGGCGGCAACGGGTGCGATACCCGCAACGACATCTTGCACAGGGACCTGACCAACAAGACGTACGTCAAGACCTCCAAGTGCCCCTACGCGATCGCCACCGGAACCCTCGCCGATCCGTACACCGGCCGCGCGATCTCCTTCACACGCGGAGCCGAAACGTCGAGCACCGTGCAGGTCGACCATCTCGTTGCGCTCGAGAACGCCTGGGACTCCGGCGCGTGGGCGTGGGACGTGGCGCAGCGGACTCGGATCGCCAACGATCCTGCGAATCTTCTGGCTTCGGACGGCAGCGCCAACATGAGCAAGGGGTCCAAGACGGCTGACCGGTGGCTGCCCCCGAACCCCGGATTCCAATGCCGCTACGTCAAGCTTCAGATCATGGTCAAGAACAAGTACCGGCTCACGGTCACTGCTTCGGAGAAGGCGACCATGCAGCGCTTCGCCGGCCGCTGTTGATCGCGCCGCGGACCGTTCTCCAGTCCCGAGCGCTCTACCTTGCGCGGCATGAACAAGACCAATGCCCTCGCTCCCCTGACGCGCATCGCCACCGGTCTCGGTGTCGTCGTTCTCGCGACGACGCTCGTCGCCTGCGGTCCCGACGAGGCCACCGCCGCGCCGGCAGCCTCTGCATCGCCCTCCCCCGTCGCGCTCCCGTCCGAGAGCGCCTCTCCCGAAACATCAGGGGCCGCCGCGCAGGCTTCGGGCGCTGATGCATCGAGCCTGATCGACGAAGCAGCGAAGTCGGCTCGCATCCTGCGATCGGTGCGTGCCGAGTACTCGACGACCGGGATCGAGAACCTGCTCGCCAAGTCCTACGCGGCCGAGATCACGACCACGCCGTCGGTCGCCTCACGGGGCACCGCGAATCTGAAGATCCAGGGCGCATACCGGCAGTCCGACTTCCGCACGATCGACGGAAAGCTCTGGATCAAGGGCACGGACGGCAAGTTCGTCGACGCTGGCCCGGCCCGCGGGAAGTTCGACCCTGCGGTTCTCCTCGACCCGCAGCGCGGCCTCGCGGCGCTGATCGCCTCGACCGAGTCAGCGAAGATCGACGGCGGCCCGGCGAAGCTCGACGGTAAGGACACCGTCAAGGTGGCCGGCACGCTCCCCACCGCCGCGGCCGCGGTGCTGGTCCCCCGCGAATCGCTGGGCGAACGCGACGAGGTGCCGGTCACGCTCTGGTTCACGCCGAACAAGCCGAATGACCTCGTCCAGCTCATCATCAAGGCCGGCGACAGCTCGATCACGCTCAAGCTGAGCAAGGGCGAGCCCTTCACCATCGCCGCCGGCTGACACCGGGAACGGAGCAGGAAATGAACCTCGACACCGCTGACTGCACCTGCGTCTACAGCTGCGCAGACGACCCTGCCACTGCGTGCTCGCTCTCCGGCGAGTGGCATGTTCATCCGGACATGGTGGGCACGCCCGGTCTCTTCGGGCCGTGCCCGGTTCACCCAGACGCTCCTGGCGATCACTGATCTCGACGACGAAGGGCATCTCGTGGGCACATTCGACACGGTCATCGTCGGCGGACTCGGCTACCAGACGAAGGCGTTGGGCGCCGGAATGCGGCACCTCGTTCCTGGCGATCGCGTGCGAGTCGCCTACAAGTCGCAGTCGGAGGAGGAATACGACTTGAGCTACACGCACCCCTACCTCGAGTTGCCGAGGGCCTACACCGTCCTCGCCATCGAAGAGCTCGACGGCGAGGAGGTTGCGGTTGAGATTGTCGATGGCGTTCTCACGGGCATCGTGGACGCTCCGCTCCCCGCACACTTCGACCGCCAGGGGAGGTCGATCGGCGAATCGAGGTACGTCCCGAACATCGCCGCGAACCCGGAGTGGCAGCGCCGGCGGGAGGAGGCCAGCAAGGCCGTTCAAGACGTTCTGCGCCGAAGGCGACAGCCCGTATCGGAGGGAGACAACGATGAGTAACCCCGAACACGGCCTCGAAGTGCCGCACCGCGTGCTGGCATGGTTCGACGCACTTCCTCGCGAGGAGAAGTTCGAGCGCGCAGGGCACCGTCTCGGCGGTCAGAACAAGGAGCGCCAGAGTATCGGCCTGCCCGGCCACTGCGCGATCTGCGCGGTGTTCGGTCACGTTGTGGCGCATCCTGAGCACGGCTGCGTGGACGTGAGCTGCACACTCCCCGCCGCGGATCACGGGCCGGCGACAGCGCTGTGATCGCTGCTCTGCGGGACGCGTCCTGGCACAACTACCCCGACACCTCCTCCACGAAGAAGTACCACTTGTTCCTCGACGGTGACGCGTTGTCGTTGTGTGGACGCGCGGTGATCGCCGACTTCACCGCGGTGCCGGCCCAGGGCGTCGCAGCGTCGGATCGCTGCTTTCGATCGGAGTGCAAGCAGGGCTGGGCGCAGGTTCAGTCGGAGGAGCGGCGATGATGTGTCTTCGTCCTGCTGTCGCACTCGAGGGGATCGGAGGCCTGTGGTGAGCAGTTCGATCGACGGTCCGGCCCCGCGGCCGTGCGAATCGTGTCCGTACCGGAGCGACGTGCCGTCCGGGATCTGGTCGCCCGGCGATTACGCCAAGCTCGAACGCTACGACGCGGAGACGTATGACCAGCCGCAAGCGGTGTTTCGGTGTCACCAGCTCGGGGTCGAAGACCCCCGTGCCCGCATGTGCGCGGGCTGGGTCGGCTGCCACGGCTGGGAGCTGCTCGCTCTGCGTCTGTGGGCCGGCGACCAGAATCCGCGCACGGACGACCAACTCACAGCGGTGATCGAGTACCGCTCCCCCGTTCCGCTCTTCGCCACCGGCGGCGAGGCGGCGGCGCACGGGATGCGCGACATCGAGAACCCGAGCCCGGAGGCGGTCGCCTTGATCGAGAAGGTCACGCGCCTTCGCCCCGAGGTGCAGCAGGACTGAAGTCCTCGACCGGCCGGCGGCCTCAGCCGCCCATCGACGCGCCGTGCATGAGGATCTCGGTCGCCTGGATCGACTCCCGGGTCGTCTCGACCAGGCCGTTCTTGCGCAGCAGCGACAGGTAGTTGCTGAACGTTCCTCCGCCGATCTCGATGTTCGCCTCCGTGGCGACCTGGGCCCGCGGCGCCGCCGCCGGGTAGGCGTTCATCACCGCTTCGAGCATGCGCGCCGCGCCGGTGGGGAGCACGTCGAGGTAGTGGGCCTGGAGCTCCTGCGCGCTCAGCGGGGGCTGGTTTCGACCGACGAGGTCCCAAGCCTTGTCCGTGAGGGTGACCCCCGCGGAGGTCTCGTCGAGCAGGCCGGCTCTGCGGAGCAGGCTGACATAGTTGCTCCAGGTGCCGCCCTTCTGCTTCAGATGCGCGGCGACCGCCCACTGTCGCTGTGTCAGCCGCAGCGGGGCCATACGTGCGAGCGATTCGATCATCCTGGCCGCGCCCGTCGGGAACTTGGGAACATCGACTCCCTGAGCGCGCGCTGATGCCGGCGCACGGCGGGGCGCCGGCACAGGGGCCGCCGGCCGATTCACGGTGCGCTCCGCTCCACCGGGAGCGGGCTCGAGGTTCTCGGCGACCACGGGCTTCTTGGTCGGCTCGGCGGCGTCCAGAGCGTCGAGCGCGCCGCTCAGCGCCTCGACAGCGGAACGAAGAACCTGGCGGGTCCGATCGGCCGCGACCGCCGATTCGAGCTCGGCGACGCGGCGCTGCAGGCTCTGGACGGTGTTCTCGCTCTCGGTGAGTCGACGCGTGAGGTCGTCGGCGCGCTGGTTCGCGGCGTCGAGGGCCTGTCGTTGCGCGGGTGATGCGCCGCGGGCGCGCCCGGAAGCCCCGGAGACTGTGTCCCGTGCTGCGACGATGTCGGTGGTGATCCGTGCGAGGTCGATGTCCGCGCGAGTCCGTGGCACCTTGCGGATCTCGCCGACCCTCGGGGTGACGTGCGAGTCGAATGTGCGGAAGAGCGGGAACTGCGCACGTGTGAGGATGCCGAGGAAGCTCGGTGACCACACCCAGCCGGTACCGGTCTCGAGGGTCGGCAGCGAGCTGATGACCTCCTTCGCGGTGTCCGAGCTCCGGTCGTTGTTGACGCTGATCCACTCCTGGATCGCCTTGATCGTGCGCGGCCCGGACATGCGAAGGAGCACGACGGTCTCCATGAGGTCGAGCACGCTCTTCGCGACTTCCTGGGGGCGCTGGCTCACGACGGTCATGCCGATACCTCGCGTGCGCCCGCGCTTGGCCAGGTCTTCCATGGCGCCGATCAGGCGCGCGGTGTCCGCCGACTGGCGCTGCGGGATGAGCACGTCGGCCTCTTCGACGACCAGGTGCAGAGGGTCGCGGTTGTACCGGTAGAGGCTCTCGGCGAAGGCGGTCGCGAAGCTGTGCGCCTTGCCCTTGCTCATGTGTGAGAGGTCGATCACCGCGGGGATGCGGTCTTTGACGAGGAGCCGGGCGAGGGCATCGCCGTCGCCCGGCTCGATCTCGATGTCTCCGTGGTCGCCACCGAAGATGGTGAAAGGCAGGCCCGGTCCGTCGCCCGCGGCGTCGGACCGGATTCCGTACCAGTCGCCCTTGACGTCGATGACGATCACGGGCAACCCCATGTCGTACATCCGCTCGACGAGCAGGTGTGTGAAGGAGCTCTTGCCCCCGCCACGGTTGGCCAGCACCGCGATGGTCGCCGTGACGACGTCGAGTGGGAGCTCGACTCCATCGGCGAGCTCGATCACGTCACCTCGGGGCCGACTGGTACTCGCGCGTGTGGTCACGTCGCTGTCCTCTCCGGCGTGGCCCGGCCAACACCTAGTCTCCATTTTAGAGATTTGTCACCGATTCGCAAACCTGGATTGCCCCAGTCTCGCCCGGGCGCGGACAGAGAACCGCCCCGAACCGAGAATCCGATTCGGGGCGGTCGGGCGAGGACTCCGTGAGCTACGCCGCGGGCGGCTCCTGAGCATGCTGCTCGGCGGCGCCCATGAGTGCCGCCTGCACCATCACGTAGTCGGCTGCGTCCACGATCAGACGCCCCTGGCCGGGACGCCAGCGGTCCGGCTTGAGGTGGTACGCCTGCCGGATGGGCTGGCCGACCTGCGGTGAGGCAGCGAGCTGCAGCATCGGGGTCTGCATGGCGCCCTGGAGCGCGGCGTAGAGCGGGGCGTCGAACGACCGCTCGTAGAACTTCTGGTTGTCCGTGATGATGAAGTGGACACCGAGGTCGGCGCCGAGGGCGAGCAGTGCGGCCACCGACAGGCCTCCGACCTTGACCTCGTCGAACGGGCTCTTGTGCATGTAGCCCTCGACGAGCGCGTTGAAGTTGTCGATGAACACGTAGACCTCGGGCCCGCGGAAGAACGTGCGGTTCTGCAGGTCGTCCGAATCGGAGTCGTCGTGCGGTCGCCGCTTGGCCATCATGCGAACGAGCGTCTGGGCGAGCTCGTCGATGTCCTCACGCGAGGTGACGTAACCCGGGCCTCGGGTGCGGACCTTGGTGACGGTGCCGTCCTGCTCGGCGCGCTCCTCGAACTTCGCCCGGCGCATGAAGCCGCGCTCGTAGAGCCGGTCGCGATCGCCGAGCAGCTGGTGCAGTGGGTCGACCACGTAGATGACGGCCTCGTCCGGGGTGTACTGCCGCATCACGGACTCCAGAGTCGTGCGCAGGATGTTGGTGCGGCCGCTCTGCTTCTCGCCGAAGATGAGCAGGTTCTGCGAGTACCAACCGCGTGCGGGATCGATCGTCGGCGTCGGTGCGACGGCGAGCGTGTCCATCCGGAAGCCGAGCGGCAGTAGCGTGGACAGCGGGTGCCGGTCGCGCTTGACCATCGAGGCGATGTGGTCCCACATGAAGTCGTAGTCGATGACAGCCGGCGCCGGAAGAACCGGAGGCACGGGAACGAGGTTGAGCGCCTGCGCCAGGTTGGACGCGATCTCGCGGATCTGCGCGCCGTAGTCGCGCACCTTGAACACCGGCATGCCCTTCTTCATGCTGTCGGGCTGGATGCGGATGTTGATGGGCACGGCCGTGCGCGCCTGCTTGAGCGTGACGGTGTCGACCGAGCGGCCGGGCTGCTCCTCGCCGGGGATGAGGTCGCCAAGGGACATCCGCACCTCGGCCTTGATCCGCGCACCGCTGTAGTCCGTGTTGGGCAGGATGACGTTGCCGGGGACCTCGATCTTGTAGGTCGGAACGTTGCCCGAGCTCCCCGAGGCAGCGTTGTCCGCGGTGTAGACGATGTGCACTCCGACCTTCGCACCGGCGTCGAGCAGGGGGATGAGTCGTTCCGCGTTCTCCGCGCGATCCTCCCCGAGGAAGCCACCGATGCCGTCGATGAGAATGACCATGTAGCCGTACGCATCGTCAGCGACCGGATCGGCCGCCTTCGACTTGAGGTAGTCGTCGACGCTGAACACCCCGCGCTCGTCCATGAGCTCGGTGCGGCGGGCGATGAGCCTGCCGGCCTCGCCCAGGATTCGGTCGGCGGTCTTGGTGTCGTTCGGCCGGGCGTACGCGGCGACGTTCGGCGCCGTGGCGATCTCGCTGAGCTTGCCGGTGCCATTGTCGATCGCCATGAAGGCGAGCCGCTGCGGTCCGTGCTGCAGGGCACCGCAGATGACCATGGTCTGCAGGAGGGTGGTGCGGCCGGACTTGGCTGCACCCGAGACGACGTAGTGCGGGGTGCTGCCGCCGAAGTTAAGCGACCACGGGAGGCGGGTGTGCTTCTCGGGGACGTCGATGTCGCCGATCCGGATTCGCAGGCCCTCGGTCTCCCGCTCGTTCAGGTTGAGGTTGATCAGCGAGAGCGGCTCACGCAGCGAGGGCTTCCACAGATCGAGCACGCGCTCGTCTTCGAAGCGCTCGATCTTCTCGAGGAGCACGTTGGCCATCTTGAGCCCGGTCTCCTCCCGGTTCTCCACGACCTCGCCGTCGACGATGTTCGGGGTGAAGTCCCGCGACGAGAAGAGGGAGAACGGCAGGATCGGGTCCTGGACCGGTGCGTGGTTGTCGCTGCTGAGCTCACCGGTGCTGGTGACCGTCTTCTTGACGTAGGGCGCCTCGTGATGGAACGCGGCGACCTCCACCGGCGCGGCGTCGGTGGTGAACCGGCGGAGGATCTTGCCCTTGAGGCCGCCCTTCTTGCCGACCATCGTCGCGGCGGCATCGGTGCCGATCATCACCGTCGAGTGCGTCGCGCTGTTGACCGCCAGCGAGTAGCGGAAGCTCAGGTGCTGGAGCAGGTCGCCGAGCACAGCCTGGTCGATGAACTGGCTGCACATGACCAGGTGCATTCCCAGCGAGCGGCCGACACGACCGACGCGCACGAGCAGGTCGAGGTAGCCGTGCTGCTCCTTGAGGAACTCGCCGAACTCGTCGATGATGATGATGAGGTCGGGCAGCGGGGGCCAGTCGGGGTCGTTCGGATGCTTCGCCTGCTCTTCGCGGTAGGCGAAGATGTCGTTGCAGCCCTTCTCACTGGTGATGAACTCCTCGCGCCGGGTGACCTCACCGTCGATGACAGCGCCGAGACGCTCGACCAGCTCCGCGGTCTCCTCGAGGTTCGAGATGGAGGCCACGACGTGCGGCAGCTTGTCCATTCCGAGGAACGTCGCTCCGCCCTTGAAGTCCGCGAGGATCAACGCCACCTTGTCGGGGCCGTACATCGCGACCAGCGCGAGCACCACGGCACGGAGGAAGTAGCTCTTGCCGGAACCCGTGCGGCCGGCGATCGCACCGTGCGGCCCGTTACCGTCACGGTTCTCTTCGTAGAAGTTGAGGTAGCTCAGCTCCGGCAGCAGCTCGTCGCCGTTGCGCATGTACCCGAACGGCACTCGGATCTCGTTCGTGTAGGCGTTGGCCGCCCAGACCTTCTTGATGTCGTGGGTCTCGATGTCGGCGATCCCGAGCACCTCGAAGAAGTCCGGGATGTGGTCAGGCTTCTCTTCGAGGGTCGCGCCGGCGCCGTATCCGCGGGGGCGGTAGGGCTGCATCGCCTGGGCGAAGGCCTGAGCGACGGGGATGGTGACGTGGTCGGCCGCCGCGGCGTCGTACTCGTCCTTGGTGGAGACGCGGCCGTTGCGGACCAGGATGCGCGACTTCTCGTCGCTGACGAGGTCGGTGCCGTAGCGGGTGACCAGCCAGGTGATCCCCTTGACGCCGTCCGACATGTTCGCCGGCCAGCTCACGACCTGATCGGGAAGATCGACCACCACCAGGAGGTTAGGAGCGATCACGCCGGCCGGCGCCGCGCCGCCCGCGTTCGCCGCCTTGCGCGCTTCGATCTGCGAGGCGTGCTTGGCGGCGAACTCGTCGATGCTCCGCCACGCCAGCAGACGCGCGCCGACGCCCTGCTCGACGCGCGAGAGATCCTCGGTGTGAGGCAGCCACTTGAGCCACTCCCACGCCTCCGGCTCGTCGGTGATGACACCGATCTCGAGGTCGCCGGGGCGGTGGTTGAACGCGAGGGACATGAGCATCGCGCGCGCCAGTCCCATGCGGGACTCGAGGTCGTCACGGTCGCCGCGGAAGACGTACGCGGGGAACTCGTCGAGTCGGAGGTCGATCGGAGAGTTCGGGACGATCGAGAGCATGTTCATCAGGCGCTGCTGGCGCGCGAGGGTGACGCGGTCGGTCTGCTCGACGATCACCTGCGGCGGTGCTTCCAGGCGCGGGTACATCGGGAGCACCCCGATCCCGACGCGCGTCCGCATCTGGGGGTTCGTCGTCAGTGCCTTGGCGGCGGGCTCTGCCTGCTTGTCCTTGTCCGAGACGACCGATCCCATCTTCCGGTCGGGGTCGTTGAGCACGCTCCACATCTGCTCGGACCCGACGAGCGAGATCAGGTCGGCCGGATTCGGGTAGTTGCCGCTGCGGATTCCGTGGATCGCCTCCCCCTGCTTGTAGATCGCGATCCGCTTCTGGGCGAGCTCGTAGTCGAAGTCCTCGGTGTCGTTCTCGAGCTCCGCGAGGGGGTCGTTGCCTCCGGCGCCACCGCCGAAGCCGAGCAGCATCATCGGCAGCATCATGAGCGGCATCAGGAGCATCATCGGGTTGATGTTGCGGCCGCCGATGGTGAACATCAGGCCGTAGATGCCGATCATGCCGGCGAGCACGATCAGCGGCATCGCGCGGCGCCAGATGGGCCGCTTGTCCGGCGGGGGCGCGGGAAGCGCGGCCGGGATCTCGATCGGCGATGCGTTCAGGGTCACCGGCTTCTTCGGGGTGACACGGAATTCGGTGTACATCGGAATCCTTCTGTCAGGGCTTGGGCGCGCCGGAGGACGGAGCGGCGGAAGGGTCGGCGGACGCATCGGCGGGCGGCGTGGCCTGGGCGGGCCGCCCCTGGTTGGTCGGGGCGAACGGCGTCTGGCGCTCGGCGACGATCGATCCGGTCTTCACCTGGGCGTTCTTGATCGACAGGCTCGGGCCCGGCGTGTACAGGCGAGCCACGGCCCACGGGATCGGAGTGGGCGTCAGGGAATCGAATCCGAGCGCCTTGACAGTGGGGTCGAAGCTCACTCCGCCCGAGCTGTTCGAGGAGACGACCGCGTCGATCGGGTAGCGCCACCCCGTCGGGTCGACCCAGACGAGCTGCTCCTGCGCGACCGAGTCGTCACCGTTGCCGACGACGCGGGCGTAGAACCCGGCGCCGGGGCGCGTCACGGTTGCCGTGGCCTGGTCGGTCGAGCCGTTGTTCGGCACGAGCGTCACCGCGGCGGTGCGTCCCGACTGAGTAAGCGGCATGCGGGGCTTGGTGAAGATCGAGGCCCGCGCAACGAGGTCGCCCCGGGTCTTGGCCCAGTTCCAGCAGATCGCAGAATCGGTGACGAGGGTGGGGACAGAGGAGGGGAACCGTCCGTCGTCGACGAGCTTCACCCGCGGCTGCGCCTGCACGGATGCGGGGTCGTCGACCAGGCGCTGCGCCGAGCCGGTGTTGACCATCATCTGCGCAAGCACGGGCGAGACCTGCTGGACGCCGGTCTTTCCGACGAGGTAGAAGGTGCGTCCGCCCGAGGTCGTGGTGACCGTGAGGACATCGCCGACGTTCGAGCCGGTGACCTTGGTGCTCGGCGTTCCCTGATCCGCCAGCTTCGGCGCCGTGAGCACCGGCGAAGTGCCGATCGCCGTGAGAAGCGAGGAGGAGACGGTGATGGCCGCATCGATCACTGCGGGAGTGAGTCCGAGTGCGGCCTGCGCGGCGTAGTCGTCCCTGCCGATCTCGGCGCGGGTGTCCCGGTAGATCAGCCAGAGCTTGTCGCGATCGTTGGCGGACTTGACCAGGATGGCCCGCGAGTCTCCGAGGTCGGTGCCGCGGTCGAGCAGGTCGGTGCCGGCGATCACGGCGGTAGTGATGTCGCCGGCCTTGACCAGGGACAGTGGAACCGCGGTATCCCGCCAGTCGCAGACGGACCAGACCGCGTCGTCGTCCGTTCGCGGCACGAGGGTCTGCGGCCCGTTCGGAATGCCCATCGGCTCACCGGCCGGCATCGAGGACAGCGTGCTCGCGCTGATCACCTTCGCGTCGGCGGCCTTCCCGACAATCAGGCGCGCGGAGGCCAGGTTGCTGACGGGGTGCATCGCGCCGTTGAACTGGACGAACAGGCCTCCCTCGCGGGTGATCACGATCTCCGAAAGACTTGAGTCCGGCTTCGGACTGAGCAGTCCCACCAGGAAGGCGACCAGGACCAGCAGGATCCCGAGTACGTAGCCGAAGCCCTCCCCGCTGCGGATGCGGGTCTGCGGGGAACCGAGTCCCCGCGGGTCATGCCGCGAGAGCGCTTCATCGAGGCGCAGCAGCTCGCGGATGTACCCCTTGCGGCCTCGCTTGGTTGTCAGATACCAGGGCACGGGCCCCTACCTCCTTCGGTGCGTCGCCGGCGAGAAGCGCCTGGCGTGTCCGTTCGCCGAGCGAGGTTGGCAGCGATCCCTTCGTCCGCGGTGGTGCGGCGCGATCTCCAACGGAGCTCGCACATGGAGGCGAGCAGTGCGCCCGAGTCGCGCGCCCGGGATACGCGCGCGCCGTTCACAGGTGCTGCAGATGTGGCCAGATGTAGCCAAGTGTCGTCAGGTGGTTCTGTCGCACAGCTTGATGCGCCTCACCGCCATCGTTACTCTCTAAAACAGAGAGCGACGAGAAGGAGTGCGCACTACATGGCATCGCCGACATCCAGCGCCCAGAGCGCCGACACCCCTGCTGGTGGAATCGAACACCGTTCGAACGACTCGCTCGCGGCGCGGTCCGACCTGACCGCGGTCGAGCAATCCGACAGCTACATCACCGACGTGGCGCTGGGCGCCGCGATCCGCACACGCCGGCAGGCTCTGGGCGTCCGGCAACATGCGCTGGCCAGCATCGTCGAGATCGACGAGCGGGTCTTCTCGCGCATCGAACGCGGCGAGCGACCGGTCCGCGCGACCGAGCTCCCCGAGATCGCGACCGCCCTGGGCACGACGGCGGACCAACTGATGCGCGTGGCACGGGCGATCACGCGGTACCGCGTGACCGAGCCCGAGGACGCTCGCCGGAGCGCACCACCCGAGAACGCTCCCCCGCGCCCCCGCACCTGGGACGAGCTGCACGCCGATGGCGCCTCGCAGGAGGACCTTCTCGCGGACCGGCTCGGGATGAAGTCCGCGCTGCGGCACTACCAGTCCGAGCAGGCCAACAAGGCGAAGATCGACGAAGCCCAGGCCCAGGCGGAGCAGATCGTCGAAGATGCTGCCGCCAAGGCGGAGCGCCTCGACGCCGAGGCTGCAGCCGAGCGAGACCGGATCCAGGCCGACTTCGACCGCGCCCTCGAGGTGATCCGAAGCCGCGACCCGCGGATTCCGAAGCTCCAGACGTTCGGGCAGATCGCCGAGGAAGCGGCCCGCACGATCGAGTACGCGCGCACTCGTCGGCAGACGGATCGCGACCGCCTCGAGGAGCTGACCGCCGAGCAGGCGACGCCAGCCACGATCGCGACCACCCGGGCGATGGCCGACAGCTGGGACGGCATCGAGCAGATCTCCGAGTCCTTCCGCGACTTCGTGCAGGGCATCGATCCGCTGAGCCCGGTCGCCGAGCGCGACCTGCTCCGATTCCTCCTCGATCGCCTCGCCGAGGAAGTGAAGGGCTCCGACCGCGTCCGCCGGCAGCTGGTCTCAGCGACCATCCGGAACTTCGAAGAGGCCGTGCGCGCGGCGTTCTAGTCGCTGCTCGACTTCGCCGGCACTTCGTCGTCGTCTGGAGACTGCGTGTCTTCACGCGCGACTACGAGAACAGGAGCACCCCATGTACGACGTCCACGTCATCGACGTCGATCACCCCCGCGACGCCGCCGGGCAGGTGCGTATGCGCACCGTCGCCGACACGCTCGACACCGAGCAGCTCGCCACCGCGGCCGGCGTCCAATCGTGTGTCGATGCCCTCACGCGTGACGGATCCTGCGCCATGGCGCGCGATCTGGTCCCGGGTAGTCGCCTCTTCCGCAACACTGCGAAGGTCGCCGCGGCTCTGGAAGCGATCGGCGCGCTGGCCACCGACGCAGCCGTGTTCTGGGTCCATGACACCGCGGCCGGCGCGATGCAGGCCCACCGCCTCACCGCAGCGCAGGTCACGGACGAGCTCACCCGTCGCGGCCTCGTGCAGACGCCCCCGCTGGAGAACATCGCGGACACGGTCGCGCAGATCGCCGTGATCGCGGGAGCTCACGCTGTGAGCACCACCGCGGTCCGGGCAGCGCTTCGCGTACTGGGCGCCCTGGACGACAACGCGTGGGCGGCGCCCCCGCGGGTATCGGCGGCGGGCACGCGCATAACGCTCTCGTGGGTACGCCCGCACGGCAACGGCGCCGGGAGGTACAGCTTCACCGTCGGCGCACACGAAGCCATCCTCGCCCGCACACTGGCCGGCGGCTCGACCACGTCTGCGGTCTCGATCGCGCCCGCTGACGTGGACACGGTGTTCTTGCGGGCGTTCGCCGACGGAGTGTTCCCGGAGATCAGCGAAGAGGCCGACCCCGCGGCCTGACCCGGTAGGCACTCCGGCGCCTTCGCGACTGGCGCATCTCGCCACCTTGCTCTACTCTCTATTTTAGAGAGTACGAGTGTGCGTGGCACAGGTAGCCGGCGCACCTGCGAGATTCGACCGGAGGCAAGCGATGTGCACCGAACACCCGGAAACGCGGGTCTACACACTCGACCCCGACGACCAGGGTTACGGCGACGGCTATCGCTTCGCTGCGCACGTCGCAGGCGACGGAGGCTGCTCCACGTCCTGGCACTTCACCGAGAAGGCGGCGAGCATCGAACTGGCCGCCCGCCTCGAGATCATCGCGCGGGCGTGGGACGAGAAGCTCGCATGGCACGCGGCCGGCGACCGTACTCCCGACGGCGGATACGTGCTGCGGGTGGACGGCGAGCACTTCGTCGCCAGCTACCTCGGCGTTGACCCGGCCGTCCACGAACACCACCTCTTCGTCGGATTCGGCGGACGCCACTTCCAGTGGCGCGACCTGGAGACCGGCGTGGTCCGCGCCAGCAACGACGTCTGGAAGCAGGGTTCCATCCCCGACGCCCTTCGACATCAGCTACCTGACAACGCATCGTGGGTCGAGGAGGCGGCAGCGTGACCGACAACAACCCCATCTCAGAGACCACCGCCCGCGTCGGCGAGCACACCGCGACGGTGCGAGTGCTCGACACCGGATCCGTGAAGCTGACCCCGCGCATGGCAGCTCAGCTCGACAAGGTCCGTCTGGATGAGCTCGAGGCCTTCGGCCGGCTGGACGTCTACCGGCACACCTCGAGCGTGTACGGGCCCGGACAGTACGGGTACGTCACCGTTCTCGTCGGTCGAGACAAGCGCGGCGACCTCGCGATCGCCAATCTCCCTCGCGTTGGCGCGGCCCCGATGCTGCACTCACCCCGGAACAGTCCCATGCCGCGCTTGGGTCGCGAGAAGCGCAGTCAGTATGTCGGGCCGGATCTGGCGCCGGTGCGTGCTCTGTTCGAGGGCAGGTCCTGCTATCTCGAGCCGGGAGGCTACGGCGCGGTCGAGGACGGCTCTCTCGCGGTCGGCGAGCTCGACCCGAACGGCAACGAGGAGCTCTTCCGTGGGCAGATCGCAGAACACGACCGGTGCGACGCACACCTGAAGGAGCTGCTCGAGCTCCCCCGAATCCTGCTGCGAGAGGACTGACGCGTGATCAATCCCGCTTCCGCTGCTCTCGTTCGCGAGGCTCGCCGCGGCCGCTCCGACACCGTCGACGGCCCGGTCTCGTGGCTCTACGAGCTGCGTGATCCGGTCGGCGAGCGTGACACCGCGCGGTTCTTCGCCGAGTCGGCCGACACCTGGACCTCCGAACCGGATCCCGACGGCTGGTTCTACCTCCGCATCGGCTACCCGGAGCATCAGTGCGACCTCGGGTGCGACGATCCGCCGTACTTCGACGTGCACGCGATTCGCTGGCTGCCCGCCGACCAGGTGCCAGCCGAAGGCCGCTACGTGGCGGGCCGGGCGCTCAACGCCGATGGCACGGTGATGGAGCGGGCGACCTCGAAGGAGAGGACGCGATGAGCTCCGACGAGCAGAACCTGCCAGCGATCCGGCATCTGCCCGCGGCCCAGAACCTACCCGCGTACATCCCCATCCTCACGCTCAAGGGTGGAAGCGGGAAGACCGGCATCTACGCGATGTTCTCGGGCAACGCAGGAGGCGGAAAGTCGCACAGCACGCGCATCCACGCACACGCTGAGGAGTTCACTCGTCGGGGGCGGATGTCCCACGACGTGATCGACGGCGAAGTGGTCGAACCCCTGCGGGCACTGCCGGCCGGGCCGGACACAGATCCGGCGACGTCGTCTTCCCAGAACTCCGAGGCGCCCCAGGACCGGCCGGAGTACCGCTCCGCCGCCGCTGGCGTGCCGGCTTCGATCCGCATGACGACCTACGTCGTGATGGAGCATCTTCTCGAGTCGAATCTGGTCGCGTTCGTCGAGCTGGTGTACCTGGCCCGCGACCCGGAGCGTCAACTTTTCGCCGGCACCCACGAGGTGATCGAGTCGCTCGGATTGTTCGACGCCTTCGGCAAGCTCCACACCGCCGTCCGCGACGTGGTGCTCGCGGCTGCGGCCGGCGACGGACTCGGCATCGAGCTCCTGCCGATCGGAGCCTTCTGATGGGGCGCACCAAGCACCTGACGCCGGACAATCGCGACCGGCGCCGGCAGATCGAGCGCGCCACAGGTCACGAGTCGAACCCGACCGAGTATCGCAGTGACAGAGAATCCCAGGAGGAATCCATGATCAAGTCTCCCCGCTGCAACGCCATCGCGTGGATCCACAGCGTGGCTGCCGTAGTAGCAGTCGCAGCGCTCGCGCTCGTGCCGTTCGCGTTCTTCTTCCAGGCGACTTCCGGTCCTGGCGAAGGAGTCACAGGGCTCGTGCTCGGCGCTCTTCCACTCCTCGGGACGCTCGCGCTCATGTTCGCCGCCTTGGGGGGTGGGGAACTCGCTGCTCGAGCTTGGGAACGGTCCGAACGAAAGCGTGAGCAGCTCCCCATCCGGCGGCTGGTACGGGCGGTGCCGTCTGCGCTCGTGGGAGCCGTCGGCGTGATCGCGATCGTATTCGGCGGCTGGCTGAGCTGGTGGCTGACCACCCACAATCCTGCGCATCCGGCTTCCGCGACGGCCACGGGAGTGGTCTTCGTTGGGTACGGAATCGCGATCGTGCACGCGGCGAAGGTACGGGCAGCTTGATGATCACCGCAGACACCGTCATTTCCCTCGACGCAGACCCCGTAGGCCGCGAGCCGATGCTCGCGCGCTGGAACCGCACCCGAAACGGGCGCGCCTCCCAGTCGCAGGGGACCGCGATCTGCCTGCACCTCTGGGACGCGCACGCCTCAAGCGGATGGGACGGCGGCGCCCACGCGACCGCGGGCGCCCTGCGGGCGTTCGAGTTCGCCCTGGCCGAGGAAGTCGAGCGCCAGTACCGCGCCGCCGGTGCCGACCGCATGGTCACCGGGTTCCTCGACGCGGAGCTCGATCTCGTCACCAGCCGGCACGCGTACGCCTTCGCCCTCGCCGGCGGCCTGGATGCACTCGCTTCGACCATCCCCAGCGCGGCGAGCAGCGCGCTGTTCGCTTCGTCCTACCGCAGCGAACACGCACTGGCGCTACGGACTCCGTGTGAGGATCGGCACCTGGGCTGGCGCTCGGCGCGGACACCGTGGAGCGCCGCCGCCCGCCGTGCACCGGTGAACTCTCCCGAGTGGGTCGACGCGGTCGCGCGGGCGCACGCCCTGCGCAGTCTGGTGCACGCGCTGCCGCGGATGGAAGCTGCAGCATGAGCACTGTCGGAAACACCCTGGTCATCATCGGGTTCATCGTGGTGTTCGGCGGGATCGCCGGCGTCTTCGCCGACGGGAAGGCGCGTTGGCCGGCCGCAGTGATCGTCGTCGGGGCGCTGCTCCTCTTCGCCGCGGCTGGGTTCCAGCTCGCCGGGAACCTCGGAGCGTGACGATGACCGAGCAGCTCGACCCGCCGTACGCCATCACCGCGGACGGAACGCTCATCGACCTCGCCACCCACGCGCGGATCGGCCACGTCCGGAGGGAACTCGGGCACGGGTGGGTGGCGAGCTACGTCGGGCGTCCGAACGTATGCAACGAGTTCAGCAGCCCCGATAGGGCGTGCGCCGCGCGCCAGGCGTGGAAGGCCTGGACCTACTTCACATCCGGGCCCCGCCCAGGGTACTGAGCATCGAACAAGGAGACCCATGACCGACGCACCCAAGACCTGGCCCGGATTCGCACGCAAGGGATCCGGAGGAGGTGCCCCGTACACCGGAGTCGACGTCGCCATCCCCGAGGACCGGATTCACTTCGCCGCCCTCAACACACGGGTCACCGTGACCGAAGACCCTACGGGCGATCACCTCGGTTGGGTGCGCACCGGGCACGAGAACGAGCCGCCGGTCATGATCCAGCACGAGCGGATCTTCGACATCAGCTTCCCGCACGGCTCCGCAGAAGAGGTGCGCCGAGGACACGGCCGGATCGTCCGCCTGTCCGTTTCCGCCGCTGAGGAGGGCGCTCGGTGACCGGCACAAGGACCGCGAGCGGAGGGGCTGACGCGCAGGTGCTCTACTCGTCCGTGTCCGCGCGTCCCACGGATGCCGACCTCGCAGAGATGCTGTCGACAACGCCAACACTCTCCCCCATCAACATCGGCGGATGCACGCGCGTTGCCGCGTTCAACGGGGCAGGCGGCGGCATCACCGTGACGCTTGCACAGGGACGCCGCCATGGCTATGTCAAGTTGATCTGGCCCCGGTAGGGCGGTTTCATTCGGCCCCACCTGAGTGGGGCCCTGAGCCGCTAGAGTCCGGGGTGTGGATGGGCGGCCGCGGGTGCGCAGTGTGGTTGCGCCGACTGGTTGGGATCGCGAGTCGGTGCGTGCGTATGCCGAGTTCGTGATCGCGCGTGATGATCAGCTCGGTGATCAGGTATCGGTCCGGGTGAAGATTAAAGACGGGGAGCCACTGCCGAACCTGACGACCCGGTGGACCGTGGTTTATGTCACTCACCAGAACCGGGCCTTGCGCCGGCATCTGTCGGTAGTCAAGGACGAACGCCGCGCTTAGCCCGCGGTAGCTGCTGCTTCGGTGTGAGCCAGGCGGTAGCTGTGAGTGCCGGTTTCGATGATGGTGCCGCGGTAGGTGAGCCGGTCGACGATCGCGGCGCAGAGTCGTGGGTCGGTGAAGGTGTCTGTCCAGCCGGAGAAGGACTGGTTGGAAGCGATCGCGACGCTGTTCTTCTCTTCGCGTTCGGTGAGGACTTGGAAGAGCAGTTCGGCGCCGCGGCGATCGAGTTCCATGTAGCCGAGCTCGTCGATGATGAGCAGGTCAACGCGGCCGTAGCGGTTGATGGTCTTCGCGAGCTGCTTCTCGTCAGCGGCCTCGACCAGCTCGTTCACTAGTTTGGTGGCGAGGGTGTAGCGGACTCTAAAGCCTTGCTCGGCGGCAGCGGTTCCCAATCCGATCAGCAGATGGGATTTGCCGGTTCCGGAGTCGCCGATGAGGCAGAGCGGCAGTCCGTGGCGGATCCAGTCGCCGGTGGCGAGCTGGTGGATGGTGGCGGGTTCGATGTCGGGGTTGGCGTCGAAGTCGAAGTCCGCCAGCCACTTCTCCCGCGGGAACCCCGCGGCTTTGACGCGGCGAACAGTGGAGCGGCGGTCCCGGTCGTCGACTTCGGCGAGCAGGAGTTCGGCGAGGAACCCCTGGTAGGACAATTGCTGCTTGGCGGCGGCGGTGAGGTGCTGGTCGATCATCGACCGCACTGTCGGCAGGCGTAGGCGCCGGCAGGCCTGGTCAACGGCGGCGAGGGCGGCTTCTTCGGTGAGGCCGCCCCGGCGGCGCAACGACGGGGCCAGCGCATTCGTCTGGTTCTTATTGGCGGTTGCGGTCATAGCCGGGTGGGCCTTTCAATCGGTGGTGGGTCCAGCGACTCAATCGGTGGTGGGTCCAGCGACGCAGGTAGCGCGTCGGAGGCAGTGCGTCGCCGGTGCTGCGGGAGCAGGCGGTCGTAGGCCGTAACGCTGGGCAGCGGTCGCCGGTCGGGTGGCAGGCCGGCGATCACCGCCGCGGGGTCTGCGAGCCGTCGTTGGGTGAGGCTGACAACTCGTTGCTCGCGTCGTTCGGCATGGCGATCGAGATGACGGCCAGCGTTGGCCCCACCTGTCTGGTCGGCAGCGACCGAGGCGTGCGCGAGCAGGCGGGCTTCGGCGCGGCGAGCCTCAACGGCGACGACCTCGGCGCTCACCGCCCCGACCCGCAATGCAGCATCGATGCCGGCGATCACCGCCGCGGCGGGCAGGCTGCGGTGCAGCAGCAGGACGTCGATCAGCTCGCTGGTGCCGTCGGTGTCGCCGTTGACTCGTCGGGCGGCGGCCCAGAACGCATCATGGCTGGCGGTGAACACCCCGGCAGCGCGGGCCTGCGCCAACGCCGTTGATCCCGGCAGGGCACCGGGTTTGAACTTGAGCACCTCGAGGTAGTGGTCGAGGTCGATCTTCGCGGTGCCGCGGCCGGCGACCCGTGGATGCCGCGCGACCAGGGTCCGGCCGTCGTAGACCAGCAGCTGGGAGGCTTGTAGTGAGACGCGGACTCGGCGGCCGATCAGGTGCGCCGGCACCGAATACTTCACCATCCGAACGGTGATCATCGCCGACCGATCGACCCGTGGTGTGAGGATCAGGCCCGGGTCGAAATCCTCCACCGGCAGCGGCGCGAGCGCTGCTCGGTCGTGCTCGTAGTCCTGGCCGATGGTGCGCAGTCGTCCGTCGATCCGGCGGCCCTCGTCGCGGTCCTCCCAGGCTTTGATCTGCTCGTTGAGCTCATCGAGGGACTCGACCTGCGGCATTGGGGTCAGCCGGTTGCGGCGGAACCATCCGACCTCGCCTTCAACGCCGCCCTTCTCGTGCGCCCCGGCGATGCCGGGCTGGCAGTAGAACGGATCGAATCCGTAGTGCGAGTGAAACAACGTCCACCGCGGGTTCTCCTGTCGCCGCCGGTCTCCGCCCTGCAGGACCGCGACCACCGCCGAGGTGAGATTGTCGTAGCGGATATGCCGGGTCGGGACCCCGCCGAGCTCGCGGAACGCCTCGACGTGCCCTTCGAGGAACGCTTCCTGCCCGCCGGTCGGATAGACCCGGTGAATGGCCTTGCCCGAGTGCGAGAGCCGGTAGACGAACATGTGGCACTTGGTCTTCACCCCGCCCAGGATCACCCAGACCTCGCCGAAGTCGACCTCCGCCTCCGCGCCCGGGGCGTGGTCCTGGGCGATGAACACCTCCGTCCGGCGGCCGGCCTCCACCTCGATCTGCGCCCGCCGGACCCGCACGTAGTCCCGCACCGTCGAATACGACAACTCGACCGCATCGTGCTCGATCGCCAGGCGTTCCCGGATCCGCGTCGCGGTGTGCCGCTGCTTACGCGGAGCATCCAGATCCGACCGCAACATCTCATCAATCGCCGCCTTGAACCGGTCCAACCGCGGCGACGACCGCTCCGGCGTCTTCCGCGGCGGCGGCTCCGCCGATGACAACGCCTGCCGCACCGTCCTCCGGTGCACGCCATGCTTGCGAGCCAACGCCCGGATACTCATGCCCTCGACCCGGGCGTCCCGCCGGATCTGCGCGAACAGCTCCACCTTCGATCCCATCATTGGCCACCACCTGCTTCGGCTCGGAAACGATGTTCACGAGCAACCATCAGGTGGGGCCAGATCAAACCGTCGCAACACCACCGGCGAGTCGCAAACGGGGCCAGGTCTAGCCGTCGAGCCGGGGCCTCTTCAAGCTGTCATAGCCACCGCCAGGCAGTCCGACGCGCTTCAGGCAAGATCGCCACGTACTGGGAGAACGCTTCCGTCACTGCGTATCACCGAACCGCGCGCGGCTTGCTCATTCGCCGCAGCACCGGCGGCGTCTACACGCAGTGCGACCGGCTGTGGGACGACGGATCACTCAACGCGCACCAGGCGATCGACCGCCGGGGCGTCCCGCTCTCGGGCGTCCCCCGGACGGAGAGCGAGGAGCTCCGCGACCGGATCAACGACCTGCTCGGGCCCCGACCGCGACTCTGCGAACGATTCCCGCTGCTCGCGTCATCGGATTCCGATGGCTTCACCGCGAACCTCGACGTGATCTCGAACGCTCAGGCCTTCGTCCAGGACCCGTGGCTCGATGCCCGCGACGCACGCCAGGTCGCGCAGAACCTCTTCGGCCGGCGCGCCTACCGCAAGCCGCTCGCGCGGGAGGTGGTTCGCCACGGAGCGGGGATGTTGTCCTGGTTCTCCCTCTACCGCGGCCTGGTCGACCCCGAGCGGATCCTCGAGGCCCTCGGCTCGATACCTCGAGAGCACACCGAGGTGTACCTGCGGGCCGCGTCATCGGAGATGCGCACCGTCCGGCAGATCCTCGTGCGCACCCCTGCCTCGGTGCTCCGGCGCGTCATCGCGGCGCCGTACGGCCAGCACCAACACGCCCTGCTGGACGCCGCCCGGGCGGTCCGCTCGCGCAAGGAGCTACGGATCGACCTCGAGCGCCTTCCCGCGCTGATCGAAGCGCGAGGCGCCCGGAACGTGCGCACGCCCGGGGATCTGCACGACCTCGTGCTTGCGCTGCGCCTCGACCAGCCGAAGTCGCTCCTTTGGACGCCCCGCCGCGTCGCCGCGGCCGAAGCCCGCTTGAAGGAGCGCGAGGCGTCGCAGATGCTCGAGGAGTTCAACTACGACCGCCAGCTGCGCGGCCTGCCGGTCATCGACTGGGAGACCTGGCGGACTGACCCGACTCTGTTGGAGGCCGCCATGGCCGATCAGGCGGCGCGGGCGGAACGGCTTCGGATCGAGAGCGAGCGGCAGAAGGCTGAGCGGGAGGTACGGGCGGAACAGCTTCGCCTGGAACAGCGTCGTCGTGACGCTGCGGCGATCACCGCCGCACAGCACCTGAAGGCGCAGCTCAATGATCTCGAGCCGGCCGCGTTCGCCGGCATGCGGCTCGAGATCGCCGCCTCAGGAGAGCAGCTGCGGGAGTGGGGCGCGGCTATGGGGAACTGCATCGGCACCTATACCCAGGAGCTCGAGCGATCAGTGCTGTTCGCGCTGCACTCCCCCGTCGCGGGCCGTCAGGAGAAGATCCTCCTCAACGGCCACATCCGCGTCTGCGCCGATGAGGCTGGCCATCCCGTCTTCGAGCTGACGCAGCTCCTCGGGCGGAGCAATCGACCCGCGCTCGAGTGTGTCGGCCTCGAGGGCGTGCGCACCGTGCTCGAGGCTCTGCTGGGGGTTGGTGTTCGGCGCGCTACGCACACCTGGGGACTGGAGGGTGTCACCGCTCAGGCCGCGTGAGAGGCCGCGGTCGGCTCCACCTGGGGCGAACGTCACGGGCCGGTGATCGCCCTCTACGCTGTCACCGAAGAAGACCGCGCTGACGCTGCAGGAGGACGTGGATGATGCCCCAGGCAATCGGCTACCCACCGTGTTCTCGATAGAGTGGGGAACGGTCGGCCAGTGGGTCGGATCCTTTCTGACCGGCGGTTCGTTGCTCCTCGGATACCGCATTTTGCAGATCAACCAGGCGGATCGACGCCGAGAGCAATCGTCGTCTGTGACCTTCACGGTGACCACGGCGCGGGACCCGGTCGACGACAGCATCGCGGTCATCCGAGGGTCCGTCTTCAACCACTCCGAGCTCCCGATCATGTACGCGAACGTCGTCATCGACGTTCGCGAGCTCGGCGCGAAACTCCCTACCTTCGCTGTCGTGCCCGTCCCAACCGAAGACGAGGCGCCAGTCCTTCGCCCAGGCAGCACGTCGAAGTATCGCTTCGAGATTCCCGACCGCTCGATGCGCCCCGAAGAGGTCGAGATTCGACTCGAATTCGTCGACGCGAGCGGGCGGCAGTGGTCGCGGGACACGGCTGGCCGACTTCAGGCTGTGGAGCCCAACCTCCGTTCACGTCTCTGGAGCGGGTTCCGCCAGCTGGTGGGACGCGCCGAGTAGACCGGCACCGCGAGCGAACGAGCCGCTGCCGGCGTGAGACGGTCCTCGGCTACCTCAGGAAGTCCCGGTAAACCACGGGAGAGGACCAGCCTCGGCGCCCCGCACCGGGTCCTCTTCGCCGTCACGGACCCACGCGGCCCCGGCGACCCGGAAGTGCAGGCGCGACTTACGTTCGAGCGGCCGGCCGCTGAACTGGTCCTCCGGAGCAACGAACGGGTCCGTCTGAATCTGGACCACCTGCGTCGTACCCGGAGCCATGACGTCCACCTGCGGCAATCCTGTCCGTGGACTCACACCTTCGATACCGATCCCGTTCCAACTGACGAACTCCGTGCTCTCGTTGGTCATGCGCACAGTAACGGAGGTCATCGTCAGTTCGCCGTCCACCCCATGGCCACCACCGCCCAGGAGCCGGTACCGCACACCCTGTGCCGACAGTTCCTCGGCTTCCAGTCGCTCGCGCCGCTTGGCCTCGGTGTCGGCGCGGAAGGAGTGGATGGCCCACAGGATGGTGGTGATCGTCGCGAAGGCGCCCACCCAGGTCCCCGCCGCGGCTACGTTGGCGGCCGCGTAGCGCCCGGTGATCAGCCACCCGAGCACGAAGCCGATCCCCGCGCCAGCGACTCCGACCGCCGCGAACGCCAGGCGCCCCTTCACCACGTCTCACTTCCACAGCGGTTGCGCGCTGGATCGTCGGCCGCGAGATGCTGGTTCTTCACGTCATCGCTCACGGACACGATTCTGCCGATAGGCCGGCGACATGGCGCAGGCGGGAGTCCGCCGGACGGTGGTCCAGAACGAGGCCGCACGCCCGCGATGCCTTGTGACGACCGTGTTGCCCAGCGATCCCACTTGCTCTACTCTCTATTTTAGAGACTTCGAGTGATTGGAGAACGCTGCACATGGCCGTAAGCACGCCGACCACGGTGCTGGACCACGGTGGTGGCACGTACCGCGTCACCTCCGCACACGCAGCTCCCCAGGAGCTGCAGCCCGGTACATACACGCTCACCTTCAGCCAGCTCGCCGGCTACAGCATCGTGACGCTGCCCGACCTCCAGCCACCGACCTACCGGGTCTACGGCCGCCGCGACGCCACGATCGCCAAGGTGCTGCGGACGTACGAGCACAGCACTCGCGCACTCGGCGTGCTGTTCGAAGGCGACAAGGGCATCGGCAAGTCGTCCACCACCGTCGAGCTGGCCCGCCAGGCCCGCGACCAGTTCCAGCTGCCCGTCATCCTGGTCAACCACGCCACTCCGGGCCTGTCGGACTTCCTCGGCTCCCTCGGGGAGGTCGTGATCGTCTTCGACGAGTTCGAGAAGAACTTCCCCCGCTCCGACGACAACGGCGACCAGCAGGCACAGTTCCTCACCCTGTTCGACGGGACCGACTCGACCAAGCGGCTCTACATCCTCACGGTCAACGACACACTGAAGCTGAGCCAGTACCTGTTGAACAGGCCGGGGCGGCTGCACTACTTGATCTCCTTCGACTATCCCGACACTCAGGCGGTGCGGGACTACATCACCAATGAGGCCGCAGGCGCCTCGGCGAAGCAGGTCTCCGATGTGGTCTCGTTCGCCTACCGGGCCCGGTTGAACTACGACCACCTTCGCGCGATCGCGACCGAGATCACCATCGCCGGGCCCGATGCCGCCGTCTCCGAGCTGGTTGCGGACCTGAACATCCGCGACACCGTCGATCTCGTCTTCGACGTCACGCTGTACCTCGCCGACGGCACCACGCTGAAGCAGAAGAGCCTCGAGGTCGACCTCTTCGCACAGGAGCAGCTTCTGTGGGTCGACCTTCCGGCGACCAAGAAGGGGATGTCCCCTGAGGAGCTCGGCGTTACGTTCGCCCCGTCGGACGTCGTGCTCAACGACCGCACCGGCGTCCTGGCGCTCGACGGCCATGACATCCAGAAGACCGAGCTCGACTTCGGGTACGGCCAGCGCGGCCTGGAGGGCCTGTCCGAGTGGGAGCAGGAGCTCCTCAAGAGCGCGCGGTCCGGAGACGGACGGGTCGACCTCGGGGACGCGCCCGAGGAGTACGCCAAGTACAAGGTCGCGCGGCTCGAGCTGCTGCCGGCGGTGAACACACGAGGGCGCTTCGCCCTCTGATCACCGCGTCCGCGCGCCAGTGAGCTACCTCCTCTCGTCGTCCAACGTTCGCGAGACGATCGGGTCCGGCCCCGAGGTCGCATCCACCGCCCCTCCACCGCCCCAGACGTACGAAATCTGGCGCCTCGCGAGTCCGCTGAGGTCCTGACCGTCGTGCCCGCCCAGCTCGTACGGGGCCTTCTCCAGCTTCTTCAGCAGTGCCTGAAGTGCGGGCGTGAGCTCCGGCGCAGGCTCCCCCGAGTCTCGGGTCGCGTCGTACATCACACGGCTCCCTACGTGGGCGATCCGATCCGTGAACTGCAGGCCCGTTGCTTCGGCCGGCCCCAGCAGCTTTCCCTCGCTACGCAAGCGAGCGATCGCTGCTCCGAGCGCGACCCGCGCGGCGGCGGGATCGAGCGCGTCGACACGGCCCTCGAACACCTTGCCGTTCGAGCGCAGCTCATTCACATCCACCGCACCTGCGCCGTCCTCGGACTGCGCCAGCCGCGTAGGCACTTCGGGGAGCACGTACGGCTCTCCGACCGTGATCACGTCCGAGGCGTGGTCCCATCGCGCCGTGAAGACCTCCGCGAACTCCGGCGATCTCACCTGACCAACGGTGACCTCACTGACGGAAACCTCACGGGTCCCGTACCCGCCGTCGATGAGGTCGAGAGCACCGCGAACTCGTGCCCATTCCTGAGCCTTGGCCTCGTCGACAAAAGCCGCGGCTGTTACGCCCTCGTTGGCGTCCTCAAGCTCAGCGCAGTCGGGGTCCCGCGACACCACGGTGACCTGCTGCCCCTCAAGGAGGTCCGCGCGGGTTTCGACGTATCCGCCGCTGCGTAGCGCCGCGGCGAGCACCACGCTGTAGGGCGCACCCAGCACTCCAGCGAGCTTGCGCACGGTCTCCGGCGGCGGCATCCGGTCCGTCCAGCGGCTGAGCGTCTGCGGCGTAACGCCGAGCTGGGCCGCCAGCTCCGCCCGTGACGTGTCCGCGGGGCGGAGCTGGTCGATGACCTCGGAGAGATTCGACTGTGCCGCGTTCATGCCTCAACTGTACACATCGCGTCAATCACTTGACGCGATACGTCAAGTTCGCAGCTCAATATGCCCACCTCAGCGAGTTGGAGAGGTCATCTCAAGCCGCGGATCTGGCCCTTCAGTTCTTCCCACAGCGCAGACTCGCGATCGGTGTCTGGATGCCGGACACCGATCTGCGCCTCACGAACTGCCTTCTTCACCGCCGCCGGGTCGACGGCACCCGCCGCGTGGGCGCGCACCCACACGCGGTCTTCCCAGTTCGGCTGGTAGACCCGCTCTTTGAGCCAGACCACGACCAGCGCGTCGTCGCCCGGAGCGTGCTCGGGCAGCAGAGCGGGGAGGTCCATCTCCTCGATGGTCACCTGCGGATCGTTCGCGGTCCCGATGACGGTGCGCACCGCCAGGCCCGGGAAGAGCACGTCGTGGATGTGTGCGCCCCGCGGCACCCGGTCCTCCCCGTACTGCTCGGGACCGTGGATCTCCGGCCGCGGGGTCGGTGGCACCGCGTGGGGATCATTCACGTCACCGGCCGCACGGATGCCGGCGGCCATGGCGGTCGCGAAGGTGTCGTCGAACCGGGGGCTGTCGACGACCCGTGAGACCGCCGGTGCGGTGGACGGGAACGCGCTGCGAGCGCGGGCGGTGTGGATCGCCACGTGGCTGGCGTCGGAGTCTCGTGCGAAGTACCTGAGCTGCGGATGCCCGAGCTGTTCCCGCAGAGTCTGATCCATCCAGCTGGCGTGGTCGCCGAAGTGCAGCCAGTGCCGGGGAGCACCTCGCAGCTGGCGCGCTCCCTCACGGTGTTGGGTCATCAGGACGCTGGTGTCATCCCAGTAACCGCGGATGTTGTCGAGCACTCGGAACACGTCCTTGCGCAGCGCGTCGGTGTCCGTGAAGCCGTCGAGAACCACGAGCAAGGCGGGCAGCTTCTCGTACCTGTCGTCGCCCTGGTCGCGGTGCAGGCGCCACAGCTTGCGTCGCTTGGCGAGCTCGTAGCGGAGCTTGCGCAGGAACGGTTCCGGGTCGTCCTCCATGTGGTCGAAGGCGCGGATGGTGTGGGGCAGGTGCGCCAGGTGGTGGCCGATCGCCGGCAGCCACGACTCTCCGATCAGCAGCTGCACCTGGTCGGGCCCGTGGTCGGAGCACAGGGTCAGGAGCATGTTCTGCAGGGCGTAGCTCTTGCCGGTGCCAGGGGACCCGGTGAGGGCGAGGCGCTCTCCGAGCGAGGCCTGGAACTGGCCCAGCGTCAGGCGCGGCTCCACGTCGCAGTTGGCCTTCCACTGCGCGGCGATCTGCTCCGGGCTGGACCGCAGCGAATACCGGTGAGTGATGTGCTCGAAGGTGTGCTGGATGAACTCCACGGTGGCCTGGCAGTCCAGGTCACCCGAGTACTGGGAGTAGTCCAGGCCCTTGCCGTCCTGGAGGAAGACGCCGACCGCCGCGGTGGCCTGTTCGAGGGTGATCTTCCCGCCGTGTTCCCGCGCGACGTTGACGGCACGCTGCATCGGGTGGCTGCCCAGCGCGAGGTCCAGCGCGCCGGTGGCAGCTAGTGCGCGGGCGATGGACTTTCCCGCGGTGAGCGGGATCTTGTACTGGTCGCGGATCCGGCGTGCGACGTCGCCGATGTTCGAGGTGCGGGTCATGGCCCGGTCACCACCTTTCCGTTGTGCGACCGGCCGCCCCCGGCCGCCGGAGAGGCGGGGTTACTCGCGACCGATCGCTACAACGACCTTCGACCCGCTCTGATCCGGCGGCTCGTCATGGGGCGGTCGACGTGCCGGTGTCCGGGGCGGGGCGCCGCGGTCCGGCGCTGGCCGAACTGTCGCACCCCCGGCACCGGATCACCGGCACGCGACACGAACCGATTCAGCACCCGCCCCGGCACCTGAAACTGGTACTGGGGCCGTTGCGTGTCCGCGCTAGAAGCCGAGATCGAGACTCGGTTCGTCGCCCTCCTCGCCGGCGAACCGCCACAGGAACATCTCCTGGTAGTCGTCCCACCACGCCTCGATCGGCCCGGACACCCACACGCGGCGGTCGGTGAGCTCACCGGTGTACGCCTGGAGCTCGGTGCCCGATCCGTTCAGCCAGAGCAGACCGGCGCACTCGCCGCCGTCGATCATGGTGCGGTCGCAGTCCGCGGCGTGGTACTCCTCGCAGCCGTTCGCGCAGACCTCGCGGCAGGAAGCACCGACCGGTGCGGTGCACGAGAACGTGAGCGTGCCGTCGGCGGCGACCTCGACGTGGTGGTCGGTCTCCGGCTGGAGGGGGTCCCGGGACTTGTTCTCGACACCGCTGGCAGGGAAGAGCTCCGACACGGATTCGTGATCGAGCTCCCCCAGGGAGACCCGGAGCGAGAAGTTCGTCTCCGATTCCTCGCGCTCGGCGATGCCGATCGTGTCGTACGTCGGCACCTCGACCCAGAGGCGCACACCGGCACTCCACCCGTTGGCCGCGCGTGCGATGACGGCCCGCGTCCGGTCGGCGCGCTCGGGGTACGCGGCGAGGTACTTCGGGAGGTTCGCCTCCGGCCCGATGATGGCCAGCGCGAGCGGAGGGCTCCCACCCTCCTTCAGGGCCTCGTTGCCGTCGCCGACGAGCTCGTCGAGGAGGTCGAAGAAGAGCCTGTACGTGAGTTCGCCGTCTCGCACGTCGAAGGTGTCGGCACCGACGAGCAGCTCGGCGTCCGCCTCGTCCACCCGCCCGAGGTAGATCACGGTCGCGTCAGGGTAGTGGTCCAGCATCGCCTTCGCGGCGGCGGCCGATCGCCCCGAGGTCTTGGGCGACGGCCCCACGACCATCGCGTGCGGAGTCGAACTGTCGCCGGCGGACCGCCCCAGGATCAGGCGCCGGTACTCCGCCGCGCCGTTCGGCTGGGGAGGGATCTGGTCCGCGAGCCAGTGCGGCGCCGGGCTGTCATGCGCGTCCGGGACGGTGTGCATCCTGGAGCTGCGCTCGCCGCGCACGATCTCTTCCACGCGGAGGAGGAGCTCCTCGGAGTCCTCGAGATCCGCCAGCTTCGCCGGCTCTGCGGGCGCGATGTCTGCGAACCACTTCGTGCCGGGGTCGAGCGCGAGGTCGCTGGCGTACCCCGACGGCATGACTCCGGCGCGCGGGGATCCGAAGTCGTCGATCTTCTTCAGCAGCTCGATCGGCGCGATCAGCTGCAGCAGCGGCTGGTGGCGCAACAGCGAGGGGTCCTCGTTCACCAGCGCCTCGCGGCGGGCGATCTCCGCGGTCACGTCGCGGACGTACTCCGCTGCGGCGTCCGTTCCGGTGGACGCATCGTAGATGTGCAGGCGATCCGGCACCGGGTCCGGTCGGCTGCCGGTCTCGGAGAAGAAGTACACCTGCGCGAGCGGGTAGTGCTCGATCGTGTGCAGCGCGGAGGTGAGCGGCATGTTCACCTTGCCGACACCGGGGCGGCCAGTGAGGGTGACCGGATCGGCGGCCGCAGACAGGTCCACGTAGACCGGCTTGCCGGAGCCGCCGCGTCCGAGCATCAGCTCCTGCGGAACCAGCGTGCCGATCGCGCTGGCTCGGACGAGGCAGGCCTCGGCTTCGGCGAGAGTGATCCGCCCGCCACGCGCCAGCGCGACGTCGACGGTGTAGCGGATCGCGTCCTCGTGGTCGCCGTCGAGCCAGCCCCGGGCGTTGAGCGCCTGGGCGATGGACTTGGCCGCCGTCAGCGGGATCGAGTAGGTGTCGCGGATGCGCCGAGCGGCGCGGGTGATCTTCGGGGTGCGGCTCATGGGCCGGTCACCACCTTTCCGTGTGCGCGACCGTCCGCCCCCGGCCGCCGGAAGGCGTGTCGAGTGCGACCGATCCGCGAGGAACCTTCAACCGGCTCTGCTTCCGGGGCCGTCGCCGGGCGGGGCGAGGGTCATGTTCCGGAGGCCGGGCGCCGTGGTCTGGCGCTGTGCGATCAACGCTACGAGGCGCACACACGGATGCCCAGGCGAGCCGGAAAGCCACCTGTACACAGCCTCGCGAAGCTTGCAAGTCGCGTTCGCATCTGCGAAGCCGATTCGATTATCCATTCGATACTCCGGGAACGGGTACGTGAGCTCCGAGACTCCGGCGCAATCATCCCGCGACCTACACGGAAGTTCCCTCGTTGACCTGCGAAAACTGACAACGAGAAGACGGAAACCACGCTCAACTGCACGAATTCACGGCCGTCGCGTCAGATGGGGGCCCCTCCGCCGGACTGCACACATGTCCGATTTCGTCTATCGCAACCAGCTCGACTCGATCCG
The DNA here is from genome assembly GCF_900104775.1 of Tsukamurella tyrosinosolvens. Classification (NCBI taxonomy): domain Bacteria; kingdom Bacillati; phylum Actinomycetota; class Actinomycetes; order Mycobacteriales; family Tsukamurellaceae; genus Tsukamurella; species Tsukamurella tyrosinosolvens. Next base: position 2,653,113 of record NZ_FNSA01000003.1, read on the forward strand.
CGCGACAATTCGAGTCGCTGCTGCTAGATACCTATCTTTACTCTTGCTAATAAAAAGGTTTCCCGCATATAGCTGCTCGAGCACACCCGCCCGCGGAGATTCACACTGGCGATCTTGAACGTTCTACGGATCTCGAAGTTGTTTCACAGGCTCCCGCAGAGGGTCCCCCCTGTGGCGCGACGGTTCCGGAACGTGCGACGTGCCACGAGAAGATGTTGCTTTGTTGTCAGATTTCGCAGGTCAGAAGGGGAACATCTCTGTCGAGACCGGGACGATTCCGCCGAGTCTTCGCACCGCCGGCGCCAGAACAGGTCAAATCGGACACGATTCGCTGTTCGAAGCTTGCAAATCCGTCGATTGAGCCTGTTCCCGCAGGTGGCGTGAGGTTCCTGACGCACCGAACCGCGCGGAGCGCCGGCGCCATCCCTGACCGCCCTCGCCACCGGTTCGACTCCCTAAATCGCGGATCCCCTGGGCCCGTCGGCTGTACTTCCACGCGCGCGAAGACGTACCGTTGACCGGCGCGGTCCCGAAATCCCGGGCCTGACGAGCGCCAGGACGCTTCTCCACTTTGGGGAGGCCGCAGTTGTGAGAGGACGCCATGCCCATCCACCCCCAGCGCAAGTACGATCTCGAGGATGAGACCGTCGGACGAACGGTCAGAGAAATGCGCGAACTGCTGGGACTCCACCAGAGCGAGATCGCCGAGCATTCGGGGATCGAAGTCCGGATCTACTCGCGAATCGAGCGTGGAGATCGCCCACTACGCGTCCCCGAGCTCGCAGCCCTTGCCACCGCGTTCGGCGTGCCGGCCGGCCAACTGATGGGTGCGATGTTGGGTAACCGCGCGGACCGGAAGAGCATCGGGCTGCAACCCTGACGGACGGGTACGCCCGCGCCGCGTACGAAGCATCCTCGAGGCGCCGGCGATCCTGCACGGGGCAAGCTCACCCCTCTCGAAGGAGACCCCGTGCTCAACACCCGCATCGAAGGCCACCCCCTCGTGGGAACCACGCACGTCTTCCGGGCCGACCAGCCGCCGTACGACCCCGCCGCTGATCAAGACTCCGATGGGACGCTCTTGATCGCGCCAGGCTTCACAGCCGAGGTCAGCGCAGTCTTCAAGGACTGGAACGGCATCCCGGGACTGGACATGCTCTACGTGCACTGCCCGGAGACCGGCGAGAGCACGCACATCACTCCCGCCGATCTCGGCCTGCCCGCACTGGACTGAGGAGCCCTGCCATGAGCACGCTCCCTCCAGAGCTCAACGGAGAAGTCGACCGGATCCTCGCCCGGGCCCGCGACGCCGGGCTGGTGCTGTCGCGCGACGGCATCGTCTTCTCGCCACCCGACTGGCTCACGATCGACGGCATGGACCCCGACGAGTGGGTCGACGCGATGGCGATGGACTGACCGAACAGAAGAACGCCCCTGCACCATCACCGGAGCAGGGGCGTTCTTCTGTTGCGGGTCCGGGCGCCGCTTCAGTCCAGCATGTCGATCGACGCGTACTTGTCGCCGGTGTACTCGTCCAACACCATCCCGACGTACTCGGCGGCGCTAGCAGGGACAGTCGGCATCTGCTTGAACAACTCGTCGCCGAACAGGCACTCGCCGAGCGCCTCTCGCGCCTGCTCGAGAGTGAAGTTGCCGCTCACGGTCACAGTGATCTTGTGGTCAGGCACTCGCCATCCCTTCCTCATTCGAATGAAGCTCGTCACGGAGTTCACCACCGCGGTGCCTGGGCGGGAGCTCGGGGCGCGCATCGCCGATGCCACTCGGCGGTGCGCCCTGCGCCTCGACCTAGCGTCATCGCGGGCAGAGTGCTCGGCATGCACCCGGAACTGCATGCCCTGTTCACGCAGCTGCGCGAGCGCTTCCGCCACACGTGGCGGCCGGCCGGCCAGTCCACTCCCGCGCAAGAGCAGCTCATAGCGCGGTGGGAGCGGCGCTTCGCGTCCGCGCCCCCACTCGGCGACCTCCGTTCGTGGATGGGCGCGCACGACGGGCAGGTTCTCGAAGCGCTCGAAGTCGATCGTGCGAGCGGATTCATCTGGGATCGTGGCGCACGACGACTGGCCGCCACCCCTGGAGCCCCGGACTTCCGATTGGACGCCTCGGCGCGACTCTTCGGCGACTTCCAGGTTCTGGCTGCCACCGAGGCAGCAGTGGCCGCGGCTGACGACTCCGTCATCTGCCTGTACTTCACCCTCGGCGGCTGATCCCTCACGCGCCCAGGGCGGCCCGCGAGGTGCCACCACGCACAGCGGATGGCTGAACTTCCGCTGGCCGCTTGCGATCTATTTCTAGTCGTATAGACTAGAAATATGAAAGAGCGGACCACAGAGCAGATGCTCGCCGACGTCACCAACGCCAAGACCAGCGCGGACCTGTTCGGGCCCTTCGGCGGTCCCGCACGCGCCGCCAAGCGGATCTTCCGCGTCTACGCCACGCACCTGCACCCCGATCGCGCCGCCGCGGCCGGATTCGACCCCGTCGCAACCTCGGCCGCCTTCGACCGCCTGACGTTCCTGTACCAGAGCTGGACCAAGGGCGTCGCCGCACGCACTCCTCACGCGGCTCCCACCTCCCCGGACCTGATCGTCGTCGGCCGCCACAGCACCTACACCGCGGCCGGCGAACCCACCGCAGGCACCGTCTCCGGGGTGTATCGCGGCGCGGCCGCCAATGGCGACCCTGTGGCGATCAAGATCCCACGCAGCGCCACCTCAAGTCGGTTCATCGAAGGCGAGCGCACCGCGCTGGCCGCGATCGCGAAGGTCACCGCCGATTCGGAGAACGCATGGCTCGCCCCGTACTTCCCGACGCTCCTCGACACGGCCACCCTGTCCGACGGCGCCGGCACCGAGCGTGCGGTGAACGTTCTGGGTCCGCTCGGCGCCGAGGACGGGTTCGTCGACCTGGCTACCGTCGCCGCACAGCTGGGCGGCCTCGACGGACGCGACTGGGCCTGGATCCACCGCCGCCTGCTCCGCGCCATCGCGGGCGCTCACCTGGCCGGCGTCGTCCACGGCGCGATCGTCGCCGAGAACGTCCTCATCCAACCGGAGGGTCACGGCGTCGTCCTGGCCGGCTGGTCGCTGTCCACCACCGCGGGCCAGCCGCTGCCGGGACGGATCGCCAGTCGCACCGATGCCTACCCGCCGGACGCCGACGAGAAGGCCTCCCCCGCCCTCGACGTCTACATGGCCCACGCGCTGATGCGCTCGATGCTGGCCCCGACGGAGCGGCGCCAGCTCGCCTTCGCCCGCGGCTGCATGCAGCCCGCGCCCACCATGCGCCCCGACGCCGCGGGCCTGCTGGGCGAATACGACGAACTGCTCGAAGACCTGTACGGACGCCGGAGGTTCCGGCGCTTCCCGTACACCGTCAGCGCCGCCTGACGCCGACGACCGCCGAAGAAGGAGAACACCATGGGAAACGGAAACTGGTCCGACAACGCCTACAACGCCGCCGCGACGTTCCGTTCGCGGTCCGGAGTCAGCGACTTCGGCTACAGCGACAGCACGCGCTCGCTGTCGCGCGCGCAGTGGAAGGCCCAGACGGATCTGGACCCGAAGGGCGTCACTGTCCGCGAGTCGCGCGACAGCGCCGAGCACCCCGAGTCGACGCCGATGGCGGTCCTCTTCGACGTCACCGGCTCGATGGGGTCGGTGCCGGTGACCATGCAGAAGCAGCTCGCGAAGCTCCACGGCCTGCTGCTGCGCAAGGGATACGCCACCGATCCGCAGATCATGTTCGGCGCGATCGGCGACGCCGACACCGATCGGGTGCCGCTGCAGGTCGGCCAGTTCGAGTCGGACAACCGGATGGACGAGCAGCTGCGCAACATCTTCCTCGAGGGCAACGGTGGCGGCCAGAAGTCGGAGAGCTACGAGCTCGCCGCGTACTTCCTGGCTCGGCACACCGCGACCGACTCCTGGGAGAAGCGCGGCCGCAAGGGCTACCTGTTCATCATCGGCGACGAGCTCAACAAGCCGCGGCTGCAGGCCAAGCACATCCGCAACATCATCGGCGACGACGTGCACGAGGACATCGACGTGGCCTCGATCTACCGCGAGCTGCAGGAGAAGTGGGAGGTGTTCTTCATCCTCCCGAAGCAGACCAGCTACTTCGACGACCCCCAGGTCCGCGGCCACTGGAAGGGCATCCTCAACGAGCGCGTGCTCTTCCTCGATGACCCCGCGGCGGTCTGCGACCTCATCGGCGTCACCGTCGGCATGCTCGAGCAGGTGGTCGACCTCGACGAGGGCCTGGCCGATCTGGCGGATGTCGGCTCGAGTGCCGGCGGCGCCGTCGGCCGCGCGCTGGCCCCGCTCGCGGGATCGGCGGTCGCGTCGGCGACGACCACGGCGACGCTCCCGGCCAACCTCACCGGCCCCGGCGACGACCTCGCCTGACCGTCACCCCGTGCCGGCGGCCGGGCCATCGCTGGCCGCCGGCACGGTGCCCTCACGAACAGGAGACCTCCACATGCCCGCTCACCCGCACACGATCGTCGTCGGTCTCGGCTTCGGGGACGAAGCGAAGGGTGCGACCGTGGCCCATCTCGCCGCGACGACACAGCCGGCCACCGTCGTCCGGTTCAACGGCGGCGCCCAGACAGCGCACAACGTCGTCGACGGTGCCCGTCACCACACGTTCCGGCTGTTCGGCTCCGGAACCTTCGCGGGTACGCCCACTTACCTGAGTCGGCACGTGCTGGTGGATCCGTGGATGCTCGCCGCCGAGGCCGAGAAGCTCCGCCCACTCGGCGTCAACGATCCGCTCTCGCTCGTCACCGTCAGTCCGGATGCGCTGATCGCCACGCCGATCCACCGCGCGGCGAACCGTACCCGCGAGGAGCTGCGCGGTGGAAACCCGCACGGCTCGTGCGGGCTCGGCATCGGTGAGACCCGCTGGTACTCCCTCGCCCACGCAGCGGGTTTGCGCGCCGGTCGCACGCTGTGGGAGATCACCGCCGACATCGACGCCGACGAGCCTCCGCTCACCGTCGCCGACTGCCAGGACGCGGCGACGGTGCGAGCGCGCCTGACCGCGCTCGAGGCCTTCTACGGCCCGCTGCTGGCCCGCGGGCCGCACACCCTCGCACCGATCGACGAGATGGTGGAGACCCTCGTCGAGTTCGGCGGTGCGGTGGGCACCGCGACTGACGCGGAGTACCTCTTCCGAACCGCTCAGCGCGGACACCTGCTGTTCGAGGGCGCCCAGGGTGTGCTGCTCGACGAATGGCGCGGACTCCATCCGCACACCACGTGGTCGACCACCCTGCCGAGCGCCGCGCAGGAGCTGCTCGCTGAAGCTGGTCTTCCGCCCGCCGAGGTGGTCGGCGTGCTGCGCACCTACGCCACCCGTCACGGCCACGGGCCCCTGCCCACGGAAGACGAACAGTTGCGTGATGTGCTCCCGGAGCCGCACAACGGCGCCGGCAGGTACCAGGGCGGCTGGCGGGTCGGTCACGTCGACCTCCCGCTGGTGCGGTACGCCGCGCACGTCTGCCGTCAGCACGGGGGCCTCGACGCCCTCTCGATCAGCCATCTCGACACCGTCGCCGCCGCGGACGGTGCGGTGATGATCGCGCGGGCCTACGGCGACACCGTCCATCCGTACGGCCTCGGGCTGTACCGCGACCTCGCCCACCAGGAGCGGCTCACCGCGGTTGCCCGCACGGCAACCCCGCGGCTCGAGCCCGTCGAGCCGAGTCAGGTCCCGCACGAGCTCGCTCGAGCGGCGGGCGCCCCCGCACTCATTACGGCCACCGGCCCGGATACCGCCGACCGAGTCCAGGAGCTACCCCTCGGCGGTGAGAGGATCGCGGCATGAGCAACCGGCCGCCGATGTCCGCAGTGTCCGTCGACGCGGTCGTTCTCCGCGGCGATGAGACAGGCACCCGGGTGCTGGTGCACCGGCGCGCAGCCGACCCCTTCCTCGGGGACTGGGCGTTGCCCGGAGTCCTCCTCGGCAGCGGAGAGCGGATCACCGCGGCCGCGACCCGGGCCGCGGGCAAGGCCCACGTGTCGCCGGAGCAGGTCTCGGGCGCCGGCCAGCTCGTCGTCTTCGACGAGCCGAACCGCGATCCCCGCGGACCGACCTTGTCAGTCGCCACCTGGGTGGCGACACGCCGCGAACTTGCGCTGCCAAAGGCGGACGACGCACGCTGGGTGGACTGGGACGCGTTGCCCGAGCTCGCGTTCGACCACGAGCGCATCCTGGCTGACGTTCGCCCGCTGCTCGCCTCGAAACTCTGGTCCGATCGCGACTTCACCAAGGCCCTCACCGGTCCGGAGTTCGAGGTGCGGACCGCGCTCGCGATCACCGAGTCGCTCGCGGGCCGCGCGGTCGATCGCGGCAACCTCAATCGTGACATCGAGCGAGTCGCGGAACGCGCCGGAGAGGCGCCGCGACGCGGCCGCGGCCGTCCTGGCGTCCTGTGGCGGTGGCCATCGCGCTGACGCGCCTCGGTCCCCGTCGCTTGCGCGTCGCCCGCACAGTCTCTAAAGTAGAGATCGCTCGGGGCCGATCGGTTTCGACTGACAGACGAGACAACTGAACAGCGTGCCAGTGAATGGCTCTCGACCACTGCAAGCGTCGGAGCCAAGCAACAACTGCGAACGACAACGACTCGCTCGTGTCCGACGCCGATCTGCAGACGATCGAGGACTTCGCCAACGGCGCTGTCCTCGCGTCCGCCTGATCGGTTAGGCACCGGCCCGGAACCAGGGAGACCGCCGACGCTCCCCCGGGCCTTCAACCACCAAGTACGGCTGGCGCAGAACGGGCTTCCCGCCCCAACGCTGCGTGAGACACCAAGCGGGTAACCGGGTCGAGCATGAGGGTGTCCCTGCCCGAAACGCTCCGGACGACGAATAGGGACTACGCACGTAGAACGCGGATGACGAAGCTGCCAGGACCGGGGTTCAATTCCCCGCGGCTCCACCAGTAGGCGAAGGCCCGCAACCGGGGAAGGTTGCGGGCCTTCGGCGTACCTCGATCACTATCCGAAGGGAACAGCATGGCGACACTCACCTTGCCCGAGGTTGTCGAGCTCGCGCGCGAAGCGCATCGGGGTCAGGTTGACAAGGCCGGCCGCGACTACTTCGACGGCCACCTGCGCCCCATCGCGGAGTCCCTCGCGGTCTTCGGGCCGGACGCCGTCGAGCTCGGCTGGGTTCACGACATCGTCGAGGACACCGGAATGAGCCTGACAGCGCTGCGTGAAGCGGGCGTGCGTGAGTCGATCGTCACCGCCGTCGACTCGGTCACCAGGCGTGAAGGCGAGCCGTACCTTGAGTTCATCGGGAGATCTTGCAACGACGAACACGGCCGGCAGGGGAAGCTGGCGGACAACGCCTGGAACCTGATCCTGAACCCGGATCTCGCCGCCGTAGATCCCACTCGGGCGGCATCGCTCCTGCGCGGTCGTTACGTGCCGGCGCGCGTGCAGCTCCTGGCCGCGAACGGTCTGCGTGAGGATTCGACGCAGGTGCTGCAGATGCAGGCTGTGCTGTACAGGCACCGCGAGCGGCTGCGGCGCTAGATCATCGCGGACTGGCGCACGGAGTCAGCGACCTCGTCCCAGTCGACGACATCGAGTCCGCCCTCCGCGAGCAGAACGTCACGCGCCTCGTGTGCCGCGGACCAGCGGCCTCCGTGCGTGCGGTGCACTGCCTGATCGACGAGCTCGCGCAGCGCGTTGAGGTTGCCGGCGCGGACGCAGTCGGCCGCGTGGGAGGCGACGCGCTGGCGGGATCCGAACGCGGCCAGTTCCTCGCCCTCGCTGATGATCCAGGTTGCCACGGTCTCGGTCGCGTACTCGGAGATGCTCATGTCGGCATGGTGGGGCTTGGCGGCCTGGATACAGCCGCGCGGCGCGATGCGCGCTATGGGCGGGGGCTTCCGTACGGCAGGTCGCGGTACTTCTCGTCGAACTCGCTGATGATGCGTTCAACGATCCGCATCCCGGACAGTCGTGGGTCGGGGCCCGGGTCGATGAGTCCGTACTCGTACGAGTTGATGTCGGTGTCCCGGGTGCCGTCAGGCCGCACCCAGTCGACGTCGAAGAACCAGTCTCCGTCGACGTAGAAGACGTGCCCGCGGAGCCGGGCGTCGGTGGACAGGACCTCGGTGTCGTCGCTCATGGCGCGCACCGTAGACGGATCTCGAGCGCTGACTGTTCCGCGACGCGGGCGGGCTCGAAGACACGATGGAACCGTGCGGGCCGCCGGTGCGTCTAATGGGTATGGACCCTGACACCGATGCAGCGCTCCGGCGCCGCGCGCTCGATGCCCTGCTCGTAGCGGAAGGCGGTCGTTTCGACGACATGCCACCGGCGCCCTGGCTTGATGCGCGCATCATCGAGGCGATCCGCGCTGCGCCACCCCCACCGCGCCCGGTTGAATCACGCGAGCGTCACCTCGCGGTCAGAGCCTCTCGCGCACCCCTTCGGGTGGACGCCTGCCCACGTACTGATCGCTCGTCGGGTCGAACTTGAGCGCATCCGGATCACGCACGACCTCGCCCGACGCGAGCCTCTTGTCGAGACCGATCCGCACAAGCCCCTGAAGCTCTTCCACGGTGAATATCTCGAGGTCGACGAAGCCCCGGTCACGCCCGGTCACCTTCTCTTCCTCGAGCTGGGCCTTCGACTTGCGGTCGAGTTTGAACCACTGGCGCGTGTACAGACGCGGCACCGCGTCCGAGACCGACTCCTTGAAGGAGCCCCAGTGCCGGCCGGCGCTCGCCGGACCGTGGGCGGGGCTCAGCGTCTCGCCCGGAGCCCAGCTGAAGTAGCTCTGGAGCTCCACGGGCTCGTGTCCCCGTCGGAGGTAGAGTCCGCGGCCGGGGTAGCGGTGCCCGCGCAGGGTGAGCTCACCGTCCATCAGTTCGCGCCCGAGGAGTGTAGACACCTGGCGCGCGACGAAGGGGCCGGTCCGGCCCAGCAGAACCACCTGGCTGTTCTGCCCCCAGCTTGTGGGGATCCTGTCATGTGTCAGGACCACCAGGTGGATTCGGACACCCGGTCCGTTCGCGAGCAGGTCGCTGACCATCACGTCGATCGCAGCCAGATCACGCTTCGTTCGGGTGATCTCCCACGTCCGGCGCACGCTGGCCGCGTCGTCGAGGATCACAAACAGCGGCGTGAGGTCGCGGAGCTGGGGCTTTTCGAATGCCGCCTCGTGCTTGCGCTGCTTCAGGATCTGGTGAGCGAGCACCACCGTTGCGAGGTAGTCGGTGCTACCAGCGCTCGCGCCACTGCCCCCGGCGAGCACGCCGGGAACGGGCAGCTCGGCACCGACGTGGAAGGCGCGGTAGGCGTAGTAGTCGAGACCGTGGCCGTCGCCCAGGATCACCTGACCTCCCGCGGCGCGGATCTGCTCTACCAGGCCGCGGGCGAGAACGCTCTTCCCGGCTCCTGTGCCGGAGACGCACAGGAGGTTCCGGTCGACGATCGGGCTGAATTCGACCGGCCCCTCGGCGCCGACGCCGAGTTTGAGCGTCCACTCCGGGTACTGCTGCGCAGCCGCGCCGGACGACGACACGACAGACCAGTTCGGCGGGTAGGCGAGCGCAGGGATCCGCTCACTGGGCGGTTCGACCGCGGGGACGCGCTGCACCGCGGGGTCTGGGAACTCGTGGCGGCGCCGGCTCGGACTGAGCTTGTCGAGGAGCTTCATGGCGCGGACGGTACTGCTGAGGAGCGCGCGGCCGTCAGCTCGGCGCGCTCGCGATCAGCGCGCTTCGTTCGCCCTAGCGCTGCGAGGTGGCTTCGTCGAGGATCCGCATCAAGTTCTCCAACAGAGCGTCCGCGCGGTCCTCGACGCTGTCGAGCGCCTCCGTGACCGTGTCGAGCGAGTCGAGGGCCCGCCGCCGCGCCGCGACACCACGGGTGAACGCATCCGGGTCGAGAGTCGGCACGGCCAACTTTTCTGGGACGGGCGCCCCATTCTCCGGCGCCGAGGACGCGACACGTGCAGGTAGAGGAGCTGTTCTGGTCTGCTCGCCTGCGAGCAGGCGGGTGACGATCGCGCCGACCGCGGACGCGGACAGGGTGTCATCGTCGAGCGGCGGCGCGCACCATCGGTCGAGCGGTGTGAAGAGCGGGAGGCCGGCAGGAGGCTCGCCCAGCCCTCGGATCGCAGCGCCCTCGAGCAATGCTTGCGTCGCGCGCGTGGTCGGTACGGCGTGCTGGATGGCGCGCACCGCGATCCAGTCCTCAAGCACACGTCGCGGCGATGTCGAGCCCTGCAACAGTTCGCACGTTATTTCGATTTCGTCAGCGCCGTCTCGAACTATGATCGAATCTCCGCGGGTATCCGCGGCCGACAGATCTCCGCACTTCATGGCTTCCACCTGCACGTGTCGCGTCCCTGCGGCTACGAGCAGAAGCAGCATCCGGTCTCGGCGAGCGAGCAGCTGAGTCTCCCAGCGGTCCCCGTCCTCGAGCCGGTTCAGCGCCGCGATCACGCGAGGGACCGCCCGTTCACGACGTCCGCGGCGGCGCCGATCCAGGAGCTCGCGCACGCGCACAGCGTTGCCAGGGGGCGAGAACCCGCGCTGGCGGTGCACCTGGTTGATGACGCTGACCCGGCGCCGTTGGGTGGCCACGACAGCTGGGCAGGCGCTGATGAACTCGGCGAGATCGAGCGGCCGTGCCGGCAGCTCGTTCCTGCCGGTCGCCCTGCACCAGTCCGTGAACAGAGACCACACCGCGGCGTCGCGCTCGCCGCCAGCCATCACAGCCCCAGCGAGGTGACCGCGTTGCCGATCAGCGGCGCTTCCTCGCGGGCGTAGCGTTCGACCATCGCCGCTGACCGGTGATCGGTCTGTCGCATGATGGCGTGTGCGTCGGCGCCGTTGCGGAACGCCTGCGTCACGAAGCCGGCCCGCAGCGAGTGCGCCCCGAGACGTTCGACGAGTTCGGGGCTGTACCCCGCACCGAGCGCGCGCCGGCAGACGATCGCGTGGATGGACGCCTCGGACAGTCCGCGCGCCGCGACAAGCCCGTTCTGCCCGATGGGGCGGAAGAGGGCACGCCGGGGTCCGATCCGCGGGTGGGCGCCACGACAGACATGCAGCTCGCCGAAGGGCAGCGCGGAAGAGGCGGTCCGGATCACCGCGGTGCGACCGCCGGCGTCGGCTGCTTCGACGATCTCGGCCCACCGGGTGTAGGCGCAGGGCGGGCAGTTCCTCGGGTCCTGCGTGCGTGGGACGGCATGCCGCCGCCCCAGTCCTTCTTGATCGGTCTTCGAGCGGCTCTTGTACAGGTGCAGGCCGTCGAGAGGGTGGAGCTGCACGTCGCGTCCGGTGAAGTTCGCGAGCTCCTCGCGGCGGAAGGCGCCGGCGAACCCGATGAGCAGAACGGCGGAGTCGCGACGCTCGAAGACGTCCGCCGCCCACCCTTCGACCTGTTCGCGAGCTGCGGAGATGATCGTGACGATGTCATCGGTGAGGAGCGGGGCTCGCGCATTACGTGGCCTGTCCCCCGCGTCCGCGTACTCGCGGCGGATTCCTCCGAGCGTCGCTTTCACGATCTCCGTGTTGGTGGGCGGCTCAGCGATTCCCGCGCGTCGATGACGGTCGCCGATCGCCGCCACCCACTTCGTGAGCGTCGAGGTTGCGTAGGTGCGGGTGCCGTCCGGCTCGAGCGTGTCGGCGGCGTCGACGAGGTAGGCCGCGACGACCGCCGGCGCGGCCGGCAGCGCCTGGTACTTCTCGCGCGCACACCACTCGGTGAAGCGGCGCCAGGCGCTGTCGTACGCTCGAACAGTCCCGGGTGCGTGCGCGCGTCCAGCGGCCCGCGCGATCCGCTCGCGCAATGCGATCGGCAGATCAGGGACGGGCCCAGGCACGATCTGCGCCGGCACCAGCATGTGCAACAGGTTAGCGGGCTCCTGGACTATCGCCGCGCCCCGGCGCACGCAACCACGCGGCGCCGGATACCCTCCGGCGAACATCAACGAGAGGTGAACCCGTGAGCGCAGCGTCGAACAACCCGCACGGTGTCGAGAAGGGCCAGGTGTGGGCCGACAACGACAAGCGCATGGCTGGACGGGAACTGCGGGTCCTCGAAGTCGGCGATACGCACGCGACCGTCACCGAGATCAACGACACCAGCGGGCGGACCACGCAGATCCGTCTCGACCGGTTCAAGCCGACGAGCACCGGGTACCGGCGAACGCTCTAACTGGGGTTGAGTTTGGCGGAGCACGTGAACTATGAGCGGCCGGATCGGGCCCTACAGATCGGCGATCGCATCGCGCACATCAACGATCCACGGAAGGTCGGCACCGTAGTGGAGATCGAGCCGGAGGCCGTCGCGGAGTGGCCTCACCTGGAGCTCGGCACATACCGCGAACCGGTCCTGGTCGCTGATGCGACGCGCCTCGTGACGGGCGAGCCCGTGTTCCACGAGGGCGATCGCGTCGAGTCAGTCACCGCTGGCACGAAAGGCACCGTCACCCACGTGGAGAAGGCGCGGGAAGGTGGGTTCGTGTGGGTCTTGTACGAATCGTCCGTCCGGCCACGCCGGGAGTACTCGACAGCGATCAGGCCCGTCTGACAGCTTACTTCGCCGGCCGACGTTCGCGCCGGACTCGACTACTGGACCGCTAGGCCTCGGCGGCACGAGTCGATGCGCCCCACCTCGGACCCCGGGTGCGCAGGCCCTGCTCACTCGTCGGTGGATTCCGCGCCGGCAGCTTCGCGCGCAGCCTGCAGGTTCCGATAGAGCTGGTCCCGGTAGGCCACCTGCTCCGCGCGATCGGGCTGCCCGACCGCCATCAGCGCGACCGTGCAGGCGTGGTCGTACCGGCGCTGCAGCTCCTCGATGCTCACCGTCGCAGGCATGCGCTCCCCTACCTGATCCAGACTCGGGCGTAGTCGGCGCGGTCGTACAGTTCGTCGAGCAGTGCATTGAGGCGGTCCACCGGGGCCTCGTAGTGGCCTTCCCAGTCCGCTTCGATCTCGTCGAAGAACTCCGCGAGCTCCGCGACCTCGGAATCGTCGCTCGACCACCGGGACCGGCGCAGAACCTGCGCGATCGCCTTGCCGACCTCGATCGCGGCGTGCTCGTCAGCACCAAGAAGGTGCTTGATCTCGATGGTCTGGTCCCAGGTAGGGAGACCCCGCGCGTGCCGGTCGGTCGCCGCGCGATGGCAGTCGACAATGCTCTCGATCGTGCGAGGCATGCGCCTCTCCTTTTCGTTCGGACTCTCGACCAGCATGAGCCGCAGCCGGTCGGCTGATGTCGAGTCAACCGGGACCCTCGCAGAACCCGCGCCGCGCCGGCCGATGGGGCGCGGCGAGGTCCACAGGTACCGCGGCGCGCCGCGCGCGTGCTGCTGAAGCCGGGACTGGTACCACTGCGCTGCCGCATAACCCGCAATGAACGGAGCACCATGGCACTGGAAGTCAGCGTCACCAAGGTCAACTTCACTGTCCCGGCCGACAAGACCCAGGCAGCCTACCTCGCGGTGCTGGCTGCCGACGGCGAGACGCCGGAGGACTGGGGCTACGACACGCTCATCGACTTCCTGTGCCATCACGGCGAGCTCACGCCCACCGAGTACGACGACGGCAAGGTCGCCTTCCTCGACTGCCCGTGGGACCTCGACGACGAGGACTCGCTCGTGAGTCTCCTCGACCGACTCGCCCCGTTCGCCACCGAGGATTCGATGATCGAGTTCACGGCCCGCCACGAGGGCTCCTGGCGCTACATCGTCAAGAACGGCGAGCTGATCCGCCAGGACAGCAAGGAGGTGTTCGAGTGACGACCTTCGGGCCCAACAGCACCGTCGAGTTCCGCAACGGTGATGACGTCGTCAACGTCACGTTCACCTGGAGCGACAAAGACGGAGCGATCGTGTTCTTCCTGAACACCGACGAAATGAGCAGCGATCGCCCGCTGCGCGTCAATGTGAACGACGGGCCGGTGTTCAGTGCCCGCCCCGAGCACGGCGACCACGACTTCGACTACGTCGGCGAGTACCTGAGCGAGCTCAACCGCGCCCGCTGACTGACCTCACCGGCCCGACGAGGACGCCGAAGACGCGAGAGCCCGCCACCTTCACGGTGGCGGGCTCTCCTCGCTTGATCTACCGCGCGTACAGGGTCACGATCTCAGGCTCGGGTGCTGGCACGTTCGGCACGACCTTCTCCAGCCAGTCCGGATCGAATACCACTCCTTCAACCAAAGTCGGCTGCAGCGCGGCGACGCCGACCTCGACAAGCGCTCTCACCTCATTCGTGGGCGTGAAGGTCAGTCGTAGAAGGTCATTCGGCCACAGTCCTCCCGCGCGATCGATATTGACCATCAAGCCCCAGTCGGCCCCGGACTCTTCGCCACGGACCCTCGGGGCCCAAATTTGCGCAAACGCTGCCGGATCGTAAGGGTCAGCGCCGAGATCGATGTCCGAAGCGGACATCCGCACGTCTTGATCATTCAGATCGAACGCCGCCCCCTCTAGAGCTTGTTCCCTTGTGTCCGCACCGTGAAACCACTTCTTGGGAAGAGTCCCCGAATTGGCCCCTTTTTCCAAGAAGTCGTTGATTAGATTCGCGACATCGGAAGCGCTCAACTCGCGTCGAGGCCACCAGAAATTCACAGCCTTGACAGTATTCTTTTCTATCAAAATGTCACCCGTCCCTTCGGGGCATAAATCGCGGTGTGCACGCCACCCTGAACCACGCCCATCGCATTGGCGAAAGCGGCTTGCGCTTGCGGTGTCGAAGTATACACCTGGAATGGAATCCCTAGCGCCCGCGCGGTCTGCGCCTCCTTAACTATCGCAGCTATGGTGCTTTTGGCAAACGGAAGAAATTCACCGTTCGAGCCGACGATGGAGGCGTACCCGTGCTTCGCCTCCAGCAGTGCACCGTTGGCGTACCCGTCGAAGTTCTTGCCACCCGCTCGATATACCCATCCGCGCTGAACGAACGTCACCGCCTCTTCGTAATAGTCAGCGGCTGGCTGGCCGGACGGCCCAACGTAGATCCACTGCCCCGGTCCGCCGTCAGTCTCACCCTGCACCGGCGTCCGCATCGGAACAACCTGTCCAGGCAGTTGGAAGGTCGTCCCGTTCAAATTGGCCGTGTGCTGGCGAATAGATACGGCGTCGCCCGGCTTGAGCCCGGGAAGCACACCCACAGTCTGTCCCGCAACAACCGTACTAATGAGCGGCCGGGGCTTACCATTAACAGTCGCGGTCACCAAACTGGCGATCGCCAATCCGTTCGGTGACATGTCCCTGAAGTAGATTGAGCCGGTAGACTGATCCCAGACCAATTGCCCGGGCACATTTCCCTGGTTCGACGCCACGCCAATCGCTTCGCCGTCCATCAGGTGGATCGGCGCATCACCACCGCCATCGTTTCCCGGCCCGGGGGTGCCGCGAGGTGGCGAAGGAGGCGGGTCGATCTTTCCCGGGTCATTGTTGCCCGGATTCGGGTCCGGGATCCTTCCGCCGTTACCGGGGCCGGGCAGTTGCACGGGCTTGCTGACCGCGGTGGCGTTCGAGTACAGCGTCCGCGTCACGTTCTCGGACACGACCTGTCCGTCGCGGACCGCGTCCGACGTCTTCTTCCGCCGGTACGTTCCAGCGAGCGCGGCGATCTCGGCCGCCTGGTACGGGGTGCCGGAGTTCTTCTCGCGGTCTTCGTCGCCGCTGCGCTGCTGGTCGTCGTCGTCGCGGTCGCGCGCCTTGCTCGAGGTCGTCGACGTGGTCGTCTCCGGTGTCGGGGTGCGCAGCCGCGGTGTGGTGGTCGGTGCCTGCGGGGTGGTCGCGGGCGTGTTCGGTGCGGTGGTGACCGGGTTCTGGCCGGTCTGCGGCGGGGTGGCCTGTCCGGTCTGCGGTGCCTGCTGCGGCTGGGTGGGGCCGCAGTTGAAGATGCAGCCGTTGGACGGGGTGTCGCCGGTGGGCATGGTCGGGACCTGCCCCTGGACGGTCGGGGTGCTGCCGTTGCCCTGCTGCGGCGGGGTGTCCGGTGGGGTGTAGCCGGGCACGGTCGTGTTCGGTGCCTGCGGGGCGGTGGTGTTGCCGCCGTTGCCCTGGGTGGGCTGCGGGCCCATGGTCGGCTGCGGGCCGCAAGTATTGCTGCCGTCCGGGCACGGCGCCGCGTTGGCCGGCGCATCGGACAGACCAGCCGGGAGAAGCACGAGAGCGGAGGCGACGCCGACCGCGCCGATCGCGGCGGCGACCCGGGCGCCGGGCGAGGCGGGCCCGTCACCGGAATGGAGCGTCGGGTTCGAGTCGCGGAGCTCGCGGACGCCCTTCCAGAAGACGAGGCCGATGACGCCGGAGACGAGGAAGTAGCCGAGGAACACCACCGGCACCGGAGTCCAGTACCGGGCCGGTCCGAAGGTCAGCAGGAACCCGAGGATCAGCAGGACCGCGGCCGCGATGGTGATGGCCCACCAGCCGCCACGAGTGATGCCCGAGCCCGAGTCGGATCCCACCGCGTGCGCGGGTCCGTCGGCGGGTGCGGAGTCGGGTGCGGCGTCGCTGGGCTGCGCCGCGTGCGCGCCGGTGCGGGCGACCGGGAACTGCTCCGTGTCGCCGGCGCGGCCGGTGGGTGGATCGGATGGAGATGCCACTGGGTACCTCGTTTCGTGAGGAGAAGGGGGTGCTGATCGGCGGTGTTCACGATCAGCGGGAGGTGGGTTCACCAGAGCACGGCCGGGGGCGCGGGTTCAACGGTCCGGCGGGGTCTTGCGCGGTCTTGCGGCACCGGACCGCTGGTCACAGCATTCTCCGTGATCAAACCGTGACCTTCTGGGTGGGCGTCCGGGGACCCGCAAGAGGCGCGGGTCTTGCGGTCTTGCGGCCTCCAGCACCATCAGATGTAGGCCTTGCTCAAGAAGAACGCCCCGACCGCTAGGGCCGTGACGAGGACGACCAGGAGGGTGACGACAGCGAGAGCGAGTGGCTTGCGGTCGTACTCGTCCGGCGGATCCTCGGCCTGCCGCATCGCGGTGCTCTCCCCGCCGCCAGGTTCGGCGTCTGCCGCGAGCGAGCGCGCCCATGCCCGCCTCCAGCGGTCCGCCTCCCAGAGGGTGACCCGCTCGGCACCCAGCGGACCGTCGGTGGCGCTGCTGATGCTGCCGGCAGCGAGCCGCAGGTACGCGACGACGGGCTCGAGGTCCTCGAATCGCGAGGGGACGTGCCGGCCCGAGCGCCACGCCGACAGGCGCTGGCGGGAGACGCCCGACCCGGTCGCGACTGAGCTGATGCTCGGTTCGCCGGCCTCGATGAAGGCCCGCTGCAACGCCTGGGCGAGGTCCAGTTCCGCGGGATCGCTCACCGTCGCATCGCTTCGTACAGCTTCTGGATGTTCGACCAGAACAGCCAGCCCGCGACCATCGTGATGACGATGAACCCGCCCCATACCGGCCACGGACCGATCGCTTCGACCGCCTTCGGGAGCTGCGGCAATGTCACCGCGCAGCACACGATCAACACGGCGCCGGCGGCGAAACCCAGCGCATCCTTGAGCACGCTCCCGCGTCCCTGTTCAGCCATGCGCCCGCTCCCCTGCTCGGCGGCGCGCGGTCACCGGACCTGCACCAGCTGCTCGATGGCAGGTTTCGCCGGAGCAGGCTTCACGGGCGGCGTCACGGCCGACGACGACGGAGCCGGCGCGGGTGCGGGCTTCGACGGGGACGCAGCGACCGGCTTCGCGGCCGGTGCGGGGGCAGGCTTCTGGGCGGGCTTGACCGGCTCGGCCTTCTTGGCGGCGGCGATCGTGGTTCCGGCAACAGCCGGTGCGGGGGCCGGCTTCGGATCCTCGCTGACCTTCGGCGGATTCTTCGCCGGCCCGGGGTTGTCGCGCTCGATGAACAGCGGCTTGCCGTACGTGGTGATCGCGGAGTCACCCTGATCGGTCGACAGCGTCGCCGTGGCGTACGCCCGGACCTGCGCCCCACCGAGGCACGAGTCCATCGCGATCCGCGTCTCCTTGGTCACCACATACCCGGACTGCCCGGCGAGGCTCTTCTTCGCGATCGGGAAGTCCTTCGACGTTCCCGGCGCGATGGTGCCGGTCATGGTTCCCGACGTGGTGACCGTGTCACCGAGCGTCCCCGAGATACCCGGGGTGATGGACCCGTTCACCGAGCCGCTGCCCTGACCGCCGCTCGAACCGCCCTGCCCGCCAGCGGTGGCGCCGACCGTGCCGGAGAGCGACGGTGTCACCGAGGCGTTCACCGCGTTCGACAACGTGCCGCTGAGCTGCATGTTTTGCGGGGTTGCCGCGCACGCCAAGGTCAGACCCACCGTGATCGAGGCGCTGCGGATCGGCACCTTCGGCTTGTTCTTCGGATCCTTGAACTCGATCAGGCCTTCGCCGGCGATCGAGACTATCGCCTCATATGTGTTCAAGGCACGGCCGAGCGGGATGATCGACCGGAGCTCCTCCCCGTACTTCCACGCCCGGATCACATACCCCTCGCGAGTCTCGAGCGCCCGGGAGGTGTCGGCGAACAGTCCGGTCTTGATGGCGCCGGGCCGCGGCGCCTTGTCCGCCGAGGGCGGAGCCGCCGCGACCACGCCACCGGCGACCACGGTCGCTCCGACGACCCCGACGGCCGCCACTTTCCACAGTCGTGTGCGGATCCCGCGTTCTCGGCGCCTCTGCTCCAGGTTGCCCCGCCGCGCAGCCCGGTTCACTCCAGCACGGTTCACGTTGTCCCCATCCTCACTGAGTTCACATCAGTCCCATACAAAACTCCCGTAACACTGAACCAGACGTTCAGACTTATCGGAAGCCCCGCGAACGACCGTTACGCAATCGACACACTCGGAGCTCGCGATCCTGAATTGCCGTCACGTACCGCACTAGCCCGGAAACTTGCAGCTCAGGAGGCCGACGACGCCCTGCCCGCACTTGTTGTCAGGCCATCCAGTGGACGCCCCGACTCACGCCGAATCGTGATGTCTCGGTCACAGCGTCGCCGCCAGATGCCCGGTCCCGCCCGCATCGCCGGCCACGCATCCCGGTTCTCCCCAGCGCGTCGTCAACCTCCACTCCATGCGCTCTGCCAGGGTAGAAGCCGTGACCGGATCGAAGGAGACCGTCGCCGCGACGGACACCGCGATCCGCCGGCTCGCCTACCGCGGCCGCGGCATCCTCACCGCCCGCGCCGCCGCGGCCGCGGGCATCCACCCCGAAGCGCTCTTCCGCGCGAGCAAGCGCGGCACCGTCCACCCGAGCGACTACCGCGGCGTGTACTCCGTCTTCCCGCCGGAGCTCCTCTCCGCCCGCGACCGGCTGCAAGCGGCGTGGATCTCGATCGACCTCACCTCCCCGCCATGGGAACGCGTGCACCAAGCGGCGAACATCGTCTCCCACCACACGGCCCTGGACCTGCACGCCGGCCGCCAACCCGCCGAACCTTTCGAGTTCGTTCTCGGCTCCACCAGCCGCCTGATCAACCGGCCCGGCATCATCGCCCACCGACAGCCCATCGAGCCCGACGAGCTCACCCACGTCGACGGCCTCCCGGTGCAGACCGTCGGCACCGCGATCGTCGACCTCATGAGCACCTACCGCCCGCACCCTGAGCAGGCCGTGTCGCGTCTCCTCGCGTCCACGGTCGCGGCCGGCGCCGACTGGAGCGACGTCCCCACGCGCCTGGGCTACGTGCTCGGCAACCCCTGGTCCAAACACGACACCCGGCAGATCCTCGTCGACCTCTTCACCCGCACCGGCGCCAACCCCGCCCTCGTCCGGTCCGCGATCCTCGGCGTCGACTGGCACCGCGTCGGGTTCTGGCGCATCCAGATCAGCAAGAGCGACAACCGCACCGCCATCACCGACCTCTACGTCGACGCCCTCACCCACGCCTGCACGGCACTCTCGGCCCCAGACCGGATCGCTGCGGCCATCGACGCGCAGGCCTACCTGCACCGGTTCTCCGCCGCGACCAGCGCTCGCATCGCCCTCTTCGAGGACACCCGCCAGGAACGAATCCGGCTGCGCGCGCCCGAGGCCCCCACGACAGCACGAGCGGCCGCGCCCGCCGCCACGCCGCTCGCCGGCACCGCGATCGACGAGGCCCGCGACATCATCACCGAAGTCGCCCGCACCCACGACGGTCTCGTCACCACCGCAGAGGTCGGCCGGCACGGGGTGAACCCGCAACAGCTGCGCACCTTCGTCGCCGAAGGCCTGATCCGCCGCACCGCGAACCGCGGCGTCTACACCACCAGCGCCCGCGCACTCACCGGCCTGCACCGGCTCCGCGCAGCCTGGTACGCCGCCGACACCCGCACCCCGATGGACGAACGCGTCGGCACCCTGCGCGAGGTGATCACCGGCCCCACCGCTCTCGACCTGCACGCCGGCCGCACTCCCGCGGCGCCGTACCACCTGGCGCTCGGATCGAAGACGCGCCACATCAACCGCGTCGACGTCGTCGCGCACCGCACCAGACCGCTCGCCGCCGAGGACGTCACCGAGATCCATGGCATGTCGGTGACCACCGCGGCCGCCACGGGCGAACTTGGGTGCGGTCTCTGACCTGCACGTGTCGCGTCCTTCAGGCGCCTGAACCCCGCACTACCCTCGGGAAGTATGGCGGCGGATGCCGCCGGTCGCCGATGATCCACGCATGCCCTTCGAACTACGTCCACTGTCCACGCTCCCGTACCCGCACGCCATGGCCCGGCGCACCACCTACGAGCGCGGCGTCTCCGAATGCCCCTACTCCCGCGACGCGATCAAGGGCCTGCTCCCCCGCGGCGTCGAGC
The DNA here is from genome assembly GCF_900104775.1 of Tsukamurella tyrosinosolvens. Classification (NCBI taxonomy): domain Bacteria; kingdom Bacillati; phylum Actinomycetota; class Actinomycetes; order Mycobacteriales; family Tsukamurellaceae; genus Tsukamurella; species Tsukamurella tyrosinosolvens. The sequence continues at coordinate 2,673,881 of NZ_FNSA01000003.1, forward strand.
CGACCGACGAGACGATGGCCGCCGCGTACGCCCGCGAAGACCTGCGCGAGCGGGCGAACCGGCTGTGCCCGATGCACCGCGGCGACATCCACCGCGCCCAGGCCGCCGCGCTCGCGCTGCTGGACCGGTTCGGCTGGAACGATCCGGAGGTGGCTGACCGATTCCCTGATCTCCCGCAGTGGCTCGAGCTCGACGAGACCGATCGCCGGCTCGCGCGCTGGCTTCTCGCGCCCGATGACCTGGTCCGGCTGCACACGAACTCGTCGGGATCCTCGATCATCGGCCAGCACCGCACCTGCTTCGCCCGGGCGGCCGGCGCGGAGTCCGTGCTGGTGTGGATCCGCCCCGGGCAGCAGCTGCGGTGAACAGCCCGCTTTGGGGGAAGTGTTCGTCAGGCACCTCCCTCAAAGCAGGCCTCAAATGCGGGGCGTCAGCCGAGGCCCAGCATGCTCATGCCGAAGTGCAGAACCGCGGAGCTGGCGGTCCAGTGCAAGAACCAGCCGTCGAGCGCGATCAAGAGCATCAGGACGGGGATGAGCCAGATCAGTCGGTCGGTGTTGCGGTGCATGGGTGCCTCCTTCGTGGCGACCCGGACGTCCCGGGTCGCAGGAGTATGAGGTATGGGAAACGGTACGCAAGTCTGTGCCGATCAGCGCAGGTCAGAAGGTCTGCGACCGCAGCATCGCCTCGCCGGTGACCGCGCGCCGGAGGACGCACCGTCGCCCCCCGCCAACTACGCTGACACGCCATGGGCAACGAGAACCTCACCGTCGCGGACCTCGCCGGCGTGGTGTACTCCTCCGGCAAGGTCTTCGACGGCCTGTCCACCGGCCGGCTCGACACGGAGAACTTCCTCCGCTCGGGCAACCTCGACGGCGTCACCTCCCGCCACGACCTCAGCCTCCTCGAGGATCTGCGCGATGCCGCCCAGTACGTGATCGACCACCTCGGGGCCCGCGTGGACGCCGACTTCGTCCGCGGCCTCAACGCGACACTCACCCGCAGCGGGTCGATCGAGCCCGGCCAGTTCCGCCGCGCCGACGCGAGCATCGGCGTCGACACGGTCTACGGCCGCCACCAGCCACCGGCCCAGGACCAGGCCACCCTGCAGGCGGTGATCGACAGCGCTCTCGCCAAGGCCGCAGTTCGCGACCAAGCGATCTCCCTGTTCGTCGCGCTGGCGAAGGCCCAGCCCTTCGGCGACGGTAACAAGCGCACGGCCCTCTTCACGGCCAACGCGGTGCTGCTCGGCTCAGGCGAGCGCGCGGTCCTGACCGTCCCCGTAGACGCGACCGACCCCGGTGTCGCGAAGGAGTTCAACGACCGCCTCGCCCGCGCGTACATCCACGACGAGAACGGGCCCGTCGAGGCGATGCTGCGCGAGCAGGGCATCACGCCGCTCTGACGCGTGCATCTGCGGCGGAGCGAGGTCATGGATGCCGCACCCGCTGCCCGTTCACGCGCGTGAGGGTCCCGGTCAGATCGCCGGCGGCGACGCGCTCGACCAGCTCGCGTTCCTCGGCCGTGGGCGGGTTCAAGCGCAGGTGCGCGACGGCCCACCAGCGGTTCAGCACCCGGTCGATGCGCGCGGTGTCGAAGTCGTCGTCGGCCTCTGCCAGCGCGATGCGGAACTCGGCGTCGAAGTCCGGGAGCTCGTCCGGCGCCGCGGTTCGGAGCGCGTCGCGGATCGCCGGCCCGGTGCGCTCGACGCGGATGTACTCGGGGAGATCCACCGTCAGCGCTTGTTGTTGATGATCTGATTCACACGAGACGGGGTGATGCCGAGCTGTCGAGCGATCTCGGACTGACTCATGCCCGACTCAACGACGGCGAGCACAGCCTCGCGCCGGCGCTCTTCGACGATCCGATTGATGGTCTGTGCCGCGGTGGACTCGGCTCGGACGTCTGTAAGGAGCTGTCGTGCCTGTTCCTCGTTCACGCTGCGCCCTTTCAGTGCGAAGTCTGGCCTGGGTGCCTGACTGCCTGGGCCACCGGGTCGCCCAACTGCGACTCGCAACCGTTGCTCCAGCAACGGACCGCTACTCCAAGACACTACAAGGCACCACCTGCGTGTCCTCGAGGTCGGTGGTCACCCGGCGTGTGGCGCGAATGTACGCCCGCTCGACGGCCTCGTCGAAGCTCATCGACCCTTCGATCGCACTGCGCAGGTCGGCGTCGGCGGACGGGCTCGACACGGTGTGCCCAGCGGCGGCGAGGCACCAGTTACCGAAGGCGAACGCCTCCTGAGCGGCTGGAGTCTCGAACCTCGAAGCCATGCCCACTCCCTTCCCATGCCCCCGTTGATCCTCTCGCGGATCCATGCGACGTTCCAGATGCGACGTCGAACGTGCCCCCGCTGATCCTCGCGGACCCGAGCCCGAACGGCTGACCTGCGCCTACAGCCACATACCGCGCCGTGGACGTCGAGCGAAAACTGCTCTACCTGCACGAACGGAGGAGCTGCTGCGGGAAAGACACTTCTCGTCGGTCATCGCGCATTTTCTGCGGGTGACTGGGCACCTTCGTGCTGGACGTGCTTCAGGCGCGCGCAAGCGCCCTGTTCGGCCGTCGCATTCGGTTGCAGAGGCAGCACCTCAGGATCGCCGGATGAGGGGCCTCGATCAGGAGCGTTCAGGCAGGTCAGATGGCGTAGACAGCGCTGGACCAGGACGTGCACTGCTCGACGAACAGCCCCAAGGGCTGCAGCTTCCGACGCAGTTCTTCGCCGAGCTCCGGCTCGTCGTAGGCGTAGTTGAAGACCGGCGCGTGATCGCCGCCGTCATGGGTGATCACGAGCAGCGAGTCAGTGCCGTACTCCTCGCCTCGATCGACCCACTCCTGCGGGGTGTAGAACCTGCCGCCCCCGCCGTGGTACGTGCGTCCGGTCTCGGTGAGGTAGGCGAGGATCGTCTCGGCGGCCGAGCGGCCCTTCGGCGAGAGTCCGTCCGGGATCGGCCAGCTGGTGGTGTCCATGCCGGGCAGGCTCACACACGCCGCCCGCAGATGAGCGACGAGGCGCGCCAGCACTTACCGGGTGGCGCCGGGCCCGTACCGCTCGATCATGCCCGCCAGCCACTCCACACCGACCGGGTTCGCGGAGTGCACACGCACCGTCGCGGGCCAGCCGCCGTGCTCGGCGAGGTGCAGCACGATCGGCCGGCTGGTGTCTTCGCCGCCGAGGTCGTGGTCGAGGCTCAGCTCGTCGACCTGGGCGCCAGCCTGCAGGATCGCGAGTGCTTCGGCGCTGGTGCGCGCGACGGTCCAGGTGTCGTCGGGCGGGGCGCGGAGGTCGTCGACGAAGAGCTTCACGCCTCGTCCTCGTCGCGCGAGTGCCTGCGGGCACCACGAAGGATCTCCACTCGCAGTCCCTCCGGAAGCATCTCCGCCCGCGGGCGGATCTGGATCTCGCCCGCGGCTTCCCGTGCCCGCAGCTGCGCCTGCTCCTCGGCCGGCAACGTGGCGACGTGCTCGGCGGCGATGCTCGCGCTACCGGGCGCAGGTTCGAAGAAGCCCGGCGTCGGCGTCGGGTGCACGTCCGGGCAGTCGGCCATGCAGCATCCGCACTGGCTCCAGTGGGCGTGCGAGGCATCGGCCTCCTCGCTGGCGATCGACGGGTTGGTGCAGCGACCATCGGGCGAGTCGATGTGGTCGCGGCGATCGCAGTCGCAGAGCTCAGGCATCTCGTGATCGTGGCACTTGGCGTCCATCGACGGCGACAGGTTTTCCGCTACCCGTCCGCGCTGGTGAAGCACCAGCCGAGCTCCCCGAGGTGGTACTTCCCGCCGGCGTCCGGTTCGAGCCGGACCTGCTCGTTCTCCCCTTCGCGACGGATCACGGCGACCTGACCGTCCCACCGCAGGCTGTCGTCGTCGAGATCGCCGACGACGGCTTCGAGGGTCTCCCGGTCCACGATCGGGGTGTCCCAGCCGTTCCACGGCTTGTCGAAGCCCCAGCAGCGGTACGCGCCGGCGCTGTGCCAATCGCCGGTGAACGTGAACGGCGGCGCCCCATCGGGGACAACCTTCAGCAGCTCGAACCCGGCCTCGAGGAGGTACAGGCCGTCGCCGTCGGCGGGGTAACGCTCCTCGTTGACCACGGCGACGTCACCGTCCCAGCGCAGCGTCGCACCAGGAACCGACTCGACGAGTTCGGTGAGCTGCTGGATGGTGACGACGGGGACCGCCCAACCGTCCCACGGGTCGGAGAACCGCACGGCGGCGAAGGTGCGGCCGGATCCCACGAGGGTGAACTGCTCAGTCATGCCGGCCAGGGTAGATGCCTTGCCGACGAGTGCGCGTGAGCGGCGCGTCGTGCTCTTGCGACCTCAGCGTCAGGTGCGAGGAGCTTCATGCCCAGCGGTTTCGGGCACAACTAAGCCCCGGCGCTCTGGGCGATCCGGGGCTGGTTCTGTGAGTTCTTCTCGGGCTGCTTCTGCTGCTGCTGCTTCTGCACCGAGGTCGTGATGAGTTCGCGCCCGTGGGCGGCGAGGGCGGCGGCGATCAAGTCGCGATTGAAGCCGACGCGGTCGGTGATGATGCGGGTGACGCTGGGGTCGGCGAGCAGTTCGAGAAGCCGCTGATTGGAGCCGTCATCGTCAGCCGCGGAGGTCTCGATCCGCATCCCGTGCGCATCAGCCCAAGCGCGGACCGCGTCGACGCGCTTCGAGCAGGCCTCGGGACTTCGGCCCGCCACGTAGGCAGCCGTTTTCGGCTTCGGCGCTGGAGCTTGCTCGGGCGAGGATGGTTCGTCTGGGACCTCCACCACGATCCTGCGGCCCTCTCGGCGTGCGGGGTGCGGAAGGGTCCCGGCGTCGAACCAGCGGCGCGCGGTGGCATAGCTGATGCCGTGCCACGGCGCGTACTCCTTCAGGTTCATCGTCGTCATGCGCAAGAGCATAGCTCCACGAGCTCTCAATGACCACTGATGAGCACTCGATAAATACTGTTGACTACTCGCGAGCGCTCACGTAGCGTTGCACCCATCGTCGAATCGGGAACGAGAAATCGCGCCTGCTTCGACAGCGACGCCCAGCTCAGGCCGGGTGTTGCCTGCCACTTGAGAACTTCAGAGTGTGTGATGCGCCGCCCTGCTCGGGTGACGACTCACGCCGCCTCGGCGACCGGGTCTTCTGCGGAAGAATTTGACCGGTCAGCCAGACGTGCTTGGGCTGTCATCCTCCCGAGAGAGGGCGGTGCGCCGGGTGCCGCCATGCACCCGGCAACCGGTGATGCGTCGTTGCCCTCGCGGCCGCGGCGCCCATCGGGCAACTCGGCGCGGGTGGGGTGGTCTTCGGGCCGCTCCCCCCGCGTCGCAGTTTCGCGCCATTAGCTCAGTCGGTAGAGCTGCAGACTCTTAATCTGCTGGTCCGGGGTTCGAGTCCCTGATGGCGCACAATCGATTCGTGTCTCAGGACGGGGATCGCCCCCCTTCCTGGCAACCTGCGTGCCGGCGCGACCGCCGCGCCTCTGCCAGAGAGGAAGACCGCGTGAAGATCGAGGTGGTCCACCAGCGTTACAGCGACGGCGACTGCTCCATCGGCGTGTTCGTCGACGGGGTGCGGGTCGAGTTCGAGGAGTACACAGCCGACTTCGGGGCCAGCGAGAACCAGGCTGAGTTCGAGGAGAACCGCCAGTTCGCCCTCGAGCAGGCCGCCAGCTCATCCGCAGCGGTCCGAGACGCGATCAACAAGGCGTTCGGCGACTGACACAGACTTCCGGGATCAGACCCGGTAGGGGCGCCTGGGCGGCGCCGATAGGCGTGAGATGTACCGCCGACCGCCCCACAGCTCGATTGCACCGATCCCATCCCCCTGCTCGCAAGGCGGGGTCCTCGCCGCAAGCGAGGAGGCGCGGCTTCTCACCGCGAAACGACAACCTGCTCACTCAGTAGAGGCATCCAACGGTGAGCGGCACGGTGCAGGGTAGGACACCTTCGGGTGGGTCGAATCAGAGAGGGACACCGACACTTCGGTGTGGCACCGCGGAGAGACGCGGCGGCGAAAGGGAGCCGTTGACCAGCCCGGAGCCGCCTCGTGCTGGCGGCAGGCTACAAATTCGCATACCGAGTGGTCCCCGTCGGGCGCAACAATCCGGGGCATGCGGACGTAGCTCAATGGCAGAGCCCCAGTCTTCCAAACTGGCCACGCGGGTTCGATTCCCGTCGTCCGCTCGGTGATCGCGACGGCGATCAAGGGCAGAGGAAGGCCCTCCCATCGCGAGGTTAGAGACCTCGGTCGGCCATGCCGGCAGCCTAGCGGTAGCGGATGGAGCTTCACGGTCGGCGCCAGGTACCGGATCACTGCCGACCACCTACACGGCCCTGTGACGGGAACTGGCAGACCTGCCGAGCTCAAACCTCGGCGTCCCCTCGGGGAGTAGGGGTTCGAAGCCCCTCGGGGCCACCCGTTGTTCCTCCTTGCCCCGTGGTGTAACTGGTAACACGCCCGATTTTGGTTCGGGAGACGGAACTCGCTTGTTCAGGTTCGAACCCTGGCGGGGCAGCAGAGTCGGTACATATGCGGACAGCTCGCGGGGATACGTTCCCTCGGTGAGCGCGTCGGTCCCAAGAATCCGGGGCCGGTACTCGAGTACGTCAACCTCGAGTTCCTTGCCTCGTGGTGTAATTGGCAACACCCCTGATTCTGGTTCAGGAATTCTAGGTTCGAGTCCTGGCGAGGCAGCCAACGCGGTAGTGTCTGTGCGGAGTAATCGCCCGCTGAGCAGTTGCTGTCGCGGGTGGCGGGTGCGCGGGGAATCCGCGACTACCCCATGTCGCGGGCTATAGGCCCGCCCGCATGCCCGCCACCACCTCTCCACAGCCACGCGAGGCGCGGCGCACAAACTCCCACCCGACAGAGACGGTGGGACGCCGGGTGCCCCGAACTCACGTGAGGGGTGTACCGCCCCGGCACCTGCCTCGGTAGCTCAGTGGGAGAGCTTCCGCCTTGTAAGCGGACGGTCGTCGGTTCAATCCCGACCCGGGGCTCAATCCGATCGTTGGACGCCGACAGTAGGCCGGACGCCGGATCGGCTCTAGCGGCGAGAGCTTCGCCTCACACCGCCGCCATAGCTCAGTGGTACGAGCGCCGTCTTGGTAAGACGGAGGCCTCGGGTTCGATCCCCGATGGTGGCTCCACGGTTGTCGGTGACCAACCGCTACGCGAGCGGGTGTGGAACCGTCAGACACGGCTCCCCGAGGCGGCGCGGGCAGGATGGGGCAACCCTGAGACGTGCAAGCGGGAGTGCACCCCGTCGGAAACTCCACGCCGCCCCAACTCGACCGCCCGCCTCTCGCGGCGCGGCTGTAAGCACGCGTGCGACATGATCACCCGCGCGTGGGGGCTGGCCCAGTCCCGACCTCGGAGGTCGCACCAACGGGGGTGGACGTCCGGCGCCGAAGCGCCGGGTGGGCACATGCGGATGTAGCGCAGCTGGTAGCGCATCACCTTGCCAAGGTGAGGGTCGCGGGTTCGAATCCCGTCATCCGCTCTAGGAACGCCAGCCCGGCATGAGGCCCAGGGCAAACGGTGCGCATACCTCGCGCGCGCCGCGGCGATCCTTGACCGCTGAACAGGAGCACGGCTGGACCCCGGCAGAACGGTCCCGGCGCCGAAGGTCGTCGTAGCGGTAAGTCTCAGTGGAAGAGCTCCCGACCATTGATCGGGGCGTCGTCGGTTCGATCCCGGCCCGCACACCAACATGGCCGTCTGGCGGAATGGCAGACGCGCTGGCCTCAGGTGCCAGTGTCCTTCGGGGCGTGGGGGTTCAAGTCCCCCGGCGGCTACAACGAGGCATGGCTCGATAACCGGGGGTGACCCCGGGAAAGGTGGGTGTGACATCCCGCCGCCGCGTGAGCGGTACTCCATGCACGGCTCCTGCAAGGGGTACCCGGGTGACCGGGTGCAACAGCGGGCCGAGTTCAGACGGAGAAGGGGACGGCAAGTGCTCACCCGGACGCGGACGCTACGCAGGCGCTCCGCCCGTCGACGAACGAGGTCCGCCCGCGGGGTGCGAGGGAACTCAGTCCGAGCTCGCCAGGCGAGGGCGGTTCCCATGCGAACGGAATCCGGTCGGCGGATCGGTGCACGGGCAAGAGCGCAGCGGCTTGGCGGCCAAGCGCGAGGGTGTGAAGCATTCTGTGTCCCAAAAGGCCACGGAACTTCGCGGGAAAGCACATCCTCAGTCGACCAAACACTAGCTCAATTGGCAGAGCAATCGTCTGATAAACGATGGGTCGTCGGTTCAATTCCGGCGTGTTTATCCAAAAGCGAAAGACTTTCCCTGCCACGGCCGAAAGCGCCGTAATCCTCGACTCGTTATGGGAATCGAGGCACCTGTGAGCTCGCAAGGCGATCGGGTGTCCGTGAGGCGGTAGAGCAGCTCGGAGGTTTAGCGGCCTTCGAACGAAACGAAACCTGCGGAGTAGGTCGTGGCATTACGAGTGGCTGCCGATAGCAGCCCGGCGTGACGACTACGGTGGGAACATCGTGGACAAGTCGGGAAACAATAATCCGACGAGAGGTCGTTATTTGCGGGTCTAGTCTCAGCCCCAATCAATCCCCGGTAGCTCAGTCGGCAGAGCTCTCGATTGTTAATCGAGCGGTCATTGGTTCGAATCCATTTCGGGGAGCAGTGTGCGGCGGTGGACCGTACATCTCCACTGGTTGCGCGCCTCGAGGGTGCACTGCACGAGTGGAGCGGTGGTAGGACAAACTCAGGTGCCAAGCCCTTCGGCCGCGCCGGCCTACCCACATGCGGGTCCGTCAAGCCCGCCCTTCGGGGACTTAGCTCAGCTGGTAGAGCGCCGCCCTTGCAAGGCGGATGTCAGGGGTTCGAATCTTATCTCCAGCTGACAGGCTTGGTAAGGGGTTGACCAGCAGGGATGCTGTGGTGGACATGTCCGTCACGAGGTCGTAGTTTGGCGGTGGGACGGTGCCCAGCAGCGGGTGCACAACCACACACGGGGGCTTAGCTCAGTTGGTAGAGCATCGCCTTTGCAAGGCGAGGGTCAGGGGTTCGAATCCCCTAGCCTCCACAGATATGATGAGTTTCTGACTGCTGTCAGCTAGGAGCCCCCCCCCGGATCGCCGGCCCCGGGGGTTCTGAGCGTTGGGAGGTCCAGCAGATGACGAAATGCTTGACTGGCCATGAGGCTGGTCCGGCGAGTCCGTGATGGTGGCGGGTGCGCGGGGTGACTATTGTGGCGTCATGGCTCCGACGCAGCGTACGTATCGATGTGTGGAGGCCGACGTTCGCCGACGAAGCCGACGTGAGGCGTTCCTGGACGCCGCGCTCTGTGTCTTCACCGCGTTTTGTCGACGGTGCTCCGCGAACACCTCCAAGTCCTCCCCGCCGCTTCACAGGCCCTGATCTGCCAGAGCGCATAAAACCTAGTCAGAGCACTCGATATCGCACCGCTACTCAGTGGAGGAATCAGCCTCAAAACCGATCCTCCCATGCGCGCCATCCACGACGATGCCCGTGATACTCAGACGGCGAACACCGCCTCTACCGATCCCCTCGCAGCCGACACCACCACAACCAAGTTAGGGCGCCCTCGGGCCTGACTGTGTCGGATCGGTGACAATCGACAACGCCTTGCGGTGCCGGTGAACCACATACGACACCGACCACCGCGACGTCAGATCCTCGAGCTGCTGCTCCTCAAGCAACTTCACCCGCACCCACAGATGACTGCTAAGCCCCGGTATCCCGAGCGATCACATGCTCGGCATACGCGCACACCGAAGCCCGATCCCACCCTGACGGGACAACGACCGTCCGCCGAGAAGGCATCTGCAGATCATCCTCCCCATCCACATCCACGAACCTACGACCAAACGCGGCCACCCGCCTACAGTCGGGGCCAAATCACACCGCCCTGGTTGGAGCCAGACCAACTTGACATAGCCACCCGCTGGCGGGGTGTACTGCTGCGAGCGAGCAGTGATTCGAGATCTCCCGGTGTCCCGATCCACCCCGGGGACCACAACCGTTGCGCTGACCCGCAACGGTTGCTTGATCCAGTCGGGGGGAGCGCTCACCGGGCCGGTAAGAGCGCGAGGACAGGCGCTTGGCAACCACGCCCCTCGAGGCCGTGTTCGAGCATCACCTGGCCATCGGCCTCGTCGGCCGCGGTCCACGATGGGGGACTTGTACGACCGGATCCGCCAGTCGTCCGTCGCATCGCCCCGACGCACCGTCTATGGCGTCGACGGCGATGGCTCGCAGCGTGTCGACAGATCGCCACGACGGATCAGGACCCAGGTGAGCGGGAACCGGCGTCCTGCTCACGGTGGTGCTCCTGCGTGCGTTGTGTGAACGCGGCGGCCCTGCTTAGCGCCCTACTCGCGGACTTCCCGCGACTGGCCCGGTTAGCCTGACAAGGATGCTGCGGCCTTTCGCAGTGACGCCTCCAGAGTCGCTTCCGCCTCGGGTAGAGCTGCCGCGAGGGTTGTGACGGATCGGAGCCGCTCGGATGAGGCGTGATCCTTCTGTACTGCTGCGCGTGCGACTGCAGTCCAGGATGTCGCCGCATGGTGGGCGTTGGCTGCAAGGATGGCGGTTGCGTGATCGCCGGTGAGGCGTGCGATTTCATCGCAGCCCTGTGCCAGCAGTCGGCGGAAGAGGCCACCGCCGGTCCCCGCTTTCTCGATGAAGGCGCCGAGGCTGAATAAGTGCATCTCGAGGTCGTCGGTGGACAGGGCTCCCCAGCTGCAGACGTCGGATGCGAGAGCGCTGGCCGCGTCGAGGCCGTGTGACCCATGTTCTGCGGGCCCGGCGATCGTCGATGCGCCTGGGGTGCTCAGGCTCGCTGCGGATTGCGCGAATGCCTGTGCGGCCACCTCGATAATTGAAGGCGGCGTCTGTGGCCAATTGATACGAAACTGCGTGTGTCGGGTTGGCTCCGGGAAGGAGGTCGAGCGGCGCGCGCGTGCGAGTGCGTCCAGTGGGACGCGTTGAAGATCTTCGCGATCGTTGTCGGCGATGTACGCGATGCCTTGCGTCTCGTCGTAGCCGACTACCACGATGTCGTGGCGGCTCATGCGCAACTGGACCCGCAGATAGGGGAGTTCTGCGATCTCCGCCCAGACCAGTGCAGGGCGGCCCTGATCGATCTCGCCACGAAGGTTCTCCCAACCCTCGGCCGGGTCGTCGGTGGCAAGCACCTCGACGGTGCCGCCCAGACGGCGGGGGAGGTCCACCTCAAAATCAGGTCCTCGTCCGACCAAGTACACGGGTGGCATCAGCGCGCTTGATCGAATGTAGGTGAGGGAGAGGGCTCCGCCGAGGGCAAAGACGAGGCCCTCATCGGGTGGGCCGTCGAAACCGAGCCCGGTCCACTCCATGAGGTCTCGCATCGCACCGGACCCACAGTGGCCGCCCATTCGGTGCGGGTAGGGGTCGATCATCGAGGGGCCGGACACTGACACGAGTCTCCTGTGTTGAGGCGGTGCGGATCTTGTTCGTAGAGTCGATTGCCGGCCGACGACTGAGGCAGGTCGGGTTAGGCGTGGAATGCATCTAGTGGCGTCGCACGCTGCGTGAATATCAGAGGGCCATAGGCCTGTTTGAGAGCCGCCAGGATGTTGTCGAGAGGCAGGTCGTTGTACGTACCTCTTTCGCGGACGTACTCCATGTGTGTTGAGCCGTCCGCGGAGTGAGCGTGGAGCAACGCGTCGCTGTCGCCGGTGAAGTCGATCGGGGCAACTCCGAACCGTGCGCACAGTTCCGAGTTGAACGCGGGTGTTGCCTTGAGCCACCGTCCGTCGATGTAGACGTGGCTGTACCCGTGATAGACGAAGACGTCGGTTCCCATCAGCTCACGTAGGGTGCCCGTTTGGAGGTGGTTACGGACGTCGGCGAAGCCGAACCGCGCTGGGATCCCGGCGGCGCGAAATGCGGCGGTGAGCACGACGGCCTTGGGGACGCAGTATCCACGTCCGGATTCGATTACGTGGCTGGCCCGGTAATGCTCTGGGTCGTTGGAGACGGTGTACGGGTCGTAGCGGATGGCGTCGCGTACCGCGGTGAACAGGCGGCGAGCTTTGTCTTTGTCGGTGGTCGCGTTGCCGACGGCTTCGCGTGTGAAGGTCGCGACGGTGGCGTGCTCGATGTCGAGGAAGCGTGAACCCGTCAGCGCCGCCGGGCTGACCGCGTTTGTCGGTGATGTGGTCATGGGGTCGCTCCGATCAATGCGGACCTGACGATCGGCGCTCGTTGTGCAATGGCGCGCTTGGCGTTCACGAAGTCAGCGGGTCTGTTGACGCAGTCAGCTGCAATCAGTTCTCCGGCGGAGAAATAGTAGCAGGTGAAGTCGCGGCCATGGGCGGGGTCGCCGCTGACCAGCACCTCGTCGTATCCGGTGTTGAGCCCGGCGATCTGGAGTTTGAGGTCGTATTGGTCGGACCAGAACCACGGCAGTGCGGCACGACCGGTTGTGTTGTCGCAGATTGTGGCCGCCGCGATTTTGGCGTGCTCGGTTGTTGCGGACACGCACTCGAGACGAACACGTCTCCCGTACCGCTCGATTCGGTGGTTGGCGCAGTCGCCGGCTGCGACGATGTCAGGATCGCTGCTACGAGCGCGGTCGTCGACGAGGATGCCGTTTTCGACGTCGATGCCCGCAGCTGCTGCGAGCTCCGTGTTCGGAATGACGCCGACGCCGACGATGACCAGGTCAGCGGCCAGCGTTTCTCCACCGGCGAGGACAACGCTGGCGACTCGTTTGTCGCCGCGGAACCCCTCGACGATTGCGTCGATCCGTACGTCGACACCCTTCTCGCGGTGAATTCGATCGAAGAATTCCGACACGACGGGCGCCGTGACACGTTCGAGTACGCGTCCTGCCGCCTCCAGGACGGTCACTTCGACACCCAGGGTTCGAAGCGAGGCCGCTGTCTCCAGGCCGATGTACCCGCCGCCGACAATGACGACCCGCGAACCCGGGACCGCGGCGGCGCGGATGGCCTCGACGTCGGTGGCGGTGCGCAGATAGTGCACGCCCGGCAGATCGGCCCCAGGGACGGGCAGTGCGCGAGCTCGAGCGCCGGTGCACAGGGCCAACTTCGAGTAGGACACCGCGTCGTTGTTGCCGAGAGTGACGGTTCGTTCGGCACGGTCGATCGAGGTTACGGTTCCGTCGACGAGCTGGATCCGTTGCTTGTCGTAGAACTGGTGGCTTCGGATCGCGACATCGTCGAGATGGCAATCGCCGGCCAGGTATGCCTTGGACAGCGGCGGCCGCTGATACGGCAGGCGGCCCTCGTCGCCGATCAGCAGGATGTCTCCAGCCCACTTCTCCTTGCGCAAATTGGCCGCCAGCTGTGCGCCGGCGTGGCTTGCGCCGACGATCACGACCCGATCAGTGCTCACGTCTCCTGCTTGGGAGTCAGACGGACCATCATCTTGCTGATCCCACGAACGAAGTTGGACTGCACGTACTCCGGATCACCGACCACCGCGATGTCGTCGAAGCGCTCGAGGAGTTCTTCCCAGAGAATGCGCAACTGCAATTCGGCCAGGCGGTTTCCCATGCAACGGTGCACGCCGAAACCGAACGCGATGTGGTTGCGAGCGTTGGACCGATCGATGATGAGCTCGTCCGGGCGGTCGAACACTCGCTCGTCGCGGTTGCCGGAGGCGTACCACATGACGACTTTGTCGCCTTTGCGGATGAACTGACCGTTGAGCATCACGTCCTTCTTGGCGACCCGGCGCATGTACGCCAGGGGGGTTTGCCACCGGATGATCTCCGACACCGCGTTGGGGATCAGGTCCGGATTGGCTTTGAGTTTCTCGAACTGGTCGGGATACTCGTTGAGAGCCAGCACTCCGCCGCTCATCGAGTTGCGGGTGGTGTCGTTGCCGCCGACGATCAGCAGCACGAGGTTCCCGAGGAACTCCATGGGGCTGTCGTCGAGAAGGTCTTTGGTGTCCTCGTTGCTCTGCAGCATGGTGATGAGGTCGAAACCAGGCTCCTCGCCTGCCGCGGTCCGCGCGGCCTTGTCTCGCCATAGCGCACTCAAGCCCTGTGCCATCGCGACCATCTCGCGGAAAACTTTGTCGTTGTCTGATGGTCCGCCGTTGGCCTGCTCCATCGACGTGGCCAGATCCGACCACTGGACGAGTTTGTGGCGCTGCTCGTAGGGGTAGTCGAGCAATGTCGCGAGCATCCGCGCGGTCAGTTCGACCGACACGGTCTGGACCCAGTCGAACGGTTCGTCGAGCGGTAGCTCGTCGAGGACTTCCCGGACGCGCGACCGGATGAGGCCCTCCATCTCGCGCAGGTTCTTCGGTGCGACGACTCCCTGGACGGCGGCGCGCTGCTTGTCGTGCCGCGGCGGGTCCATGGCGATGAACATCGCGATGTCCATGAAGCGGGGCGGCCGACCGATGATGATGAACGGTTCGGCGGAGAACGCGTCGTGGTTCTTGTCGACAGCGATGATGTCGGCATGTCGAGTGACCGACCAGAACGGCCCGAAGGGACTGCGGGGCTGGAAGTGAACGGGCGCCTCATTGCGCACACGCTCGAAGTAGGACCGCCACCTGCCCTGTCGGTAGAGGAATGGGTTGCTCAGATCGATGTCGGTGAGTTCGACTTCCTCGACAGGCGGGATGGGGGTCTCGGTGAAGATCTTTTTGCCGTCGGTTCGGGTGACGATCCGGCGGGCCTTGTCATAGACGTGGGCGCCACGGATTTGTAGATCGATCGGGATCATGGACTGCGCTTTGTCGGCGAGGGCAGTTGAGATGCTCATAGATGTTGCTCTTTCGCTTTAGACGTTCACAACTGGAACTCGGGAAGGCGAACGGTCAGACCGTCCCACTCGTTGTTGGCGGTCATCTGGCAGGCCAGTCGCGAGTTGGCCTCACGTTCGGGGTGCATACTCAACATGCCTTCTTCGACGTCTGTGCTGTGTCCGACGGTGTCGATCCACGCGCTGTCGACGACGACGTGGCACGTTCCGCATGCCGCCTCACCGCCACAGTCGCCATCGATCCCCGGTATCGCCTCGTCGACTGCAATCTGCATCAGTGACCTGCCGGGCGTCACCGGCGCGGGGTAGTCCTCGCCGTCGTGGGTCACGTAAGTGATCGTGGCCATGGCCACCTCCTTGTTCGTGGGTCGTAGAGGTGAGTGTGCACGCGGCAGATGTGCTTGATCCAGGCTCGGACGTCGCGATGTCTTGTTAAATTGGCTCATGTGAGCCTTGTCGAGTTGGGGATACCGCCGCTAGCGTTCGCGCAGCTCCTCGACAGCGGTGCCCTGGGCGCGGCGGAGACGCGAGCGTTCGGACGCATCATGGCCCGCGAGGGCGTCGATCTCGCGGTCGTCATTGCGCGACAGGGCCAAGTGCCTGTCCGGTGGTTTCACGAGGTGTATCCGGCGATGGACGCCCAGCAGGGATTCCGGTTGGGCGTGGCGTTCGCCGAGCACGCCCAGCTGACCTCTTTCGGCCCCCTCAGTTTGCCGCTGGTCAGTGCGGGTTCCGTCCTCGAAGTTGTTCAACTGCTTCGGTTCTTGCCCCTGATATCGACCGCGCTGAGCACCGAGTTCCAGCACGGAGACTCTGGACTGACGATCGCTCTGGCCGGGCGCACAGATAGCCCCGGCACCGATTGTCTCGCCGTCACCTACGGTGGTCTGGCTGTCCTGCGGTTGGTGGACATGCTCGCCGGTGCCGTCCCCTCCGTGGAGCTTCATCTGACATGCCAGGCGCCGGCAGACCTGATCGTCGTGGGTGAGATCGGCCATCGGATCCTTTTCGACGCGCGCGCGGCGTTCGTGCATATACCGGCTGCCGTGCTCTACGACGTGTGCCGCTTCTCCGACCCCGTGGCCTACCGGATCGGTATCGCCGAGCTTCGACGCGTCTACGAACAGCGCAGGCCCAATTCCTACACGCAGCTGGTCCGCGCACAGTTCGATGCTGACCCTGCGCGCGCTGACGGCGCTCGTATCGCGGCGGAGCTGGCGACATCGGTGAGCACACTCAAGCGACGCCTGCACGCCGAGGGCACCACCCTGCGTCGCCTGCGGCAGCAGTTCGCCCAAGAACGAGCCACCGCGCGACTGCTGGATCCCGGCATCAGTGTCGGCGAGATAGCCGCAGAACTGGGGTACTCCGAGGTCGCCAGTTTCTCCCATGCATTTACACGGTGGGTCGGGTGCTCCCCGACTCAGTTCCGCCGCGCACCGTCGAATCAGCGGGCAGCGCCGGGCATCTGAGCAGGTCAGTCCGCGCGGAGGAAATTGACGAAAAAGCTGTCTACCGTGGAGGTGTCGGCGTAGCGCGCGAAGTGCGTGAGATCGACTTTCACGAACTCGCTAGTGGCGGAAAAGTAGGTCTCGCCCTCCACGGTCCCGCTCGCCCCGATGTGCAGGGTGTGATCGGCGTCCTCGTCGATCCACGCCGTGAGGCGTACTGGTACGTGGAGGGGTACCGGTCGGCGGTACTTGACCGTCAACGTGCGCGTGACGGCCGGGGTGCCGGCGATCCACAGCGTAAATCCCATGATGTCGTCGCACGCGGCCGAGATGGCCCCTCCATGCGCCAGACCTGGTCCACCGGAATGCTTTTCGGTGAAGGAGTGATCTGCAAAGACTCGGTCCTCGTCGCGGTAGACCTCGAGCTGCAGGCCGCTGGCATTTTCCGGCCCGCAGCCCATGCACGATGGGGAGTGCGCGGGCAGTCTGCTGGGTGCTGACATCACAGTCCTCGAATCGATGCTCGTGCCGGTAGCGGACCGCTACTGACGGTATCGTTGGCAGGATGCCACATACGTGGACCAACAGCGAGAAGAATGCGGGTAGCGGTGAGCATCGATGGCCTCGACGACGTCGATCCGCGGCGGGTTCGTTCCAGGAACCGTCTACTCGACGCCACGGCGGTGTTGCTGCGCAGAGGGGGAGTGGAGGCTGTCACCGTCGAGGCGGTCACCAGCTTGTCCAGGGTTGCCCGCACAACCCTCTACCGGCACTTTGGCAGTACCACCGACCTGGTCGCCGCTGCCTTCGAGCGTTTGCTGCCCCAGGCCGATCGCCACGAACTCTCGGGGTCGGTGCGCGAGGACTTGATCCGGTTGATGGATCGTCAGGCGGACGTCATCGAACAGGCGCCGCTGCAGGTCACCACGGTCGCGTGGTTGGCGATGGTGCCCGAACGGGCCGGCGAGCAGAGCAACGCCCTGGCCCCACTGCGTGCGCGGGTGGTCGATCACTACCGCGAACCGTTCGACCGATTGCTCACCAGTGCCAGTGCCGTCGACGAGCTCGACGATTTCGACCTGACCCTGGCCATCACCCAGCTCGTCGGACCGCTGATCTTCGCCAAAATCACCGGCATCCGGGCCGTCGACGCCGATGACCGCCGCCGCATCGTCGACGACTTCCTGACGGCGCATCGCCGCATGCCCTGACCGCTCGCACGGTCCACGCCGAGTCCGAAGACGAGCGACCGCGCCACCGCTTTTCGCTACATCATGTAGCGTACCGATCCAGGTAGTTCCGTTTCGGCAGGAGTGGTGTTGATGGTGGTGCACCGGCGATCGGCTGGCGCGCGGTCAGAACGCGCGGAATACAGCGCCACGCTTGCGCGGGTGGCTCGGTACGCGCTAGCGCACAAGGTTGTCGTCGTCGGCGCGTGGCTCGCGGTGGGTGTGGTGCTGGCGCTGGCGTTCCCGCAGCTCGAGACAGTCGTGCGCCAACAATCGGTCGATCCGATCCCTGCGGGAGTGCCGTCATTTCAGGCTTTCGACCGGATGGGTACGGCGTTCGGGGAGAAAGGCGCCAAGACAACGGTTTTCATCGCCATGGAGAACCGTGGCGGCCTCACCCCGACGGTGCGCGTACGCTACGACGAGCTTGTTCAGAAACTTCGTGGCGCCACCGCCGATGTCGCTTCCGTCCGTGACCTGGTGGGGGATCCGACGACGGCGTCGCAGGCGGTGAGCCGCGACGGGACGGCCTGGTACCTGCCGGTGGGGCTGACCGGAACGCTGGGCGGCCCCGCCGCGACTCGCGCCTTGGATTCCGTGCGCGACCTCGCCTATCATTCGTTCTCCGGCACCGGTACAACCGTACACGTCACCGGGCCCACCGCCACCTTCAGCGATCAGATCGTCACGGCCGAAAAGGACCTTGTGGTGATCACCATGGCCACGGTTCTGCTGATCGCGTTCATCCTGCTGGTGGTCTACCGGTCGCTGTTCACCGCGCTCGTACCCCTGCTGGTGATCGGGATCAGCCTCGGGGTGGGTCGCGGTGTGGTGTCAGCGTTGGGCGAGTTCGGAATGCCCGTTTCACAGTTCACCGTCGCGTTCATGACGGTGATCCTGCTCGGTGCCGGCGTCGACTACACGGTCTTCTTCATCAGCCGCTACCACGAGCGATTACGGTCGGGCGCCGAGCACGCACCTGCGCTCATCGACGCCACCGCTACGATCGGGCGCGTCATCCTCGCCTCCGCCGCAACCGTCGCCCTGGCGTTCCTGGCGATGGTGTTCGGAAAACTGAGCGTCTTCTCCACTCTCGGGCCGGCATGTGCGATCGCGATCGTCATCGGGTTCCTCGCCACGGTCACCCTGCTACCGCCGGTCCTGCACGCCGCCTCCCACCTCGGGTGGGGTGCACCCCGCGCGGACCTGACGCGGCGCTACTGGAACCGCATCGCGGTACTCGTCGTACGGCGCCCCGCCTCGCTACTGGCTATGACACTCGTCGCTCTGCTCGCCCTCGGCGCAGTGGCGTTGGGCATCACCATCACCTACGACGACCGCAGCGGACAACCCGCCACCACTGACAGTAACGAGGGTTACGCACTGCTCGACCGGCACTTCCCGACCAACACTACCGTCCCGGAATTCCTCGTGATCCAATCCCCGAACGACATGCGTACCGCGAAAGGGCTGGCTGACCTCGACGACCTGGCATCACGCGTCGCGCAAGTCCCGGGAGTGACCCGGGTTGTCGGCGTGACCCGACCCACCGGCAGCCGCCTCGAACAAGCCCAGCTGTCGTGGCAGAACGGACAGATCGGTGACCGACTCGCCGCGGCAGTCAGTGACGGCCGATCACGCACTGGCGACCTGTTCCAACTTCGAGATGGCGCCGACCAACTCGCGACCGGCCTTGCCACGCTCGACAGCCAGATCCGCGCCAACCTGACACCGCTGTTGCGAATTCTCGACCAGGCCACGACCGCGGGACAACAGATCCAGCAATACCGACCACTGCTCGGTCAACTCCGCACAACCGCACCCGCACTCGACCAACTCATTGGGCAGGCACCGCAATTGGCCACCGCGGCAAGGCAGGCATCCGACGCCTTGAGTCTCGTGACCGCCGTGCGGCCCTTGCTCGACAACGCTCCCTGGTGCGCCCCGATCCCTCAGTGCGCCGCCGTCCAACAGCAACTCCGGACCCTGGGCACACTGCGGGATTCCAACTTCCTCCTCCAAATCGGCGCTCTCTCCGGGCAACTGGGCAACCTCGGCACACCCATCACCACCATCACCGCGCAACTCACCGCCGCAGTGGACACATTGGACACAACGCTGGGTGCTGTCACCGCGCGCGACCTCCCCGCACAACTCGCCCAGCTTCAGAACGGGGTGAGTCAACTCGCTGCTGGCTCCCGCGCGATTGCCGGGGGAGTCGCCGCACTCGTCGACAGCAACCTGCAACAGTTCGCCGGGATGGCCACCCTTGCCGCGCAACTACAGACCACCGCCCGCGAAACCCGCGGCTCGGACGCCGCCACGGGTTTCTACCTACCGCCTGACGCGTTCGTCAACCAAAAGTTTTCCGACGTTGCTGCACAATTCGTCTCTCCAGACGGGCGGACAGTGCGCTATGCCATCCAAACCGACGCCGATCCCTACAGCAGCCAGGCGATTGAACTCACCAACGCCATCACCACCGCAGCCCAGACAGCGAGACCCAACACCGCCCTGCAGAACGCATCGGTGTCGCTAGCGGGATTCCCCGCCATCAACGCCGACCTGCAACGCCTGCTCAGCCACGATTTCCGGCTACTCGCCCTGGCCACCCTCATCATCGTCGGCATCATCCTGATCGCACTACTCCGAGCGCTCATTGCACCGCTTTACCTGCTGGGAACCGTTATCCTGAACTACGCTGCAGCCCTCGGCGTGGGGGTGGTGATCTTCCAATGCATCCTTCGCACCGAGATTGCCTGGCCTGTACCGCTTCTCGCGTTCATCGTGCTCGTCGCCGTCGGCGCCGACTACAACATGCTGTTGATCTCCAGGCTGCGTGAGGAATCCCACCGCAGCATTCGCATCGGAGTCCTACGAACCGTCACCAACACCGGCTCCGTCATCACCTCCGCCGGCCTCATCTTCGCGGCAAGCATGTTCGGACTGATGGTCGGCTCGATCGCCATCATGACCCAGGTCGGCCTCATCATCGGTGTCGGACTACTCCTCGACACCTTCGTCGTCCGAACGATCGTCGTACCCGCAATCGCCACCCTGGCCGGACCAGCGAGCTGGTGGCCAGGCAAACACGGGTGACCCGAATCCACTGCGCCCGCATGACGACGAAACATAACGGTCGGCACGCGGCCCGTCGGCCCCACACCCAGCTCGCTATCTGATAACGCACACCGTAAGATCGACAGATTAAATAACTGGATGACGGTCGCAGGACTTGGTCGTAAGACCGCGGGCGTGTGCTTCGCGCCAGGCGGCGGCGAGGTTGTCGGCGCGGCTGTGCCAGGTCATCTCGCCGAGGTACTCGGCGTGCTTCCTCGTCGCATCGGTCCACCGCAGCTCCGCGTACAGGCGCCGGTACTGGCACCGGAGGACCACCCGCCCCAGCGCGTTCGGTGCGGTGCGGATGGCACGGTTGTGGCGGCCGCCTGCGGCGTCGTCCTGCTCTTTGGCCTGCACTGCCTTGTTCGACCCGTGCGGGACGCGCCAGTGGTGGTCTTTGACCGCGTCCTTGCTGTTCCAGCCCCACCGTGACATCCCTGGCGTCCCCCGCGCTGTTAGACGACGGTCAGGTGACGGCTGCCGGCGGTGGCACCCTCGGGTGCGCCGAACAGGCTGGTGCGGTTCTCGGCGGTGAGCAGTGTCAGGGCGTCGAGCTCGGTGGTGCTGTATCCGTCGGTGGCGAGCTGGGCGAGAACATCGCGGGCGAGCTCGGGTGTCTCGGTCGGGACACCGGGCCGGGTGCCGTACATCCGGCCGGTTTCGTTGAGTAGTCGGAACATCGCCCGGTACTGCCGGTCGGAGAGCACGCCGCGCTCGCGTGCTCGGACAACGAGCGAGGACTCGCTCACGCCCCAGTCCAGGCGCAGCTCGTCGAGCTCGTGCACGGTCCGGGTCGAGACCCGGTCCAGCGCCGGGCCGATGTCGTCGACCGGGGCGAGGAACTCGGCGGCGAAGACATTTGCCCGTCGCTCGGTTTCGGTGGGGCTGACCAGGGTCATCGCATCCATCACCAGGTGCCCGAGTTCGTGCGCGAGGGTCATGCGCATCCGGTCCGGCGGTAGTGCGGCGTTGACGTACACCAGGTGCGGGTGATGCGCGGTGGCGCGTAGGGTGACCGCGTCGATCTCGCGGTCGTGGAAGTCCTCGACGACGACGAAGAC
This sequence comes from Tsukamurella tyrosinosolvens, assembly GCF_900104775.1. Classification (NCBI taxonomy): domain Bacteria; kingdom Bacillati; phylum Actinomycetota; class Actinomycetes; order Mycobacteriales; family Tsukamurellaceae; genus Tsukamurella; species Tsukamurella tyrosinosolvens. The sequence continues at coordinate 2,695,503 of NZ_FNSA01000003.1, forward strand.
CCCGGCCGCTTCCAGCAGTTCGGTCATCGACCGGATGGGGCCGGCGATGCGCCAGAGCCGGCGCAGGACTTGCGCGACCGTGATTTCGCCGAGATCGGCGGCGTAGTCCCCGGGGTCGAGATCGGGCAGCGCCAGTTCCGGATCGAGATCGGTGTGGGCGACGACCCGGCCTAGCCGCATCGCGACCAGGTTGGCGCGCGCCCAGACGCGGTCACGTTTCCACTCCGCTGTGGTGGCGTTGGCGCGGAAGTGCGTGCCCTGCGCAGGTGAGCGCTCGAACGCGACGCACAGCGCCTCGACCGGGCATTGCAACGCCCGGGCGTAATCGTCGAGCGCCTTACCTGCCAGCGGCAGAGCGCCAGCCTCGACCCGGGTGACGTGCGATCCGGAGATCCCGGCCTCCTCAGCGAGCCGCTTCTTCGACCAGCCGTGCGCCAGTCGTGTCAGCGCAACCATCACCGGGTTCGCCTCGGCCTGCGAGAAGAGTGCCGTCACCCAGATCGCCTCCATATCCTCGATCGATCCCTGCGTTCCACGCTATCGCGGTAACAGCCGAAATCTGCGCAGAAACACCGTGTGAACTGCGACTTTCTGCCCGACGCGGTTATCTCCATCCGAAACGCAAGTGACTGATGTGACGTCCGTCTCGCTCGCGAGAGCGAGGCGAGACGGTTTGGCCAATTCTGCAGGTCACGGCGTGTTGTCTTGCTGAGAACTGTACCACGTTAGGCAAGATTCCATGCAAGTAATTACATCGATGGGAGACAGATCGTGACGGCACTCATGGACGACGACATCAACCCGCTCGACGCGGGAGCGGTTTCTCGGAAGGAGGCGCAGCGGATCCTGCGCCCGGTGACGATCGGCGTCGGCGCGCTGCTGCTGGCCGCGGTCGATCACTGGAACACGCTGACCGCGGGGCAGCCGGCGCACTTGCGGACGGTGCTGCAGCCGCTGCTGCGGGGTAGTCACGTTGCGGCGTTTGTCTCCGCCGGCACCAACGTGTGGCTGAGCACCCAGGGGATGCACCCGCCCGGGCACCTGGTCAAGCGGCCGTATCAGTGGTCCGAGGTGAGTAGTCACGGCCGTACTTACCTGGCGATCCATCACAAGGAGATGGAGGGCACCAACACTCGGCGCAAGGCCTTCATCAAGCAGGACTCGCAGACTCTGCAGCTGGTGGGCGATCCCACGCACTGCGAGCTGACCTGGGACTACGACGCGGCGACCGATTCGCACGTGCGGCGGATCTGGGTCAGCGCCCCCGGGGTGCAGTGGGAACGGTTCGAGATCCCGATGGACCAGGTGCAGCAGAGGTACGCCGCGTGGCGCAAGCGGGACGTGCGCTGGCTGCCCGGGCGGCTGCCCGCTGCGTCGATCGCCGACGCCGCGATCGCCGATGACGTGGTCATCGATGTGCGTGACGAACAGCAGCGTCGGCGCACTGACATCACGACCCGCCGGCCGCGCCGCGCCGACGGCCTCGAGGACCAGCGATGAGGGCCGCCCCGGTCACGGTCCACGGGGTCCGGTCGTGGACCGTCGTCGACCAACAGGGTTTGCCGGTGCTCGAGATCGAGCAGTTCCTGCATTGGCAGCGGGCGATCGGACGTTCTCAGAACACCGTCCGCTCGTACGCGCGGCACCTGAGTCAGTTCTATCGTTGGCTGGCTGCGCGGGGAATCGTTTGGGATGAGCTGGATTTCCGGCAGCTTTGTGACTTCGTCGCCGTTCTCACCGCTGGACTGCCGCCGCTGCCGTCGCGGTGCGGGGGCCGTGCACCCGGCACGGTGAAAGCGGTCAGCGCCGCGGTGCGGGAGTTTTACGAGTTCCACCGCGTCGAGGGCCGGGGACCGCAGGATCTGGTACTGACCCGCAACCCGTCGAAGCTGCCGCGGCGCGCGCACAGCTTCCTTGCGCACCTCGAACACCGCCGTCCGCGCGAAGTCTCCCGCCTGGCCCGGCCCGACCGGCAGTCGGCAGAGACCGTGCAGGTCATCGACTTCGAGACCGACTTCGCCAAGCTGCTCGCCGCGGCGTCGACCACCCGTGACCGACTGCTGCTGTCGGCGCAGTACGACCTGGGCCTGCGGGTAGGCCAAGCGCTCGGCCTGCGCCACGGCGACTTGAACCCGATGCGCAGGCAGGTGATGATCCGCCGGCGTGACGACAACGCCAACGGGGCGCTATCAAAGCAGAAGACCCAATTCATCGTCGAGGCTCCGCGGCGGTTCTTCGACCTGTATGCCGCGTACCTGCTCGGTGAGATCGCCCACGTCGACAGCGATTACGTGTTCGTCAACCTCTCACGCCCACCCGTCGGTGGTCCGATGACCTACTCCAACGCCTACCAGCTCATCGAACGGATCGGCGCCGCCGCCGGGATCGACGACCTCAACCCGCACATGCTCCGCCACACCCACGCCACCGCCCTGGCCAAAGCCGGATGGACCGCGGCCGAGATCGCTGCCCGCCTCGGCCAATCCCATTCGGCCAGCGCCGACGTCTACATTCACCTCGCCAGCGACGACCTCGCCGAAAAGCTCCGCACCACCGAGCATCTGGTCTGGCGAGAACCGCAGCAGTACCGACTGAAGGGAGACGGCGATGGCGCGCGGTAACGGCGAGCGCGCCCGGTCCGGGCCCCGCGGCGTCCCCGCTCTGCAGGTGCCGGACGGGCCTTGGTGCGCATCGACGTGGCCGGTCGTCGACATCGCCGGCGACCGCCGCCGCGCCGCCACCGACCCGTGCGCCGTCTCCGACTGCGACGGCGAGCGGTACTGGCTCGGCGGCCCCGGTGGACGCGCAGCCGCCACCTCGGGGCTGTGCTATGCCCACTACTTCCAGTGGTTCCGCGCTGGACAGCCCGCCGACTTTGACGCCTGGGCCACCACCAGCGCTCTGCCCGTCGGCGTGCCCCGTGGACGGCCCGCCACCACGCAGGTCGTCGACTTCCGCCGCATCCCAGCGGCGGCCGCCGACGAAGTCCGGTTCGTCGCCGCAACCAAGATCGGCCGCGGCGACTGGACCCCCAACGCCGGCCTGCGCCGCGCCCTGATCGTCCTCATCGAGGTCGCGCACGGGCGTATCACCAGCTCCCTGACCGAACGCCCCGTCGACGACTGGCTGCTGCTGTGCAGGCAGCACTGGCCTTACACCAACTTCGACTCCCTCTGCGCTCCCTACATCCGGAGGTTCTTCCGACTCCTTCACGGGGCCACCGACCCCGACCCATGGGCCGCGGATCACTGGCGGTGGCGCGACGGATTCGAGTTCGTCCTCGACGCCACCCAAGCCGGGGCGACACGAACCGCTGTCGACTGGGCCACCATCCCGGTGCCCTGGCTCAAAGAGGCCGTCAAAAGCCTGGCCCGCCAACAGTTGTCTACCTCCCGCATGTCCTGGGGAACGCTCACCCAGTGGCTGCGCGCCACCCGCCAGCTCGCCCAGTTCCTCACGCTCGACGGAACCGTTCCCGAACCGTCTGCGGTCACTCGGACGGCGTTCCTGGACTACCTCGAATGGACGCGCCGCCCCGACACCAAGGCAAGCCCCCAGCTCGCGAACACCGCGGCCTACCTGCTCGAAACACTGCGCGACTGCGGACTCGTCGACGACCTGGGATCAGCGATCTTCCTGCGCCGCGGCGAGAACGTCCACCGCAAGACCCGCCGACCGAGGCCCTTTCCACCCGATGTCATCGAACGCATCGACACCCTGATCGTCGACAACCCGGCCACCGACCCCACCCTCCGGGCGATGATCGCCACCACACGATGGGCGGGGTGCCGCATATCCGAACTCGTCGCCCTCCCGATCGACTGCCTCCAACACAGTGAGCAGGGCCACTGGATCGAATACTGGATGACCAAAACCAGCGCCTGGCGGCGGCTTCCAGTCCCCGAAAGCCTCGCCGAGATCATCCGCGACCAGCAGACCCGCGTCCGCGACACCTACGGCCCCGACGCCGAGCACCTCTTCCCTGGCGCCCGGTCCAGCGCCATCGCCGGCCGCACCCAGCCCTGGTCCACCAGCGGGCTACGACACCGCCTCGCCGCACTGTTCCGCGAGCACGGCATCACCACGTCCGTCGCCACCGGCGAGAAGATCTCCGGAGGCGACGTCCACCGCTTCCGCCACACCATCGGAATGCACCTGCTCAACAACGGATGGACCCAACCGGAAGTGCGCGACTTCCTCGGCCACCACAGCGACACCATGACCGCGACCTACGCTCGCATTACCGACGACACCCTCGCCCGCAAAGCCCGCGAATTCTGGGACACCAACCCCGACAAGGGCGTCGACGCCACCGTCGAGCGCCTGCGCGCCCGCTTCACCACCGCACTGCCCAACGGGTTCTGCACGCTCCCCGCGACGCAGCGCTGCGAGTTCCGCCCGAACCCCTGCATCGACTGCTCCTTCCACGACCCCGGCGGCCGCACCTTCCTCGGCGCACACATCACCCACCGCGACCAGCTCAGACAGCTCGCCGCCCAAGCACAAGACAACGGCGACCGCCAGGCAGCGGACCTGAACAAGACCATGCTCGACAAGGTCACCAGGCTCATCGACGAAATCGACTCAGACACGCAGGAATCCAGGTGAGCAATGGCGACCGCGATCACCGCACTGCACGCCTCACCGCGGCCGCCGCCGCCCGCACAACCAGCGCGACCGCCCGCGCACGTCGAGCCATCACCCGGCTGCACAACACCGGACAACCCGTCACCTTCGTCGCTGTCGCCAGAGCCGCCGACGTCTCAACCAGCTTCCTCTACAAGCAAACCCAGCTCCGGCAGGATATCGACGCGAAGCGCGGCACCGCCACCGCCGGAATAGAACGCTCCAGGGCAGCCAGTGCCGAATCCCTCCGCACCAAGCTCGCAACCGCGATCGACCGCAACCGCGAACTGACCGAACAGCTCGAGCAACTACACACCGAGAACGAGGCGCTCCGAAGCCGACTCCTCGAACTGGGAACCCGGCCGCCGGCCAAACAAGAAGCCCGTCGAGGAGAACATGCAGATAATCCGTCCGCCACAGGGCCACAACAGCCACGATGAGACCCGTCAGCCACGTCGTGGACAGTCAGGAGGCTCCTAGAGATATCGACTCCCCTAGTCTCCACCCCCTTTTGCCGGCGATCCGCCGGTGACAAGGTCGCCGACGACACGGAAGGAGGTGCGGCGCCATGACCACGTTCATCCCCGCACCTGCTGTCCAGGTGTTCAACGCCGACTACAGCCTGCTCGACACCGTCCGCTGGACCGACGCCGTGAGCATGCTCCTGCGTGAAGCCGCGTTCGTCCTGGAGACGCACGTCCCACCCCGGGTCGTGCGCTCGCCGTCGGTGCAAATCGAAGTGCCGAAGTCGCTGATGCTGGCGCGGTACATCCACGTGCCGTACCGGCGCGATCCGGACTTCGCCACTCGCGCAGAAATCCTCGACCGCGACAAGCGAACATGCGCGTACTGCGGCGGTCGGGCCGACACGTACGACCACGTGTTCCCGAGGTCGCGCGGCGGTGCTGAGACCTGGTTCAACCTCGTCGCCGCGTGCGGCCCGTGCAACCAGCTCAAGGCCGACCGGACCCCAGAAGAGGCCGGCATGAGGCTGCTCTGGGAGCCGTACCGTCCCAAGGACGCGTGACCGCGCCCCGCGCCGCTGCAACAGGCGACGCGGGGCAGGGTCTGCTCCGCGCCGACACACGCCGGCCACGACTACAAAGGAGCAGCTCATGGCTCAGGTTCCCGCCGAGGACATCCGCGAGGGCGACGTCGTCGACATCAAGCCGATCCTGGACGACGCCACCGCGCGTCCCTGGGACTTCGGCCCCGGGCTCGACGGGAAGGCACTGGAATCGGCGCGCATGGTCGCCGAGCATGAGAACGCGCTCGCAGACGACTCCGAAGTGCAGGGCGAGAAGGTCGCGCTGTACACCGACCAGATGAACTTCGTCTTACCGAAGGGGTACCTGGTCGAGCGGACGGGGCGAGTCGATGCCTGACACGCTCGTCTGGGAGGTGACGGGCTTCGTTCCTTCACGCTCCGACGGTGGTCTCGTCGAAGCCTGCACCTTCGGCATCGAAGAGACGCTCACAGACGCCGACAAGGTCGCGCACGACGTGCTCGGCTGCCCCTCGCTGAGCTCGCCACGGCGTACTCCGAGATGCGACTCGTCGAGGACGACCACTTCATGGACTCCGAGACGGTCCTCGGTGCCTCCGTTACCCAGTACCGCGATCGTGCTGGTGAACTCGTCGAACCGACGATCGTCACCAGGCTGGTCGGGTGACCACATACGTGCCCTGTGGCACGGTCGACGGACGGTAAACGTTGACAGCCGGGAAAGACCGGCACCTGGTCCGTTCGATTAGTGGCAGGTCGCAGCCTTCTCAAGGCTGTCGCGCGGGTTCGATTCCCGCACGGACCACAACGCCCGCGTAGAAGCCGCGGGCGCCAGGGCTGCGGCGCCGGGGGCGGAACTCCCCCGGGACGAATACCAGCGACATGCCGCCGCACCCGACCTACCCGCCCCGAGAGGAGAGCACCGTGTCCCCGACACCGATCTGGCTGCTCGATTTCGACGGCGTGCTCAACGCGCTCTCTAAGGCGGGTGGCACCTCGTACTGGTCCGACTGGCGCAGCGCCCGCATCGACCACCCGCACGGTGAGACGAACCGCAAGGGCAACGTGATCCGTCTGCCGCTGCTCTGGTCCGACACCGTGATCGCGGCGGTCGACGACGCGGTGACGGCCGGCGTGGACGTGCGCTGGCTCTCGACGTGGCGCGGCGACACCGAGCGGCTACTCGACGTGATCCCGGGCCTGCCCGAGCTCCCCTGGCTCGACGAGTCGATCCTCGAGACGACCGCCGCCGACGGACTCGATCCCAGCGAGCGGATGTACTCCGGCCCGTGGAAGGTGGAGGTCGCCAAGGCGTACGTGCCCGACGACGCTCCCCTGCTCTGGACCGAGGACGCCTTCGAGGTCGACGTCCTCTCGGAGAGCTGGCGTCGCGCCCGCACGGGCCCGACGACGTTCCTGCGGCCGCATCCGATGCAGGGGCTGATCCGCAAGCACGTGGCCACGATCGAGGAGTGGGTGGCCGACTACGCCGGCTGAGGGCGCGCCCTTCTCGCTGGCAACCTGTCGGCGCTCTACGGTGGTTCGCCATGGCAGACGATGCATCCCGCGCGGTGTTCCTCGACATCGACGGCACGCTGAACGTGCCGGCGGCCGACACCGGATTCACGCTCCTGACCCGGCCGTCCGGCTTCCCGACCCACGTCGTCAAGGACGTCCGGGACTGGCTCTGCGACCTGCAGGCGCGCGGGGTCCGCCTGATCTGGAACTCCACGTGGAACGACCAGTGCGACGACTACGCCGCCTGGTTCGGTCTTCCCCGAGACCTTGAGTGGATCCCGCACGACGAGAACCGCGTGAGCTTCGGCCACAGCCTCAAGGTGCGCGGCGCCGTGGACTTCCTCGCGCGGCACCCGGAGATCGAACGCGCGGTGGTTCTCGACGACGTGCTGGGCTTCCTCGAGCACGAGCTCGAGGACGTCATCGCCGGGCGGCTGTTTCTCCCGGAGCTCGATGAACTCCACGGGGTGACACGCGCCGTCATCGACGAGACCGAGCAGTTCCTGTTCTCCTCGTCGAGTGGCCGCACAACGCGGCCCGACTGACACGAGGAGTCACGATGGCTGACGAGTTCAAGGTGTACGCGCGCATGGAAGTCGAGTGCGACGCCGTGATCGAGATCAACCGGCCGGAGGCACTGCGCCTTACCGGACTCCCGGAGGACGTCAGCGACGACACCCTCTTCGAGGCGACGAGCAAGTATTTCTGGGGGTACCGCTCCGGCACCGACTCCTTGGTCGACGAGGCCTTCAACGAGGCTCTCGGCCCCGACCCCGACGGGGCGGCCGACGAGTACTCCTTCCTCGGGTACTGACCCGAAGATCGCTGGCAGTTCGCCGGCACCTGGTCCGGTAGCTCAGTTGGTAGAGCGCTCGCCTGAAAAGCGAGAGGTCGCCGGTTCGATTCCGGCCTGGACCACCATGCGCCCGTGGCGGAATGGCAGACGCGCCGATCTGAGGGGTCGGTGTCTCCGGACGTGCAGGTTCAACTCCTGTCGGGCGCACCAAGCCGCGGTAGCTCAGTGGATAGAGCACCTGCCTACGGAGCAGGGGGTCGGGGGTTCGAATCCCTCTCGCGGCGCTCGGGCGCTCTGCGCCTCGGCGTCCATGCGGACGCCAGCTCGCCTACGGTCCCGGCATGGACGAGAACCAGATCGAATACGCGAAGTGCCGCGACTGCCACCTCTTCGTCGAGGCGAACTACTCCGCCGAGATGTACCCCGACGAGGGATACGCCCCGTACGTGCACTTGCACGGCGGAACGGCGGAGGACGAGAAGATCGACGAGTCGCATGAAGCCCAGCCGGGCGAGGTGCGGACCCTCGCGTGGTGGCGCCAGTTCGGGCCACCGGAGATGCTTGAGCGATTCACCGACTGAACCGCGAGACCGGCCGCAAGGTCAATGGCTTCTAGCTCATGTGCTGGTTAGAGCGCCGTCCTGATAAGACGGAGGTGCCGGGTTCGACCCCCGGGGAGTCAACTGGGCCGCGCCGGCGACGGCGGGCCTGAGGGTAGCGCGCAGTACCCCCCTCGCCTGTGACCCGTTCGACGGGGTGGCGGTGAAGGCGCGTCGGCAGACCTGCGGCTCGGAACTGGCCTGGCGGCCCCGAGAAGCCCGTGCAGGTCGCACCGCGGGTCCGTCAAGTCCGCACATGGCCGTGTAGCTCAGCAGAGAAGAGCGCCACCCTGTCACGGTGGAGGTCGCGGGTTCGAGTCCCGTCATGGTCGCAACCGATCTCGTCGGAACTCTGCCCCGTGCACGGGGCGCGTTTCGGCGCGGTCGCTAGATCGCAGGCCGGCGGAGGACCGCCGGCCTGTTCGCACCGCGGTTCGACTCCGCGGGCCCACGTCACCGCACGTGGGAACGGACGCGGCGGGCGCGATCGACGAGGTGGGAAACCGGCGCGCGTACGGCCCGGCGAAACTACACCTCACCCTGGTCCCCTAGCTCAGCTGGGAGAGCGCTCCGTTCACACCGGAGAGGTCGTCGGTTCAAGTCCGGCGGGGACTACGTCGCGCCTCCGGGCGCACAGGCCGGGTTGCGTGAGCGGCCAAAACGAGCGGATTGTAAATCCGTCGCCTTCGGGTTACGGAGGTTCGAATCCTTCACCCGGCACACCAGTCGCTTCACCGTGGAGTCCACAGGCCCAACCCACGGACGCGCCAACTCGGCGCGGTGCGTGCCCCGAGAACCTGACCCGGTCTCGGGGGATTCGCGGGAAGCTCGCCTCGGCGGGTGTGTACTAAGGCCAAGGGTCACCTAACGGGGTGTGGCGCAGCTTGGTAGCGCATCCGCTTTGGGAGCGGAGGGTCGCACGTTCGAATCGTGTCACCCCGACGCAGATCCCGCGACAGCGCAAGGCTGTCGCGGCACCGACTAGGCGAGGAGACACGGTGGTTCACTGCTGCTTGGCTATGGCCGCGCAGGTCGAGTTCGCCTGCGACAGGCATCCGGAACTCGCGGACTGCCCCGACAGCCTGATCAAGAGAAGCACCACGTTCGGGGAGTACGGCATCCGCGTCCATGACGGCGGATCCTCCTGGGTCACCATCGCGTACTGCCCCTGGTGCGGCACGAAGCTGCCGCAGTCGGTGGGTTGACGATGCCCGCGTAGCTCAGCGGATAGAGCGTCCGCCTCCGGAGCGGAAGGCCGCAGGTTCGAGTCCTGCCGCGGGCACAACTGACCCGCCCCTATAGCTCAGTCGGTAGAGCAGCTTCCTTTTAAGTTGCAGGTCGCAGGTTCAAGTCCTGCTGGGGGCACACGGTTTCCGGTCCGCAACCGGGTCGAAGGGGCGTAGCTCAGCTGGCAGAGCGTCGGTCTCCAAAACCGAAGGTCGCAGGTTCGATCCCTGTCGCCCCTGCTACTCCGGGCCGCTGATCGGCGCCTCGGAACGAGAGACTGTGGCGTCTGTCGCGGTTTCGCCCATGGCGCTGTTGCTCTGTTGGTGAGGGGCGACCGGATTTTCACTCCGGGTAGGACGCGGGTTCGATTCCCGTCAGCGCTACTGCTCGCACGCCCCCGTAGCTCAGTGGACAGAGCGCGGGTTTCCTAGACCAGGGGTCGGCGGTTCGAATCCGTCCGGGGGCACGCTCGAAGGCACAGACGACACAGGAGGCAGCGGTGGGGAACCGAGAAGAGATCCTTACGGATGAGGACATCGCGGACATCCGCAGGGAATACGACACCGACCAGGAGCTGACGGACGAACTGCTACGTAGCGTCCTCACCGACGATCAGGCGCGCCTCATCCATCTCGGGCGTGAGTGGGGATGGAATGACACCGAGGCTCGAGACGGCCTCTATGTCCTGCTCCGTGATCACCGCGATGCCTGAGCTTGGCTTGGCCCACGCGCACCCCTCCAACGAAGGAGTAGACCGATGTCAGGGACACCGCACCAGCCCGAGCACGCGCTGATCTCTCCCCCGAGCCACAGCCAGCTCGACGCGCTGTTCATCGTCGACGTCGAGGCCACCTCCCCCACTCCGATGACCGGGGTGATGACCGAGTTCGCTGTGGTGCACGTGCACTCCGGACGCTCGTTCTACGGGCACCTGTACCGCAACCACCCGCACCCGGACATCCCGGCTCTGCCCGTGGCGGACGAGGACGAGGACGGCTACCTCATCCCCGAGCCCTTCTGGATCACCGACGGGAAGAACCTCGAGCAGAAGGTCGACGGACTCGATGTCGAGGACGTGGCACGTGACCTGCAGCGCTGGCTCGCCGACTTCCGTCTCACCCGGCGAGTGTTGGTCAGCGACAACAACGGCTTCGACGCCATGTGGCTGAACTGCTTCACCGATCCCTCGATCGGCGAGCTGCTGTTCGGGCACTCGTCACGCCGAATCGGCGACTTCGCCGCCGGCGTAAGGGGCCAGTGGGAGGCGCAGTCGAGTTGGAAGCAGCTGCGACGCACCGCCCACTCACATCACCCGCTCGACGACGCCCACGGCAACGCGGAGGCGCTGCGGGTGTTGCTCGGAGTCGATACGGGCTGGAAGCTCACCAGGTAGAGCGCCGCACTGGCAGTGCGGAGGTAGCGGGTTCGATTCCCGTCCGGTCCACAAAGCGCAGTCCCGCGGGCTGCGCTCAGCGAGAGGTAGAAGCGGGGTTCGACTCCCCGCGATGCGGGTGCCGCCTCTCGCGCCCGGTTTCGTAGCTCAGTGGGAGAGCGCCTCGGTGACATCGAGGAGGCCGCTGGTTCGATCCCAGCCGAGACCACGTTCGCCTGCCCGAAGCCCCGGTGTCAGGGCGCAGGCGCGTTCGAACTGCAGGTGACCGGCACCGGGATCCTGCCCCAACGCGGAGTGGAGCAGCTAGGTAGCTCGCTGGGCTCATAACCCAGAGGTCGCGCGGTTCGAATCCCGCCTCCGCAACGAAGCACGGCGCCCTTGCGTCGCGCTGATCGACGAGTCCCCCTCGGACTCGGTTGACGCCGTGTAGCTCAGTTGGTAGAGCCGCGCACTCATAATGCGCAGGTCGCGGGATCGAGACCCGCCACGGCTACGAGGATCCACCGCGGTCGGGTTCGACTCCCGCCGGCTCCACCAACCTGGGGCCGGGCCTGTCGGTGCAGGCGCGTGGACAGGGCCGTGAGACTCGGCAAACCCGGTTGAAGGCCGGGCAGCGGGGAGCATCGCCCCGCGCATGGAAGGTCAACCCGAGAGCTGGCGACGGGGACTGATTCGAATCCAGTTGAGGCGAAAGCCCTTGCGAGTTCGACCCTCGCACCTTCCGCCACGGCCCGCAGCGCCGTCGAAGCTGCATCAGGAGGAATGGCAGAGCGGCCGAATGCACCCGCCTTGAAAGCGGACGTGGGTGAAACCACCGGGGGTTCAAATCCCTCTTCCTCCGCGCATCCCGACGCGACTCCTACTCGCGCTGGAACTGCCCGGCTGAGATGCCGGGCCCGGGTGGCTCCGGCTCCGTGACCGCGGACAGGCGGTGCGGAGGAAGCGGCCCGGTCTCCCCTGTCCGGGAGACCGTCATGGCGGCGTTAGCTCACCAGGTAGAGCACCGGCTTGTGGTGCCGGAGGTAGCCGGATCGAGACCGGCACGCCGCCCCAAACATGACCCCGCACGCGCCGCGCCACATCCGTCGCGCGTGGGGTATCTGCCAGACCATGCACGACATGAGCGCAGAGACCCGGGCCGTGTACGCAGTCGACAGCACGGACCCGAAGTACGACAACGCGACCTACACGATCGACGAGGTGACCGATCCCGCCGAGTACGAGGGTTGGTTCGACATCTTCGTCGACCTCGATGACGGAACCCACGAGGGCGTGGCGAGCTTGGACGGCAACAACCTCGCGGGTGAGGAGCTGCTCGACGAGATCAAGGCCGAGATCGCGCGCGGGGGATACCCGCCGCTGGGCCAGATCCTCCGCGAGTGGAACTGAAGCATGACCACCCTCAAGCGCATGCGGGATCTGGTGACCGGCAGCGGGTTCACCGTCGTCGACGAGACCGGCCTCATCACCGGGGCCCGCCAGCACGCCGACGGCCGCGAGCAGATCCTGCAGGTCTTCTACTGGACGAACCCGAAGCACGCGGCGAAGGTGGACATCCCTCACGGATACCTCTCGCTGCGCGGTTCGATCGGTCCCGGAGAGAACACCGGCCTCCACACCATGCGGTTGCCGACGTACGACTGGCCTTCGGACGCCCCCGCGCGCCGGCCATGGCCCGATGTTCTCGCCGAGTTCCACGACGCGCTCCTGCCGTGCTGGGACCTCCCACTTGATGAGGGCGTCTCGCGCTTGCGGCAGCTTCCTGACCGATACTGGATCTGAAAGAAGCGCACGATCGACGGAGCCCTCAGCGAGACGCGCCGCCGGATCGCCCGAGTCACTACTCCCCCGAAGGAAAGCCATGCCGACGTTCGACATCGGACTCACACTCGAAGCCGCCAACCGTGCGGACGCGGTCAGCGTGATCGAGGAGATGATCGCCGCGAAACTCGACGACGCACCCGATCACTCCGTCTTGTCCGTGAGCGATCCGGACACCTGGTAGCCACCCCTGAGTCCAACATGCACCAAGCCCCCGTAGCTCAGCGGAAGAGCAGCACCCTTCTAAGGCGTTGGTCGCTGGTTCGAATCCAGCCGGGGGCACTGGCTGTAGCTCAACGACGAGAGAGCGCTCGGCACAGGGTCGAGAGGTGCAGGCGCAAGCCCTGCCAGACCAATCCGCTTCAGCCGCGCCGCTAGGCGCCGACATGGGCGCGGCTGTCTACCTTCGGCACACGAACTCCGCTTCAGCGTGTGTGACTGGCGCCGCTGACCGAACTACCGAAGGAACGCCATGGAGAAGTTCACGATCCCCGTCGTCGTCGAGGCCCCGACCGAGGCCGACGCGATCCGCGTGCTCGGCGAATACCTCACCTGGAGCGAGGCCGAGCCCAAGGACGAGGCCGGCAACTACATCGAGCACTCCATCTGGAGCTGGGGGAAGGTCGCCCAGCAGTGACCGGGGGCGGCGCGGTTCAAGAGTTCGTGGTGATCGACGCCGCGGACAACGAGGTCGACTGGATCGACCCGTACACCGGACACAGAGAGCTCGAGCCGGGCCTCTTCGTCGTGTCCCGCGGAGAAGTCCCCGGCTTCCCGGGACAGGACTACCGGGTGACGTTGCCCGCGGGAGGACGGTTCGAGATCCGGCGCCGGGAGTAACGCCCCGCCGAAACGGGCTGTGGCGCAGCTTGGTAGCGCGTCTCACTGGGGGTGAGAAGGTCGCAGGTTCGAATCCTGTCAGCCCGACCACGTGACCGGCACCGTGCCGGTCCCGAGAGCATGAAGAGGAGCACTCGTGACATTCGAAGACGTCGATGACAGCCCCGGCGAGCTGATTACCGTCGACGATCGCGGCCGCACGAACCTCGCGAAGGCGGGTGCCCGCGGCCGGCAGTACACGGGTCACCGGCACGCCGACAGGACCATCACGCTGACACCGACCACACCGCTGAGCGACTAGCCGGCAGGCCGGCGCCTGGAGAGAAGGAGACCGACATGGACCGCATCTAGATGGGCTGTCTACCGCGTGGCGGAACGGACGCCACGGGCAGCTCGCAGAAGCGAGAATCCGATGTCCAAGACCGACAAGACCCGCCCCTCGCACGTGCAGGTCCACGACGCACCGGCGATGCGGCCCAACCACAGCTACGCGTGCCTGCGCCGCGGTGAGTGCGACCTGCCCGCCGATCCCTGGAGCCGGGACAATTTCACCGCGTACTGCGAGTGGGAGCCCGTCAGCGAACCGGTCCCCTGGCGCAAGCTGTTCTCGGAGTCCGGATACCGGCAGACTGCTCGACGCCGCTGGTACCGGGCCGACCGCACCGCCCAGCGAGCCATCGCTCGGTCGCTCACCCGCGACGCGAACAGCAGCGGCGAGATCGACGAGGACGTGATCGACAACCGTGTCGCCGGCCCCTACGCCCTGTACGGCGGAGGCTGGTGGGACTGACCGCGCGCCGCGGTCCACGCCCGCGGCGCGCGGCACCTACCGTGCTCCCATTCCGCCGACCTTCCCTGAAGGAGACCGTTGTGGCAACCGAAGTACCGCTGACCTACGCGCTCGCCAGAAAGAACGGAGGCGAGGACTGGGTCCGGCGCGATGGCGACGGAAACGAGGTGGCTTCGGGCACCATCGCCGAGGCCGACGGCGGATACGTGAACCTCCATTTCGATCGGGGCGGGTGGACCAACACCTGCCACTTCGACGACATCTTCCTCGTTGTCTACGACGACTGAGCACGACCCGCTCGCTCCGGCGAGCACCTGGCGCCTTGACCGAGTGGCGAGGTAGCGGATTGCAAATCCGCGCACACCGGTTCGATTCCGGTAGGCGCCTCGACGCGGCGTCGGCCCTCCGGCGGCACTTCGCCGGTACGGTCCGTGCGCGTCCGCAACCCGAAGGAGCACCGATGCCCGAGTTCAACATCCGAGACGGATCCGGCCAGCTTCGCGCCGTCTACGACGCCAGCACCGAAGACGACGCCCTCGGCCTGTACGAGGGCGAAGCTCCGGTGGTCTTCGACGACGCTTACGCGGTCCTCGCGTCCGAGGATCCAGGACCCGTGCCCGACGAGTTCCTGTGACCGCGAGCGACGCTCTCGTCCAGCCGATCATGCTGCCGCCGAACGCGAAGACGTTCCCCCTCTCGGCCGGCGTGACCGCGGCGGCGTCGGCGTCGGCTCGCGCGCTCGAGGCCTCGGACCGAACCGACCCCGCCTGGGAACACTGGCTCGGCGGCCGGTTCACGAAGTCGGTACGTGTGGCGAAGTCACACGCCGACTTCGCCCTGGCGATCGCCTCATGCGCATACGCCGTCGAAGAGCAAGGTGTTCGCGCCGCGGCGTTCGCACCGCTCACGTACGCGGAGATGCCGCGGTGGATGTCCCGGGCCCGCGTAGAAGGACTCCACTGCGCGGACGATCTTCCCGAGCACCCGGGCAGCAGCGAGTGGTCGGTGGGCGTGATCGGGAACATGAGCGCCGGCAAGATGGCGGCGCAGGTCGCGCACGCGTTGTGCGCGATCGTGCTCGAGGTCGGCAACCTGCCGACCTTCGACGTCTACCGTGCGCCAGCGTCGGCCAGCGGCCAGATCGAGATCGTCGACGCAGGTCTCACGGAATTCGATGGCGTGCCAACACGCACGGTCGTGGCGTCGCCGCGATGAACTACCTGCGCTCCGCCGCGGAGCACGCCCCCTTAGCTCAGTGGTAGAGCAGCTCACTCGTAATGAGCAGGTCGTCGGTTCGATTCCGACAGGGGGCTCTGCGGGCGCTTCGGCGTCCGTTCACGGGGTGTGGCGCAGCTTGGTAGCGCGCCTCGTTCGGGACGAGGAGGTCGCAGGTTCGAATCCTGTCACCCCGACCTCGGCTGCACTGGAACGCAGCCACTTTGGAGACGTGGCCGAGCTGGTAAGGCAGCGCCCTGCTAAGGCGTACACGGGTAACAGCGTGCAGGGGTTCGAATCCCCTCGTCTCCGCTCCACATCACACACTCTGGAGCCTCTGCGGCACGCGTGCGGCCGGCGACCCGACCCGCGATCAGACGCGCATCTCGCGGTAGATCGCACCCTTGTCGGCGAGCACCCCCGCGATGATCGCGCCCGCGTTCTCCACCCACCACTGCGGGTCGCCACCGCGCTCGTGTCCGTGAGTCACCTCGAGCTCCGTCCCGCTCACCTCTACGGAGATGTGGTTGAGCCGGCCGCCGTCGACACCGGGCTCATGGAGCTTCGCAGCGGCCAGCTTCCGCGCGACGAGACGATGCACCGCCTCGGCGTAGGCCTTCACGCCCGCGCCGCCGAGTTCGTCGCTGTATGAATCGTGGATGAACACCTCGGCCTCTCGGCCGGAGAAGATCGTCTCGTAGTCTTCCCCGCCGAACGGTTCGGTGACCACGGAGCCACCGACGGGCCACGCCGAGCTGAGGTGGATCTCGTCCCACTGCGCGCCGCCGTACTCGGTGGCGGGGATCTCCACCCTCCGGTCGTCCCGCAGGTCCTCGTAGATGCTGTCCCAGTTGATGCTCATGGCCGCAGATCATGACGCGAAGGTCTGGTCTGCGCCGCGGTAGGCGCGCCGCCCGCGTCCTTGGCTGCTGGCGAGTAGCAGTCTGACGAGAACATCCACCCGACGTTCGGAGAGGCCATGGTCTTTCTGCCTGACACCACACGAAACTGGGAGTGCTCGCACTGCGGTACCTACACCCCTTACGCTGAGAGCGACTGTTCGAGCTGCGGGTCCAGCAGCGGTCTCACATGCACGCGCGAGGGCTGTTCCGACAGCCCACACCCCGACGGCTGGAACGGCATCTGCGGTCACTGCCGACGGGTGGACCAGCGCGGCTACATCTCCGGGTTCTGACCCGGACGCGCCGGTGCCGAACCGGTACGAAACGACCAGCTAGCCGAGGAATTCGACGGAGAGACGCAATGAGCATCGAAGTGCAGGAGTTGAACGCCGACTCGACGGGCAAGTGGCTGGTCACGACGCAAGGTTCCACGCACATCTGGGACCTCGACGCCGGCCAGTACACGCGGAATCCGGGATCCACCGGAAGCGGGGCCTCGCAGGGCGACGGCGACGCGCACGCCATCGTCGCGATCCACGCCTGGCCCCGCGTCGGCGAGTCCTTCCACATCGTCCACGACGGAGGACCGTTCGAAGACCGCTGGCGAATCAGCAGCACCATCCGCAAGATCGAGAGGCTCGAGGAATAGCCGATGCAACTGTCGCGGATCACCTTGTACACACCGGCGCCCGCGCTGCAGCACGCCGCCGATGCCTACGCTGCGATGCTCGACACCGAGCCGGTCGCCAGCAGCGATGCGCGCGGCGATCTCGTCGAGGTCACCGACGAATCCGGATTCACTATTGAGCTGCGGCCGAGCCTGCCAGGCGAACGGCCAGCCACGGCGACGAGGCTGGAGTTCCGCGGCCGCGATGCCGCAGTTGTCGCAGAGCGGCTGCACGATCAGACCGGCGGCGTTCAACGGCACCTCTACGGAGGGAGTTGGGACACGGTGGCCGGCAACAGCGTGAGGCTGATCGGTCCCGATGAGGACGTCAGCCCCGAGGAGCGCGCCCGCGTCGGAGCAGCGATCGCACGCGGCGAGCTGGAGCAGGAGCTCGAACGATTGACCAGGGCGCCGGGGTGACCGACCAGCCGATCCCGCGCTCGGAGGCCCACCGGGCCCCGGCCCGGGTTCAGGAAGATCAGCCAGACGAGCTGTCCGCCGAAACGCTCGGGACCTGGCGGGTCGGGCACGCCGACGGTACGGAGACCGTGTGGGTTCTGCACCACAACCGCACGGAGCTCCTGATCGGCGACCAGCTTCGGGGAATCGAACGGGTCCACGCGTACCCGGCGGCCGGCAAGCTCGCCCGAGTCACGCGCTGCGGCGAGAACGAGGTGGTGACGACAGCGGTCACATCGATCCGGCGCTGGCGTCGCGAGGAGGGCAGTGGCCGCGCTGGAGCGCAGCCACTCTGAGGTCGTGGCGCGGCGTGACGGCGGGCCGACCCCGCAGCGTGCTCTACTCGACGGAGTAGCCGAAACCGCACAGATTGGGGCGCACGTGTCCGAGAAGCAGTACGTCGTCTTCGACTTCACCGGAGCGCTGGTGGAGAACGCTGAGGTCTTGTCTGTCGGCTACCAGTACGCAGACGAGCTCTCGGAGCAGGTCAGCGCCGTGGAGCAAATGCTGGGCTGGGACTCCTCCGGATGTCGTGTCGTCCACTTTGGGCGCGCCGCGGTGTGGGGCGCATTCAAGGCTGATGATCGCTGGCAGACGGACTGGCCGGCACTGGCCGCCCAACTTCACCGGTTCCAGGCGGCCCTCGCGGCCGTGGGCATCGAGTCGATCAAGGTCTACGAGACCGCCGAGTTCCCGCCGCCGTACTGGTATCGGGACGAGGGTACCGGGAACCCGCTGGCACCGCGCACCTGAGTAGCCCGCGCCGCGCACCTCGCTCTCCGGGCCACCCCGGGCACGCTACGCCGCGTGAAGATCATCGAGCAGATCCACCACGGCGACTACCAGAGCGAGCGCACCGTCGAGTTTCCCGACGACGCATCCCCGGCTGCGATCGTCGCCGAGTTGCTGCCCTCGTCGGCGTACTGCTACCGGGTGCCGTCCCCGGATCTGCAGGAGAAGCTGGCCGCCTCCCTCACGGACAAGGGCCGGTTCGAGCACGGCTGGTCGCGGTTCTGGATCGAGCAGTGACTCTGTCCCGAGCGCCGTGCTCGCGGTCGACGTCCAGCACGCGTTTCTGACCGCGAAGGTGCCTGCAGACCTGCCAGCGAGGATCGCCGCGTTCATCGCCCTTCTCGGTCCCGACCAGGTGGTGGCCACGCGGTACGTGAACATGCCCAAGTCGCCCTGCCGCGAGCTGATGGGGTGGACGGGCGCTGAATCCTCACCGGACACCGATCTGCACCGCGCTGTGGCCGAGCGCGCCACTCGGGTGTTGACCAAGAACACCTACGGGCTCCCTGCGGTGCCCGAGTTCGCTGGCCGTGTGTACGTGGTCGGGCTCGACACTGACGTATGCGTACACGCGGCAGCCACACAACTGTTCGATGCCGGGATCGACGTGGCCGTCGTTGCAGACCTGTGCGCGTCGGCCGGCGGAGCGGAGGCGCACCTTGCTGGGCTGACGGCGCTGACCCGCGTGCTCGGGCGTGACCGGATCCTGCCCGCGCAGAGGGTTCTGCGCCCGTGACGTGGGGTGTCCAGCACCCCTCGCGCCACGGGGCCTGCACGCCGCGCAGCTGTGCTTCGATCCGCCCACCGACCGAAGGAGCAGCCATGCCGCACATCCGCATCGACGCCTACTACACCCCCAACATCAAGGAGGTCCCCGAGGCGTACCCCGGAGCGACAACCTTCGCGGAGGCGATGCAGTACGACATCGACAACCTCCCACCCATCGAGCTGCTCGCGATCGCGGAGGACGTCCAGGTAACGCTCGTTGATGACTGAGCCGCTCGACGATGATCGCGCCGGCGTGATCTTCTGATCTGCCCCGCCAACGAGTCCGTTCACTGGACGGTGGCGCCACCGGCTTCCGCCACCGCGATCGCCAGGTGCCCGAGCCCGTCAGCGTCGATCCCTGGATAGCCATGCAGCCGCGCCAGCCACGCGGCCGGGACCGCGCTCGCACCCCAGCGGGCCCCGAGCAGCGTGCCCGCGATGGCCGCAGTGGTGTCGGTGTCGCCGCCTGCTCGCACGCACCGTTCCAGCGCGGCGGTGAGGTGCTCCTCTCCCTCGCCCGGTGTGGTGCTGATCGCCCACCAGGCCGTCTGTAGGGCGTGCACGACCCAGCCGTTGTTGCGGAAATCGACGGTCGGATCGCCGGTCTCGGCCTGGTCCAGCAGCGTCATCCACTCGGCGTGGGTGGCCCCTCCGGCGTGCGCGTTGAGAAACATCCGCGGCCCGTCGAAGGTGCCGCGGATGATGGCGTGCCGGATCGCGTACGTCCACAGCGCGCAGGGCAGGCCGGCGTCAGGGTCCGGGTGGGTCAGCGCCGAGATTCGGCGTGCCCCGTCGATCGCCGCGGTCGCGTTGTTCAGGTAGCGCAGTGCGACCGGGGCGGTGCGCATGAGCGAGCCGTTGCCGCCGCTGTTGCTGTTGCCGCGGGACTCGACAAACCGGGTCATCTCGGCGGCGGTACGCGCGCCGTGCAGGATCGCGACCTTCGTCTGGCGGCCCACGTCCTTCGGTCCGCTGTCGAGCCAGCGCCGGAAGCCGTCGACCATCGAGTCGAGGCCGCCAGCGGTGAATGGGTCACCGTCGAGCAGTCCCTGGGCCACCACGCAGGTCAAGTCCGTGTCGTCGGTCCACTCGCCGGGCTCCCAGCCGAACGCTCCCCCGCCCTTTGGCTCGATCACCGCGGCAGGTGCAGGGTGCGTGAACTCGTACGGCGCACCGAGCGCATCACCGGCAGCGCAGCCGATCAGCGCGCCGGCGACTCGGTCCGCAGAGACGGTCTGAGGCACGCTCATGGACACAGTGAGGGGATCGGCCATCAGAAGAACCCGACCTGCCCGATGAGCTGCTGCGCGTGGTCGATGATCGTGCGCGCTTCGTCCAAAGCCGAGGACGCCTCACCTCGGCTGATCGAAACCTCCGACGGTCTGCCCGGGTACTCGATCTCGTTCCGGCGTCGACGCAGAGCATCGAAACCGGCGAAGCCGTCTCCGAACTGGGCCTGAGCCGCGTGTGCGAGGCACGCATGCCCGCCGGCGCTGGTGGGCCGCAACCCCTGCTGAATGAACACCGAAGTCAGCGCGAAGCGCGCAGCTTCGTATGCCGCGAGATACGCCATCCGCGCGTCGGAATCCAACAGCATGCTGGCGCTGCCGACTGCTCTCGCGGATTCACTCAGCCAGCTCTGTCCGTCGGCTGATGCCCCCGACACCTGGTCGAGGTGGCCGTCACGGATCATCTTCTCGATCGCGGCCTCACCGCGGGTCCATCGCCCCATCGTGTTCCTCCACACTCGGCAGTACCTGTGTGAAGGGACGTTCGCGGATGTCGGCCACCAAGGGGTCATAGGGCGCGGTTTCCCACTCCTCGAGCGTGCGATGCGAGGTGTTCACCTCGAAGCCGAGGCGCGACTGGGCAGCGTCCGCCGCCCGATACGCGGCGCTGCGCAACGCGTAGTCGCCGATCACGAGCACATCGACGTCGTTCGGGAAATGCCCGCGCTCTCCCGCGACGCGCCGTGCCCAAGAGCCGAAGATGAGGATCCGGTCGGCGCCGAGCTCCGCGAACTCCTCGGCGACCACCTGGGCGGGGCCGAAGGTGACGGTCAGCAGCTCGGTGAGCGGGCGCGCTGCAGGGTGCTGGGTGTTGGCACGGAACAGGCGCGTCCGCCCGACGCGCCGGCTGGTGAGCAGGCCTGCCTCTTCGAGCCGCTCCGCCTCACGATGCAGGGTGGTCAGGGGAACATCGAGGTCGCGGGCCAAGTCGGTCATGGGGACCTCTGCGGCAGTGAGAAACAAGCGGGACAGAAGCTCCGCCTGGTGCTGGGACCGGAACGTCGGAAAGAGCGCCGGTGCTTCACTTCGCATAAATGGAATATACCTTCCATCTAAGTGAAGTGTCAATGCCTCGAGCGATCACCCCGCGCCGCGCAGACCGCACTGCGTGGTCCAAAGGCATGATCTGCGGAATGGCCTCACTCACAGATCACGTAAGCAGCGACATCGTGGGCTTCGGTGCCACCGAGTACTGCGGGCACGGACGCACGATCGCCCTCGAGACCGAGCCGCGATGCGTTGGCCGCGACACACTCCGCAGCCTCGCCGAGGAGTTCGCAGGACACGGCCACCAGATCGACCGCGGTGAACACGAGATCGTCCTGTTGGCCGGCAACGGGGAGCCAGTCAGCTGGTTCTCGATCGATTCCGAAGCGCTGGCCTGGTGGAAGGGCAACACCTCACTCGCGGCCACCTTCACCGAGTGTTCGGCATGCGCACCTCGCGCGACCGAACTCTGACAGGTGTTGCGCATGATCCCCGCTGACCCCACCACCGTCGCCATCGCCGGCGACTGGCACGCCAACGTGAACTGGGCCAAGCACGCGATCACCACCGCGGCCCGGCGCGGCGCCGAAGCGATCGTCCAGGCCGGCGACTTCGGCATGCTGCCCGGGCCGTTCGTCAAGCAGTACCTCGACGAGCTCGACGAGACCCTGTCCATACACCAGCTGCACTTGCTCTGGGTGGACGGCAACCACGAAGACCACGCCTCGCTCGAGGCGTGGCCGGTACGCGACGGTGTTCACCCGATCCGCGAACGCATCACGCACCTTCCTCGCGGCTATCGCTGGTCCTGGAGCGGGAAGACGTGGCTGGCCCTTGGCGGCGCCGTCTCCGTCGACCGCGCGCATCGGAGCCCCGGGCTGGACTGGTGGCCGGACGAAGCGATCTCGGACAGTGACGTCGCCAGGTCGATCAGCCCCGGGCCAGCAGACGTGATGATCAGCCACGACTCCCCGGCCGGCGGAAGGGTCTTAGACGAGTGGCTCGGCGTCAACGGCTTCCGTCTCAGCGAGCAACTCCAGGACGACTGCGACGCCAACCGCGCTCGCCTACGCAAGGTCGTTGACGCAGTGCAGCCCCGACTCCTCGTGCACGGCCACTACCACTGGCGCTACCGCGACCGGATCGGCGTCACCGCGGTGGAGGGCCTCGACTGCGACGGAGACAAGGTCCTCCGCAACGTCATCCTGGTCGACGCGTCGTCCCTGACGGTCCGGGACATCATCTGATCCGATCGCGCCGTCGAGCCGAGTCCGTCAGGTCCGGGCGCATCCTCGTCGACATGAGCACTCGCACACGCATCACTCGCTCGGTGGCCGCCGTAGCTATCGCCGCGGCTGTCTTCGCCGCACCGGCGAACGCGGCTCCCGGCCACGCGGTCCAGCCGATCTCCGTCTGGACGATCGACTACGCCCCGAGTTCCTCCGTCGTCACCGACGCCGTCATTGCCGACGGTCTCCGAGTCGCCGGATTCACCGAGCCCCGTGTGATCGATCGGCTCACTGCGATCACGCGCAAGGCTTCACGGCACCTGTCCGGCGACAACCCGAACGCGTTCTCCCAGGCTGACGGGACCTACGGCCTGCTTCAACTCACGCCGACCATGTTCGCCAGATTCCACGGTCGCGGCACTTCCGCTCGGGTGTACGACCCGGCCGCCAACGTCGCCTCCGCGTGGAACTATCTGGTGTCCGAGCATGGGGTCCATCCCAGAACGGGAGACCGTGGCGAGGTGCTCCTCGAGCTCACGGGTTTGCAGTGGTACGGCGAGGCGCGCACACCGAGTTCGGATTCCTTCACGCGCTAACGCGCCGCGCGCGGCTCGATGGAGCCGGTGGAAGCACCATCTCCCCACCCGAACGGAAGGAGCGGCCGTGGCCGTCAATGTCTGGGCCCTGATGGTGGGCGACAAGGTGCGCGAGGCGGGCAAGGACTACGACCTGATCGTGTGGCTGATCGAGGCGCCGATGTCGGCCGGCAGAGCCGAGCACTGGGGCCCCTCCGTCTACGCGCACATCCGACCCGGCGGGTACGGCGTGACTTTCGACGCCATGAACGCTGACCGCTTCGCTCCGGCGGGAGGGTAGAGCGTGGGATACGTCGCGCGCTTCTACCCTCAGGAGTGGGACAACGGCGAGCTCTACGCCGCCGAGCCGTACAGCGGCATCGACTGGCCGCTCTCCGACGATGAGGCCGCCGTCGCGATCGGCGACTGGTCCGACACCGGTGACCTCAACTTCCTCCGAGAGCACCCGCGCGCCCCGACCGCGGTGAAGGACTGGCCCGGCCCGTTCTGCATCCGCATCATCGCGCCAGACGGGCACGAGGTCCCCTATCTGGTCTAGACGGCCAGCGATCGAAGCGCTACCGCGCACGAGACCACCAAGGAGCACGATGTCCGACCCCACACTGCCGGTGATCCCTCGCGATCACCCCATCGCCCGGGCGATTCTCGCCGCGGCTCCGACTGCCGTACTGGTCTGGGCGCAGGTCATCGGCGCTCGGCGCCTGATGCTGGACTACGTGTATCTGGAGGACAACGGCGGCATCCCCGGTCCTCCCTTCTACGACCTCGGCGAGCAGGCGAGCGCTGTCGTCGAGGCCAGCTGGTCTCGAGAGGACCACGGCCCCTGGGGCCGCTACGAAGATCACGGCGACACCTGGCGCCTTCAGATCGCCCGAGCCTGACACGGCCAACTACACCGCCACGCGCGAAGCCGCGCGGCGCGATCGAAGGAGATCCGATGCCCATCTTCAGCTACGTCGTCGACGTCGACGCCGCCTCGCAGGCCGAAGCCGACACGGTGATCGCCGAGCGCCTCGACCACGAGGAGGACTACGGGTTCCCGTACACGCTTCAGCACACGCGGTACACCGAGGCTGCCTCGGGGACGTACACCGGGTACTGAGCTAACGCTCGTCCGCGCCGACGAGCCCTGACTCGCGGGCCGCCTTCACGATGCGCTGCACCGTGCTCGGCGACACCCCGACCTCGCCGGCGACTACCCGACTCGGGGCGCCGGCCGCGGTGCGCTCGAGCACGGACTGCACCACGGCGGGGTCGACCTTGACGCGCCCCGACGCGATGAGCTCAGCCGCGTCAGCCGCTGCTGCATCGCGCGCGTCAGGGCCTTCGCCGGGTGGCACCAAGGGCCGGCTCCGCGTCTCGATCTCGCGCGTCTGCATCAGCGACGTGATGCTGAGCGCGTCATCTGCATCGTCCGCCGGCACCATCGCTGCGTCAGGCGCCGGACGCGGCGCCGCACCTGCATCGAGGAGCGCGTCAGCTGCATCAACCTGCGCACCATCGCGCGCATCTCGCCTGGTCAGCGGCGCGTCGCCCGCGTCATGCGCGGGGGCTTCCGCGGCTTTCTGCGTCGCCTCGATGCGGGAGAGCGTCACGAGGCCCAGAGTGCAGACCGCTACGAGCCCGTCGAGAATCAGCGGGAACAGCGCCGCGTCACCGCGGCCGTACCCGTACTGCATCGCGAGTGAGCGCAGCGCGTCGAAGCTGAGGCGGAACGCGGCGGCGTTGATCGCGACGATGGCCGCCATGAAGCACCAGTACGTCACTCCGCGACTGCTGATGCGTGACCACATGCCGAGCAGGTGCGTCAGCCCGAGAAGTGCCACGGGCGCGAGTGCCGCCGCGAGGATCGGTCCGAGCGCGGCCCCGACCGCGGGCTGCATGCCGGTCGAGTGCGTGATGTTGCCGGCCAGGCTGGTGACCGTCGCGAACACCAGCAGCGTCCACAGCAGTCGGCGCGTGCGCGCCAGATGCGCGTGTTGCTCCGCCACGAAACCTCCCTGAGTCGGGTCCGATGGTCGCACAGAGCGCCGGCTCCGCGGGTCGCGAGCAGAGGGCCAAGCCTGGACTCGGACCTAGCGGAACTCGCAGAGGTGGGTGAGCTTGATCTGGTCCGTGCGCCACACGATCATCTCGTTGTTGCGGACGGCGCAGTGCCCGCCACGAACATAGATCGAGTCGAAGGCCCGGCCCTTGTCGTCGACTCCTCGTCGTGCGCGGTCCACGAGTCGGTCCGCGGTGATCGAGGAATCCGAGCGGCACTCTCGACCCATCACCACGTCGGCGAGGAACATCAGCGGGATGCTGCCGCCGGCGCGTCCACGCTGTCCGGGCGCGCTCCCGATCGCGTAGTTCAGGCTCTTGGTGGACTGGTCGGAGAAGTACACACCGTCGCCGAACATCCGGCCGGTGGTGTTGTAGGCCCCGGCGTTGCTCGGCGGGCAGATCAGGCCGGTGCGCAGGATAGAGAGCACGTTGCCGGCAGTTGTTCCGTGCCAGAGCTCGCGTCGATGCTTCAGTGCGTCCTTGCGCTTCTCCCACACCGCGGCGGTGGAGTCTTCGAGCGTCCACACGCGGTGCAGGCTCAGCCTGTTGGCCGCGTGCATCGCGTTCCGCGAGCCGTTGAACTTCGCGGCGATGCGCTTGAACTCGGCGCCTGACTTGTCGAGCTCGACAAGCGTGTGCCGGAAGTCGATCGGTGCAGCGTCTTCGCTGTCGTCCTCGGTCGCGGCTCCCGTCGACAGGGTCACCGCGGACTCCAGCGCATCGAGGAGGTCATCCTGCTCGCGGCACCACGCGCGGGTCACCCAGTCCTGCTCACGGACGTTCAGGATCTTCTGCGGGATCAGCGTCAAGTACTTCTCTACAGCCGCGGCGTCGTAGCCGGAACGCAGCTGCCCGAGCGCGACGCGCGCGTCCCCGATCTGCGGCAGCGACACCGGTCCGAGCGCGGTCGTGACGGCGCCGCTGTCGCTGACCTGGATCCGGCCACCGGTCGCGGTGTCGATCGCGTGACGGTTGGACCGAATCAGATGCGCGACGAGGTCGTCGGCCATCGCCACCCCTCCCGGGAACAGACCGGCGCTCACGCGCCCGGTGAGCTGTCCACGCCGAACGGTCGCGGCTGCTGATGCCGAAGCAGCGCGGCCACCGTCGAACACCGTGTAGCCCTTACGCAGCTTCTCTTCCCGTTTCGCCCAGAAGCTGTGGTGGCCCGGGTAGGTGCGGGACTGCCCCGCGCCACCTCCCACCCGGCCCCAACGCGCGAAGGTCGAGCCATCAGGCATCTTGGACAGCTCGTAGAACTTGTTGTTGTTCCCAGCCGCGTTGACCTGGATCAACATGACGGTTTCGATCGCTCCCGACGTCACTACCCCTCCTCAGTGTTCTCTAATTTAGAGATTGTCAGGGGGGTCTGACAGGTTTCGACCGGGAGCACCTCGCCGGAACGTGTCGGGCCGCGGACCGATGCGGTGCCTGGCCTACCTTCGCCCACGCGCCGCATCGGGCGCGTGCAACGGGACAGGGACCGCCCCCGCGTGACGGCACCCGCCCGGCCAAGCTGGCAGCGCCGGCACCGAGAAGGAACACTCCGCACGGACGCGGGGCGTGCGCGACACCCGAACGAGGTACGCGACATGTCCACCACGAACACCGACCGCTACGCCAAGCAGCTGGCCGCCGACTGGGGGCTCACGCTCTCCGCGGCGCGCGACATCCGCGCCAAGCAGCTCGCGTTCGGGTCCCCTAGCGTCAACGACCTGATGCCGACCCTGCTGCGGCACTACGACCACAGGCTTCGCGACTTCGGCGCCCTCTGCCTGGGTGTAGCCCTGCGGCCGAGCCGGGTTGAGTTCAGTCGCTTCGCGGTGCCCAACACGGACGTTCGAGCTCTCGTGGGAACCAGTCTCGCCGAAGGCAGGCCCGTCTTCGCCGGCACGAGCCGGCAGCACCCCGCCGTCGTGATCTCCGGCGGATCCAACTCCGGCAAGACCACGATGCTGCACTCGCTCATCGAGCAGGCAGCTGCGGTGACGTCGCCGATCGACACCGGCATCACGGTGCTCGCCGCTGAGGATGCGGCGATCCGCACGCGCCTGTCGCACCTCGCTGACCGCATCGTGTTTCGCGAGCCGGATGCCGGGATCCCCCACGCCCGCTTGAGCTGGCGGCAGCTCGTCTTCATCGACGACGCCGACCTCTACTTGCCAGACAACACCGACCACTGGACGCAGATCACCGACGAAGTGAACGCAAGGCCCAGCCACATGCGCGTGTACCTCACCGCAGCGACTGCGGCACCCCGCGTGCTCCCGCGTGTACTGCTCACGAACGCGGTGCATGTGAACCTGCACGAAGGCACCCTCCCCATCAGGGCCCGTGCGCTCCCCTGGATGTTCACCTCAGCACTGTCCGACGACGAGGAGGACCCCTTCCGCCTTGTCTCCGGAGGGATCTGCTTCTCGGACCTTCCCGCCGGAAACTCGCCCGTGGACCCCAGTGCGGAGCATCACGCGTTCCCTGAGATCTCCGAGAATCCCCCAGTCCACCTCGCCGATCTGGACTCGCGAACCGCACCGTCCCAGCTGGGTTTCCAGTCCGCGACGCACCGCAGCGTGTTCAACGAGAAGGGTGCGCCGTGGGGGCACGAACACCTCAACTTCGAAGACGTGCGGCTCGCCGCGCAGACGCCGCTCAACCTCACGGACTCCGCGACGAAGCAACTCCTCGATGATGTCGAAGTCGCACGGACCGCTTGCGGGGAGTCGCGCCTCAACTTCGACAAGATCAACGCTTGCGACGACATCGAGGCGGTCGTGGACCAGGCCCGACGCGGGCGCTTTCCGTGGCCGATCTGGCGTGCGGGATTCGGACGGTTCCTCGCCGAGGACCCGAGTGTCTGGGATCCCCACGACAACTGATCGGCCCGATTCACGAGAGCGTGTCACGTGCCGTCGCCGCGAGACACTGGCGCTACGTTCCCGCCAGCGTCGTACCGGCGACGCGCACCGGGACACAGGACCACGCCCGCGCAGTGGGCCCTTCCCCGGCTCAGATCCCTTCGGGAACGCCGGAAGCGAATCCCCCGCACGAGCGCGGGACGTGTACGACCGCGAAAGCGAGACGTGACATGTCCACCAAGAAGAACAACCGGCAGAGCGCCGAAGAACGCCGACTCGCGGAGGCCTGGAGGCTCAGCAGCCTCGCCGCCCGCGACATCCGCCGGGTGCAGGTCGACTCCGGAGCGCCCAGCATCTCCGACGCCCTCGAGCGCGTGGTCTCCCACTACGAGCGCGAGCTCCGGGATCCCGGCAGTCTGTGCCTGGGCGTCGTGCCGAGCGTCGCCGACGGCGACGCACACTGGCTGGTTGATGAGGAGATCGACGGCAGCGGACCGATCTTCGCTCGGACCTCCGAGCGCACGCCGATCGTGCTGATCTCGGGCCACCGCAACAGCGGCAAGTCCACACTGCTCCATGTGCTCGTGGAACAGGCCGCCGCAGCGACCTCTCCGCACGACACCGCGATCTTCATCGGCGAACACCATCCCCAGTCCCTCACCGCCCGCACCGCTCATCTGGGAGACCGGGTGCTCGATCTTCGCTCCAAGCTGCGATCGAGTGACGAGCTCGACGGGCAGAAGAGCATGAACCTGCTGTTCATCGACGATCTCGATCTGCTCCTGAAGGCTGCGCCCGACTGGTGGGACCTCATCACCGCGATCGCAGGACGAGACGACGTTCGGATCTTCGCGACTGCGGCCTCAGCCGTCCCCCGCACGCTGCCCCGCTCCATCATCTCGTCTGCGGTCCGGGTCGCCCTGCAGGGCAGCTCGCTGCCCGGAACGTCAGCACCCACCGCACCCTGGATGTTCTCGACCGGCACGGCCGAGTCCCAGACCACTGGCTTGTGCTTCACGGACCTTCCGGCTGGCACCTCTCCGACCGGCCTGGACGATCCGTACACGGCGCCCCATCGCGAGGCGCTGGCTCTGCTGCGTCGCGGCGGATCGGGCGCGGGAGTCCTTCGCCGGTGGTCGGTGCTCGACCGCACCTTCGGCCTGGGCGACCTCAAGCTCGCTGGGCGGCGCCGGTCCGAGCTGGCGATCGGCGTCGTGGCCGACGCCAACGGTGCGGGCACTGAGCCCTGGTGCATCGACCTCGACGACGCGCCCCGGCTCGCGATCGCCGGCGACCCGCTCACGGGGCGAACCACCGCGCTCATGACCATGGTCTTCGGCGCCGCTCTGCACGCCGAAGGCCCACGGTTCCTCCTGATCAGCGACGACGGGGACCTCGAGGCGATCTCTGACCTTCCGAGCGTCGCGGGATACGCCACCGCGGCGGATTCGCTGATGGTCGAGCGACTCATCGCCCGGGCCGAGAGGGTGATCGAGGAGCGTCGCGTCGCGCGGGCAGCCCAGCCGACCTTGACGGTCGACGAATTCCTGGCCGGCCGCACGAGCGATCCGCACCACCGCCTCGTTCTCGCGATCGACGGAATCGGAGCGTTCCTCGGCGAGGACCGCAGCGAGCGAGCTCAGCAGCTGCTCACGATCGCGGACAACGGACCGGACGTCGGCGTGCACCTGGTGTTCACCGCCGACTCCGCAGGAGGCCGCTCGACCGGGAATCACCCGCACTACGCGATCGAGGCTCCCGTGACGCTGCAACTGTGCTCGCGGGACTACAGCCAGAGTCGTCTGCGCCCTGAGATTCGCGTCGATCTGGACGAGCTGATCCCGCGGGGTAAGCCCGGCTGGTCGGTGGACGCGAAGTCCGGACTCCCCGCGCGGATCGCCTTCCCGAGCGCGCGCACCGAACCGACCGCCGAGTCGCCGCGGGAACAGATCGCACACGCCGTCAAGAACCTGCAGATCTCGCCCAGGGGGTTCGAGGTCCCGCGAGTGAACCCCGCTCCGGACACCGTCAGCCTCGAAGACCTCTGGTCTGCCATCTGCAGTGCGCCGGTTCCCGCGGAGGCCGAGGTGGCGCTGTCCGGCGCTGCTCTGCCGCTCGGCGTCGACCTCCGCACTGACCGGATCATCGGTCCGGAGGGCCAGTCGGCACACCTGCTGATCTACGGCGCCGCGGAATCGGGCCGATCCACCGCAGCGCTGACAGCGGTGGAGTCCGCGGCGCACCTGCACGGCCCGTCCGACATGGCGGTGTACGTTCTCGACCCGCGAGGAGACCTGTCCAACGCCGCCGACGGACTTCGCAAACGCGGATACCTCCGCCCCGAGAAGACGTTCGACAGCGGGCGTGTGCGGCCGAGCGGATACGCCCGGACTCCCGAGCAGGTCGAGACGGCGGTTTCGACTCTCGAGCAGCTCATGGCTGCGCGCCGGCGAACCGCCGAGTCGACCACGAGCTCCGATGGTGACGTTCCGGCCCGTCCGAACCCTGAAGTGTTCGTCGTGATCGACAACTTCAACGCGATGACCAGTGGATACGCCCGGAGTTCCGCGCTCGACCGGCTTGTGCCGCTCATCTCCAGCGGCACCGATCTCGGGGTCCGGTTCATCGTGACCGACAACGCGGACATGTCCACCAGCTGGGAAAACGCTCCGTTCCTGGGTGCGTTGGCCGGATGCCGACACCGCACGCTCCTGCAGCTCAGTGGATCACCGAACACGTCGCCGCCGTTCTTCGCGTCGCAGCATCTGCGTCCCCGACGGTGGGCTCCTGGCCGAGGCCGCATGATCGTCGCGCCCGACGACTACGCGACCATCCAGGTGGCGCTGCCCCTGTCCGCCCGCGGAGCAGCGGCGGCGTGAACGCTACCGGCGGGCACGCGCGGCGTTCCCGCCGGTAGTGGCTCCAACAGCATCGCGCCGCGGAGCGCTCGGCGGTGTGTCCGAGGCCATAATCCAGCGCGTTACAGGGCCCGGCCGCCCAGCCACGTGAGTGGGTGGCAGGCCTCCACACCACCAGAGGAGTTCACGTGACCCCGTACCAGTTCGGTCTCCTGGCCGGCGCTCTCGCCGGCCTCGGGGCGGCTCGATTCCGGCACGGCCCCGAGGCCGCGAGTCGGTCCGGAACGGTCGGCCTTCTCGCGGCCGCCGCAGGCACCGCAGCCCTCACTCCCGCGGTGGGCGGGCCGCTGAGCGAACGCGTCTTCGACCTCGCCGGCCTGCCCGGCTTCGCCCCTGTGCTGGGGCAGCTCCTGCTGGTGGTCGCTGCCGTCGCCGGCGGCGCGCACCTGCTCGACCGGCTCGATGCATCCGGGTGGGTCCGCTACTGCGTCGGCCTGTCCGCGATCGCCACCGTCGTGATGCTCTGGCAGTGGATCAGCCAGAGCACCCTGCCCGCGGGCACTCAGGCGGACTTCCGCTGGTTCTTCGTGGCCTTCGCCACCGCGTTGGCCGTGCCCCAGATCGGGGTGCTGGCGGCGGCGATCCGCTACCGCGGTCAGCACCCCGCACAGTGGGCCTCGATCCTCGCCGCGGCCGCCACCGCCGGTATCGCATGGTGCCTGTGCCGCGGCCTCGTGGCTGGGTACGCCCCCGCGGCTGAGAAGATCCCCGGCGGTGCGCTCTGGGTGCTCGCGGTGACTGCAGGCCTCGGCTACTGGGGCGGGAACCTTCTCGCGCGGATCGACGAGAACCAGCCTGCCCCGGAAGACACGGACTCCCTCGATGACGAGCCCGATCTCGAGGTGAGCGACGAAGCGGACGTTCCCGAGCTTCCCGCCGCGGGCAGCGCCCGCGTGATCAACCTCGGCGAGGCCCGCGAGCGCGCCACGGCTCTGGCGACTGCGCTCTCGCGCCAGCTCGCCGACGCTGACCGCGACACCGCGGTCTCCGTCGGGGTTACTGGGGATGATGCCTACTTCTGCACCGCCGACGGGCTCGGATTCCTTCCCGAGGGCGGCGCCGGCGCAGACGGGCTCACCCCGCTCATCGACGCCGTGCCTGCGGAGTTCATCGCTCGCTGGATCGGGTGCGCGCACCCGCAGATGCCGCTGCTCGCCGCCGCCGAGCAGGAGCACGTGGAGCCTTTCGATGCCGTGGCAACGACCGGCCCCGGCGGAAACCTCGACGCCGAGGCGCTGGAGGAGGCCGAAGCGGCGGTCCTCGACCAGCCCCGCAGCCGCACCGGCGCCGTTCCGGTGTCGCAGGCGCACGCGGTCTTCGAGCGACTCTCGCGCGAGTGGGACGTCGACTTCACCGCCTCGAGGGATGTCGAAGCGGCGGTCGCGTCAGCGCGGTGGACCGCGCGTCCCAAGGACGAGTACCGCGGCCTGTGGGCATCCGAGTTGCTCCTCCGGGCGGCCGAAGACCTCGACTCCGGCGACATCGATTCCGCGCGATACGAGCTCTGGTGCGCGGACCAGATCCCCACGCTCACCGCAGCGTCGATCGTTCCGGAGGCGCAGGCACCTGCCCGTCCCGCGGCCCCCCAGCCGTCGCGCGCCACACTGATCACGGCGCAGATCGCGAAGGCCGCAGGGACCGAGACCAGCGTCGCCGTGGCGATGGACGCCGCGGGCAATGCCGTCTTCGCGACCGAGCAGGGCCTGGGTTACCTGCCGAGCGGCTCCCAGATCAGCGAGAACTGCACGTCCCTGGCCATGGCGGCGAACGAGGCGTTCCTCGCACGGTGGCTCGGGTGCCGGACCCCGCACGTCGCGCTCCTCGCGGCCGTGGACGAGGGCCTGATTCCGGCCCCGTCCGAGATCCTCACGACCGAGGACAAGCTCGCTGACCCTCGAGCGAAGAAGGTGACCGGCGGCGAGCTCGCCGCGGCACTCACCGTGCCCGCCGGGCCGACCGTCGACCGGGTGAGAATCTGTGCGATCGACCGCGCCGACGTCGATGACGCCTACCGCGCCCTGGTCGCACGTTTCGGGTTCCCTGCGGATGTCCCCTCAACCGCCTGGCGCGCTGCCCAGGACCAGCTCTGGGCATCCGAGCCTTCGGAGGGCTACCTCGAGGCCTGGGGCACGTACCTCGTCACCGCGGCCGACGCGGCCATCGCTCGAGCAGACGACTCCGCCCGGTACCTCCTGCGCAACGGCCTCATCGTGCTCTCCGCTGCCCAGCGCGCGCGAGTCTGACCCTGCTCAGACCGGGAAGACCATCATCTTCCCGGTCTGAGCGTTCGGGCCTCCGTAGAACAAGCGGTACCCGGCAGCGAGCAAGTTCGCCCGCATGGACACTTCGTCGCCGTAGCTCGCGACGTGCTCCCCTGTGGATTCGAGGGTGACCTCGCCGTTCCCCGTGCAGACTGCGATCGCGCGGTAGTCGAGATCTGGCGCGTCGCGCATCCACTCCCACCCGCTGATCCGGTACTCGCCGTTCGCGTTGGGCCGGAAGATCTCCACGCCGCCTTCGTAGTCGATGAGCAACGTGCCGTCCGAGTCGAACGAAGCACCGCCGACCCGGTGTCGATGGATCAGATCCGCGAACTCCTGCGCCTCGACACGGCTGAGCAGAGGGACCTCCCAGCCGTCCTGAGGCTCGTCAAGTCGTGTGCAGTCGATCACGAGCTCGGAGCATCCGGCGAGGATCAGCAGGGTCGTTGACATGCGGGTTCCTAACGTCGAGGTCGCGGACCCCGGAACTCTCTCGCGCGCGAGCCCCTGATCGCGTGGCCGGCGCGGTTGCTCCAGTCGCGCCCCGCTCGCGATACGGCCGCCGGCGCTGGTTACCTGCGAACTGCTCTCCAGACCAACCACTCCCGAGGAGCCTCCATGTCACCACGTAGCTTTCTGACCCCGCCGTCCCCGCTCGGCGTCCGCGAGGACCTCGCCGGAGCTGTGCCGCTCTCACGAGAAGCTCTCGAGCGCCTCGTCGTTCGGCGCCAGGATGAGCGGGCCTCCTTCGGTGCGCGCGTTGTCGAGCTCAACCGCACCGCCGCTTACAAGGTCGCCGAACCACTCGCCGACGAGCTCGACGCGGCGACCGGCCGGATCTCGTTCGCCACCAACGACGGTGACCGCCACCTCATGCCGGCCGATGACGCCTGCACCGCCTCGGCCGCGGTCGCGCGCCTTCTCCCGCAGGCCGTGCCTGCTGCGGAGATGCCGCGCGCCGCCGAGCCCGTCCTGCACTTCCTCGCGCAGGCCACCCGCTGTGTGAGTGTCGAGGAGGCCGTCGGTCGCGCGGTCTGGGCCCGCTACCTCTGGTCCGCGCGCGGCGAGGCCGACGTCGCTCGGCGCGCAGTCCGGTCGGACTTCGAGCTGCTCGTCAGCACGCCGCTGGTCCTGAGCTTCGTCACGCGCGCGGGGAAGGTCGTCGACGGCGACATCGTGACGGACCTCCCTCGGTACCTGCAGGCCCACATCGGCACCCTGCTCGAGCGTTCCGGCACGGATCTCGAACCGGCCTGGTCGAGCCTGCCCACCACTCCGCGCGAGGAGCACGAGCGCGGCCGGCCGGTTCTCGCCGGCGCCTTCACCCCGCGGTGGGAGCTCTTCTCGTCCGGGGAGCCCTTCGCGCGGTTCGATTCCGGATTCGGCGTCGCAAAGGGCGGGGTCGGCGCTCCGGAAGAGTGCGCGGTCTCGCTGCTCGCCTACAGCATCGAGTCCCTGCTGGCCGGCAACCCCTCGCGTGAGGTGGTCGCCGTGGCTGGGGCGCTCCTCGAGCATGTGCGAGGAGCGCGGGAACTGTTCGTCGGCTCGCGCCAGACCCTGGTGGACCGGGTCGAGCTGATGTGGTCCCTCGCCGAGGCGCTCGAGCTCGCCGAGGCCATCCCCGACGATCCCGAGATCATCGAAGGCATCCCCTTTCAGCAGCCCATCGACCCGAACCAGATCGAGCTGTTCGAGGTGGCGGCGTGAGCCCGGCGATCACACGCCGCGCAGCACTGATCGCCGCTCTCGGCGCCGGACTCGCCGCCCTGGCCCCCTCCGCGTCCGCCGAACCGCAACGCGAGCTGCTCGACGCGGCCTTCGAGCGGCAGGCAGCCGGGGATCGGGCCGGCGCACAGAACGCGCTGGATCGGCTCCCCGCCGCTGAGGCAAGGCGAGCGGCCGCGGTGATGTCGAACGTCGATCAGGCGCTGACCTTCCCGCTGACTGACCAGGTCCCTGGAGGTATCGCGCCCGGGTCGGCGATCGTCGTGCTCGGCTTCGGTCTCCTCGACGACGGCGGCGTCCGGCCGATTCTCGTTGAACGTCTACGCAAGGGGCTCGCCGTCGCTCAGAAGTACCCGGCGATGCCGGTGGTGCTCTCGGGCGGAGCTCCTCGCGCCGGCCGGACCGAGGCGGCGGCGATGCGCGACTGGCTCGTGGCCAACGGCCTGCCGGCGGCGCGCATCCATCTCGAAGACAGGTCGGGTTCCACCGCCACCAACGCGACGAACACGGCTGCGCTCATGCGTGGCCGCGGGATGGGCACGGCCGCAGTGCTGGTGTCCTCGGCCAACCACCTCCGTCGATCTGTCGCCGACTTCCTCTGTGCCGGCATCACGCTCCGGGCGGTGGTTGCTTCCGACGCCGCCGTGCAGGGGCCCCCGGACGGGGTCGAACTGCGGGCGGTCTACGCAGATGCGCGAACGGTCGCCGGCGTCTGACGACGGTTGCGCGCCGCTCCACGATCAAGCTACTCTCTGTTTTAGAGATTTCACTTGAGGAGGCCGCATGGTGGAAGCAGACACGTCCTGGGCTGTGCTGGGCGCCGAGGGCACCGTCATCTTGGCGGGCCGCGGCGCCGCCGAGCCGCCCCAGGTCCGCCACCACGTCGAAATCGTCCGTGTGGGCAAGCGCGACATCGTCGTTGCCGACGAACGAGGCGCCGAGCACCGCTTCCGTGTCACCGATGTCGACGGTGTCGGCTTCCGGTCGGCAGCCCGCCGGGACTTGTGGAGCCGGGCAGAGCTGCTGGTGCCCCGCACCTCTCCGGTCGTCACGCTCGCGCAGAACCACGCCAAGGCCGCTCACATCTACTTCGAGCTCACGAAGGGGCTCGACAGGCTTCGCGACGACCGAACGTCCGAAGTCGCTGCGGAGGTTCGCGATACCGCGCAGGCACTGGTGTACGCACTACTGGACCTCGAAGAGGACGCGAAGGAGACCCCGTGACCCACAACGCCGCCGAGATCAGTCCGGATGCGGTAGCCGCTGCCTACACCGCGATGCGCACGAAGATCCGCAGGGACCCCAATGCCGCCCTCTCCGACACGGCCGAGATCCGAACCCTCGCCAACGCGCTGACCGAGGACATCGTCGACCCGGACGCGTCCGCCGAAGACCGGTTCGAGCCCGTGCCTCAGACGAGCGTGCGCGACGTCACCGACCTCCTCGCCGCCGCGGCGTCCACCATCCGCGGGCTCGTCAACGATCGTGATGCGCTCATGGCAGCGCGCTCATGGGAACGCGACACCGAACTCGCGAACCGGATCGCCCCTCCGGATCCCGCAGCTTCCGAACAGCTCCTCGCCGAGCTCGCGGACACCGCGCGCAGCACGGGCGAATTCGACCGGGAAGTCATCCGCGCGCACGCCGTGTGGTTTCACGCCACCCGCAACTTCGTCGTGCACCGCGAGTCCGACCGCCAACGCAGCGACCAGTACCTGTTCGACGCATTCGGAGTCCGTCCCTCGATGGCGCTGCTGGCCCTGCATCAGCTGATCGACGCCGCAGAGCAGGGCGCCGTGATCACCGCAGACGATCTCGTGTGGGCTACCCAAGGTCCGGAACGGCTGCGCGGCGACCTCGCTGCAGCGCCCGACGAATACTGTCCGCCGTGCCTGCGGCCTGCACAAGGTGCGTCTTGAGCGCCGCACCAACGAGTCCGTTCGCTACCCCGACCACGGAGGAGACCCCTGTGACCATCGCCTTACGCCTCACCAACGGAACGTTGATCGTTCCGACGCGGCTTCAGCGCGACGGGTACCGCGGCTCCGAATCGGTCGTCGAGTCCGCCACCGTGCATGCAGACCGCGGCTTCGTCGTCCTCGACCCGGGAACGACCGAGTTCACGATCGCCGGCCCGCCGGAGACGGAGAAGGCCGCCGTGCTGCTGAGGTACGAGCGCATCACGACGGTCCCCGGGCTACCCGAGGCCGTGACCACCGACGAGGAGATGGCGGACCTGCGAACCAGGTGGGAGAACGTCGACGCCTTCTACCGTCGCGTCGAGGACGTCACGACGAGCACTTCGACGCCGACGCGCACCGTCTCCGTCGCCGACATGCGCATCCTCGACGTCGACCACGAGCAGATCGCGCACGACGCCGCGGGGTGGGAGCCGGACCCCGAATACCTCGGCATTCCCTCGCAGCTCGCCGCGCTGGTGCCCGGCCGCCTTCGTGGAGTGCCTCAGCTGGTCGAGGATCAGATCAAGGGCAAGGACCGGCGGGTGAACCTGTGGCCTGCCCGACACGGGCAGGAGACGGCCACCCTGCTCGTCGAGTTCCAGGTCGCCTACGAGGACGCCCGCACCCGCATGGTCAAGAAGGACCCGACGAACAACCGGCGCAACGCCAAGCGGGTGCCGATCACCGACACCAAGTACGTCGAGCTGCACACTCAGGTACCGCTGACCATTGCGGCCACCAGCCCCGACATCGCCCACG
This sequence comes from Tsukamurella tyrosinosolvens, assembly GCF_900104775.1. Taxonomy (NCBI): domain Bacteria; kingdom Bacillati; phylum Actinomycetota; class Actinomycetes; order Mycobacteriales; family Tsukamurellaceae; genus Tsukamurella; species Tsukamurella tyrosinosolvens. Next base: position 2,733,548 of record NZ_FNSA01000003.1, read on the forward strand.
CTGAGGTGGATCGGATCGTGGGCGACATCGAAGCCCAGCTCGGAGAGCCTGTTGCCCTCTGCACCGCGTGCGCGGGCGACGGTCTGGTGCTCACCGGCGACGTGCGACCCTGGACACGACGATGAGCACCGTGCAGCAAGCCAGAGCCTTCCTCGCGGCGAACGGCAACGAGCTCACGTCGGTCGGCGAGTACTACGCCGGCTGGACGGTGGTCGCCTCCACGTACTCCTGGTTCAAGCACTCCACCGTCTACTTCGACATCGTCGCGGCAGACCCCGACGGCGAACTGTGGCAGTACACCGTCGGCTCCAACTACGAGTACGGCACCGACACAACGGGCGATCCGATCCCGGTGCTCGCCGAGGTCGAGACGAAGCGGGTCGTCACCTACCGCCCGCGACTGATTCCGCGCGAGGCCTAGGGGCAGTCCAGTCCGCGCCGCGGGCGGCGTCTCGGTGACCAGTCCACCACGCTGCAGCCATGGACGACTACAGGGTGACCTACGTCATCGACGACGACGGCGAGCCCGTCGCGGTGTTCCTCGACTCCGGGAAAGACCGCGAGCCCGGGTATCTGACGACCTACGATCGCACCGACGAGCACAGCGTGGCGTCGATCGAGTGGTTCCGGCGCATGCCGCCCGCTACCGAGCACCAGGCCTACGACCTGCACGCGTACCTGAAGAGGCGGTACGCGGAACCGATGCAGGGTGACCCGGTCAGCCTGGTGTTCACGCCGGCGGGCCTACCTCGATGACCGCCGAGGATCGCAACAGGTACGGCGTCGACGTGGCCGAGCTTCATCCCGGCTCGCGGCTCTATCACCGCGACATCCGCGTGGTCGCCGTCGACTGGCCTGATCTCGAGCATCGCACCATCGCTGTCGCGTACGGGTGGACGTTCGTCGCTGGTACCGCGCCAGATCTCACGGTGTCGACCGACGACGTCAGCGCCTGATCCGTTCGCGCCACGTGCACGGTCCGGGGACCTCCCCTGTGACGCTGCGACACGTGACTCGAAATGGATACAGCAACGACGACACCTGGCTGGTCGCGGCCTCCTGCGACAACACGCAGGGGTTCGAACCGATCGAGAACCGGATCGGCCTGCGCGCACGGAGCGGTGACGTGGCCGGCGCTGCGGACGAACTCCAAGCGCTCGTGACCCGGACCAGCACCGTCAAGTACCTCTCGGACGAGATCGACTACGCGCAGGTCGACTGGACCGACATCGTCACCACCTGGGCTCAGGACGCGGCATGAGCGGCGCAACGGTGCACGTCTGGCGAATTGTCCACGCTGCGACCCCCAACTTCGCCGCCGGTGACGAGCTCATCGCCAGCGAGACCCCGGATGCGGGTGAGGCGCGTACCCGAGCGGGAGGGGGTCGATGAGCCCGCAATGGCTATGTCAAGTTGATCTGGCCCCGGTAGGGCGGTTTCATTCGGCCCCACCTGAGTGGGGCCCTGAGCCGCTAGAGTCCGGGGTGTGGATGGGCGGCCGCGGGTGCGCAGTGTGGTTGCGCCGACTGGTTGGGATCGCGAGTCGGTGCGTGCGTATGCCGAGTTCGTGATCGCGCGTGATGATCAGCTCGGTGATCAGGTATCGGTCCGGGTGAAGATTAAAGACGGGGAGCCACTGCCGAACCTGACGACCCGGTGGACCGTGGTTTATGTCACTCACCAGAACCGGGCCTTGCGCCGGCATCTGTCGGTAGTCAAGGACGAACGCCGCGCTTAGCCCGCGGTAGCTGCTGCTTCGGTGTGAGCCAGGCGGTAGCTGTGAGTGCCGGTTTCGATGATGGTGCCGCGGTAGGTGAGCCGGTCGACGATCGCGGCGCAGAGTCGTGGGTCGGTGAAGGTGTCTGTCCAGCCGGAGAAGGACTGGTTGGAAGCGATCGCGACGCTGTTCTTCTCTTCGCGTTCGGTGAGGACTTGGAAGAGCAGTTCGGCGCCGCGGCGATCGAGTTCCATGTAGCCGAGCTCGTCGATGATGAGCAGGTCAACGCGGCCGTAGCGGTTGATGGTCTTCGCGAGCTGCTTCTCGTCAGCGGCCTCGACCAGCTCGTTCACTAGTTTGGTGGCGAGGGTGTAGCGGACTCTAAAGCCTTGCTCGGCGGCAGCGGTTCCCAATCCGATCAGCAGATGGGATTTGCCGGTTCCGGAGTCGCCGATGAGGCAGAGCGGCAGTCCGTGGCGGATCCAGTCGCCGGTGGCGAGCTGGTGGATGGTGGCGGGTTCGATGTCGGGGTTGGCGTCGAAGTCGAAGTCCGCCAGCCACTTCTCCCGCGGGAACCCCGCGGCTTTGACGCGGCGAACAGTGGAGCGGCGGTCCCGGTCGTCGACTTCGGCGAGCAGGAGTTCGGCGAGGAACCCCTGGTAGGACAATTGCTGCTTGGCGGCGGCGGTGAGGTGCTGGTCGATCATCGACCGCACTGTCGGCAGGCGTAGGCGCCGGCAGGCCTGGTCAACGGCGGCGAGGGCGGCTTCTTCGGTGAGGCCGCCCCGGCGGCGCAACGACGGGGCCAGCGCATTCGTCTGGTTCTTATTGGCGGTTGCGGTCATAGCCGGGTGGGCCTTTCAATCGGTGGTGGGTCCAGCGACTCAATCGGTGGTGGGTCCAGCGACGCAGGTAGCGCGTCGGAGGCAGTGCGTCGCCGGTGCTGCGGGAGCAGGCGGTCGTAGGCCGTAACGCTGGGCAGCGGTCGCCGGTCGGGTGGCAGGCCGGCGATCACCGCCGCGGGGTCTGCGAGCCGTCGTTGGGTGAGGCTGACAACTCGTTGCTCGCGTCGTTCGGCATGGCGATCGAGATGACGGCCAGCGTTGGCCCCACCTGTCTGGTCGGCAGCGACCGAGGCGTGCGCGAGCAGGCGGGCTTCGGCGCGGCGAGCCTCAACGGCGACGACCTCGGCGCTCACCGCCCCGACCCGCAATGCAGCATCGATGCCGGCGATCACCGCCGCGGCGGGCAGGCTGCGGTGCAGCAGCAGGACGTCGATCAGCTCGCTGGTGCCGTCGGTGTCGCCGTTGACTCGTCGGGCGGCGGCCCAGAACGCATCATGGCTGGCGGTGAACACCCCGGCAGCGCGGGCCTGCGCCAACGCCGTTGATCCCGGCAGGGCACCGGGTTTGAACTTGAGCACCTCGAGGTAGTGGTCGAGGTCGATCTTCGCGGTGCCGCGGCCGGCGACCCGTGGATGCCGCGCGACCAGGGTCCGGCCGTCGTAGACCAGCAGCTGGGAGGCTTGTAGTGAGACGCGGACTCGGCGGCCGATCAGGTGCGCCGGCACCGAATACTTCACCATCCGAACGGTGATCATCGCCGACCGATCGACCCGTGGTGTGAGGATCAGGCCCGGGTCGAAATCCTCCACCGGCAGCGGCGCGAGCGCTGCTCGGTCGTGCTCGTAGTCCTGGCCGATGGTGCGCAGTCGTCCGTCGATCCGGCGGCCCTCGTCGCGGTCCTCCCAGGCTTTGATCTGCTCGTTGAGCTCATCGAGGGACTCGACCTGCGGCATTGGGGTCAGCCGGTTGCGGCGGAACCATCCGACCTCGCCTTCAACGCCGCCCTTCTCGTGCGCCCCGGCGATGCCGGGCTGGCAGTAGAACGGATCGAATCCGTAGTGCGAGTGAAACAACGTCCACCGCGGGTTCTCCTGTCGCCGCCGGTCTCCGCCCTGCAGGACCGCGACCACCGCCGAGGTGAGATTGTCGTAGCGGATATGCCGGGTCGGGACCCCGCCGAGCTCGCGGAACGCCTCGACGTGCCCTTCGAGGAACGCTTCCTGCCCGCCGGTCGGATAGACCCGGTGAATGGCCTTGCCCGAGTGCGAGAGCCGGTAGACGAACATGTGGCACTTGGTCTTCACCCCGCCCAGGATCACCCAGACCTCGCCGAAGTCGACCTCCGCCTCCGCGCCCGGGGCGTGGTCCTGGGCGATGAACACCTCCGTCCGGCGGCCGGCCTCCACCTCGATCTGCGCCCGCCGGACCCGCACGTAGTCCCGCACCGTCGAATACGACAACTCGACCGCATCGTGCTCGATCGCCAGGCGTTCCCGGATCCGCGTCGCGGTGTGCCGCTGCTTACGCGGAGCATCCAGATCCGACCGCAACATCTCATCAATCGCCGCCTTGAACCGGTCCAACCGCGGCGACGACCGCTCCGGCGTCTTCCGCGGCGGCGGCTCCGCCGATGACAACGCCTGCCGCACCGTCCTCCGGTGCACGCCATGCTTGCGAGCCAACGCCCGGATACTCATGCCCTCGACCCGGGCGTCCCGCCGGATCTGCGCGAACAGCTCCACCTTCGATCCCATCATTGGCCACCACCTGCTTCGGCTCGGAAACGATGTTCACGAGCAACCATCAGGTGGGGCCAGATCAAACCGTCGCAACACCACCGGCGAGTCGCAAACGGGGCCAGGTCTAGCCGTCGAGCCGGGGCCTCTTCAAGCTGTCATAGCCACCGCAAGCCCCGGTCTCCAGCGAGTACCTCGGCGAGATGTCGCTCGACGAGTTCTACGAGCGGCTCGCCGAGCACCGGACCCGCGGCCAGCGCTGATGGCTTCACCTTTCGTCTTCGTCTGGCACGTCGTTCCGAACGACCCGACGGGCGGGATCGAAGACGAGCTGATCGCCTACCCAGCCGACGACGTGACGGCGGCACTGAGCCGGACCTGGCTGGCACGCCGCGGAATCCCCTTCTCAGCTCGACCGCTCGGTAGGTTCTCCCGCTCCGAGTACGCAGCCGCGCGCGCCGAGTTCGAAGGCGGATGACGCCGGCCGCGACGCGGCGCGCCGCAGGTCGGCATCTGCGGGCCCAGATGCGATCCTCCCGTCGAGGCGGTCGACTTCGCCCAGCCGATCAGCATGGCCGCCGACAAGCAGGGGCAGAAGCCCGACTTGGTCAGGCCCCACGAGAGGAAACCATGAGCGAGACCATCACCACGCGCATCACCGACGTCCGCAGGGCCAACTCCAGCCGCAGCCCACACAGCCCCGTCTTCGAGGTGGAGACCGCCGCAGGCACTTTCACGACGAAGGCCAACTCGCAGATCGGGTTCTCGATCGAGAACTCCGAGAACCGTCAGGGCGACGTCGTCCTGACCCTCGAGCGCGGCAGCATCGTCGCCTGTCGGGCCGCGTAGCCCGACTTCCCGTCCGATACAACCCACTCCGAGGAGGCCACGTGAGCGACCCTCTGTACATCGGCGCAGGCACCCCCGACATCGAAGGCGTCGACGAGCACGGCCCCTTCCTGCAGCAGCACATCTCTCCCTCACATGTCGCGCACTGCAGCTCCTGCGGGAGGCAGACACGCGTGGTCGTCATCCGCTCCCCGGAAACGGACGAGGAAGCCTGGTTCGGGCTGTGCTGCGATGCTCGAGGAGATGCTCTCCCCGAAGACGAGCGCTTCCCCTTCGGCCGCTGAGGGAGCACTTCTTCCGCACGCGCCGCGCTCCATCGTCAGGCCGGTATCCAGCTAGCTTGCCCGCCATGACGACCAACCAGAAGCTCCGATCGTTCCTCGCCGCCGGCACCGTCGCGGCGGCCCTGCTCACTCCGACGGCCACGGCGACCGCGGCGCCGGTTCCGACGGACCGCCCGTACGCGGTCCTCGACGTCGCGGCGCTCCCGCTGTCGGCCTCCGCCAAGTGGGCTCCCGTCATGGGCCACGACACCGTGGATGGCACCCTGCGCGGCATCACGCGCTGCTCGGTCGGCGGCAATCCCGCCGCGGCGGACCTCGACGCCCGAGCGAAGGCCAACTCCCCCACCTTCACGGCGTGGCTGCGGCCCGGTGGCGATTCCGGGGGCTGGTCGGGATCGGTCTCGGCGGCGGGATACGACGGGATCAACGCCTCGAGCTACGCTCTCGCGGCCTACAAGCGGTACCTCGACGCGTGCAAGACGACGCCGGAGCGCGCCGCCGAGGTCCACAACGGCGCGGTCGGTACTTCGGTGCTCGACCCGACCGAGGCACACGCTCTCATCGAGACCGGCGACGCCTGGCTCGAGGTCTTCGCGGTGGCGACCAACGACGCGATCGTCGAGACGGTCTTCACCCACCCGAAGGGCGGGCCTGTCGCGTTCGGCTACAACCCCGCGTCGGTCTTCGGCGCCCTCAAGCTCGCCGACATCGACGCGCTGGCCCGCAAGCTCTGACCGAAGCCGACAACCACGACGCCCCAGCTCGCATCTGCGCAGTTGGGGCGTCGTCCTCTACGCAGAACTCGAACGGACCACCTGCATGCTTGGATCGCACTTCTCCCTCGGCGCCACACCGACCTGCATGGAGGTCTGCTGGTCATGCAAGACGGCACTCGGCGACGAGTGGGAGACCGAGGTGCGCCTCACCTCCGAGAACCGATGCCACCGGTGCGGTATGCCGCCGGCGGCGGTGCGCATACGCAAACGCGCCGTCGACGGCTGATCCAGCAGCGGGCTGACACTCTCTGCCCATGACACCAACCGACTCGCGAGCGCGATGCGCCGGCCTCACACGTCGCGATCCGGCCGAGGGCATCTCGTGACCTCCCCGCACGCGTGGTCGACAGCAGCCACGGCCGACGTCGTCCGCGCACTCGAGAGCGCTCCCGCGCTCGCCGGCGCGCTCGCAGACGCCGGCGCCTTCTTCCGCTCCGGCGCGGTCGGCGACGCAGTGACGATCCTCGAGCAGCTCGTACGCTCCCGAGCCGACGAGTGCTGGCTGGATGCGCTCGACTTCGACGCCGTCAGCTGGCGCGAGATCCTGGAGGTCACCGCGACATGAGCGTTGTCACCGCGACCGTCTACAGCGGCACCGAGCTCTTCGACACCGTCAGCGGCACGGCCCAGGAGATCAAGAACTACCTGGGGCTCTACCCGGGCGCTCAGGCGGTTCCCTCGCCCGGAGACCAGCGCATGTACAAGGTCGACGACATCGTGATCTACGTCAGCGGACTCGCTGCCTGACCATCCCGCCGGCCGCGGTCACGCGCACGACGCGGCCGGACACTCGGCAGCGCGAATCACCCTGGCAGGGACCAACGACTGCGCGGCATCGCCGGTGAACACGAACGGGTGCGTCCCGGACTCCAGCAGGATCTGAGGTTCCGGTTGGAAGCATGGCCTCCGGTACGGCTCCGCCACGCGCCACAGTAGACAGCCCGGGCGCGCCGCCGATCGGACGATCACGTCGCCGGCACGAAAATCGTGGGCATCCACGACGTCGCAGGCGATCTGCTCGAGCTGTTCTACCAGACCCGCCGCGTCCGTCGATAGGGCCCAGGCGATCAGCCTCGGCGGCGTCCGCTGCCGCACCGCGTCGACCAGAGCACTGCGGGACTCGCGGGCGGATCGCGCCGCGCGCAGCGCGGCCGTAGCGGGGTACAGCATCTCCGGAAAGGTACTCGGCCAGAGCCGGACTCGCCACCTGCGTGACTGCGCCACCTGATCAAGGACGCGACACCTGCAGGTCACATGAGGTGCCAACTTCGCCTCCCTGTCTCCCGAAGAGGAGAGATGCGGCACGCGCGCCGCTTGCGTCGAGACGGCCGGCGGTCAGGCACACTGCGCGAGATCCGCACACCTTCCCGAACGGAGACCTCGATGAGCCTGTACCACTGCACGATCGCGCTCGACGGCGACAACAGGCAGGTCATCGTGCACTGGGACGACAACGATGCCAACACGCACATCGTCGCACCGATCACGATCGCCGCGTCCGAGCTCGACGAGGCGAAGCTGGTTCATCTGGTGGCCTCGATGGGGTTCCGCATGGTCTCGACGGGGTCGGACAACGTCGGCCGCGGGTGGGCGATCGTGGCACGGACGAACTCGAATCACCCGTTCTACGATCCGATCGCCCGCGAGTGGCGCGCGTTCCTCAGCGACGACCAGAAGGCCGCCATCCGCACGCAGTACCCAGACGCCACCGTGCCCGGCGTCCACTAGCTCTCAGGAACGGTCATGACGCGCGCGACTCACCCCTTCACTCTCACCCTCCCGGCGCTCGCCGGGTCCCGCCACCGCGTCCAGCGAATGCTCGACGACGTCCCAGCGGACCTGTCCGGCACGGCGGTTCGCCTCGACTGCTCCGGCCTGATCGCGGCGACACGCTCGTTCACCGACGAGCTCGTCGTCGAACTCCTGGTACGCCGGAACGCTGAATCCGTGCGCATCGGAGCGCTCGCGAATGCGGAGTTCCGTGAGTTCGCCGCCGAGGCGGGCGCAGCGCACGACCGTCAGGAGCGTGTCGTCCTCGACGCCCGCTGACCGAGCGCCGAGGACGCGACACCCACAGGTCAGATGCCCGGGGAATCCCAGTGCGGGACCGCGAGTCCTACGGCCAGCAGCGCCTCACGATCGACGGCGCGATGCCCGCCGCGCTCGTTGCTGATCGCGAAGGCGTCCTCGCCGAGGTGCTCGGGCCAGTACTCGATGATCGTGGTGTCGAAGCCGAACTCCCCGTGCACGGCCTTGGCGACCGACTCGGAGTTGTTGATCAGGCTCGTGTTGGCGTCGACCTGGGTGATGACCGCGTAGCGGGACCCGTTCGAGATCTCCCAGACCTCGGCGGGGTACCGGTGGGTCCCCACCGGCCCCTCCACCGTCAGGTCGCCCTGGTGAACGAGAACGGGTTTGGGGATGTTCGGGCCGGCCGTGGCAATGCTGATGATGGTGTCGGACATGGGTGGAGCTCCTTCGAGTCGGGTTGGTCGTTCCGACTATCAGTCTGCCGCAGAATCGGCCACCTTTTCTCGACGACTTTTCGGACCGTCAGGGACGCGACACGCGCAGGTCAACAGCACTGCTGGTGCGTCAGAACGCCTGCGGCGAGAGCACCCTACTCGGTCGAGCGCCAGCGGATGAGCGCCGCGAGTGCCGCCGTCTCGGCGCCCTTCTCGCTGCTGCGGTACCCGGACTCGACCACCGTCCCCGTGTTCTCTCCGAGCGAGCCGGCCGGGCCGTTCTCCAGCACTTGCCAGAACCACTGCCCGGGTTGCTCGAACGACGGCAGGATCGCCGCGCTGTACTTCTCCGTCGGCGTCACGGCTGCCCCTTTCCGGGCTGCTCCGGCGCCGCCTCAAGCTCCTCTTCGACCAGCTCGATCGCGTCAAGGAGTGCCCTGCGCTCGCCGGGAAGCATGTCGCCCACGAGACGTTGCACCTCCTCGCGGTCGGATTCCAGGGCCGCGATGATGAGCGACTCTTCGACGTACTTGCTCATTGGTCGGGGTCCTCCCTCTTGATGGTTCGGCTCAGTCCACAGGGTGGTCGTAGGACTGCCTCTTGGGGCACTTCTCGCGGCGAGCACGCAGTGCGGCGATGAAGCGCCCAGCGCGGTAGCGCTGGGCGAAGCCGATCGTCGGATCCTCGTCCAGCCGTCGTGCGAGCACATCGAGCACGTCCGGGAGCCGGCACTCGTTCAGCCCGGGCATCAGCTCGCCACCTTCCACCGGTCCGGGTGTTCACGATTGAGCTTCCGCAGCCTGGAGAGGGGCAGGTCTGTGGTGCCGGCTCCGATCGCTGCCTGGCACATGAACTCCCCTTGCCAGCAAGTCGCGGTCAGGCAGGCATCACACACGGTGACTGTGCGCTCAGGCATCGCGGTCCCCCTCACACAGCAGGACTTCGTCCGGCACGTAGAGGACGCGGGCCTCGCGCGGGTCGCCGTATAGCACGTCGTCGGACTGGAACGTGTCGTCGGTGCCGATGCGCCACCACGCACCATCCTGATCGTCGTCGGCGCGGATCCAGAGTGTGACGGCCGGGACGAGCCGCGGGTCGCGAGTCAGCACCACGGTGTCCTTGGGGAGTGCGTCGAGACCGGCTGGCGACAACTCGGTTCCCGCGCGCTCCGCGGCGGCACTCAGCTTCTTCATCACGTCGGCATCCAGGAGGAGGCTGTCATCCATCCCCAGCACCGCGGCAGCGTCTTGAAGAGCGATCTCGAGCATCTCCGCCGTCTGTGCGTGCTTTTCGCGCACCTCTGCGAGGGCCCGGTACAGGCGAGCGTTGTCGGCGTCGACCCCGATAGCCGGCGAGTGATCGTCGATTGCCGCTTGCACGGATCGAACGACGTGCTTCCATCCGCAGCTGACCGGGTCGTCATCGTGGTGGGTGTCGCACCGCGGGTGGGCGGCGAGCGCGCGGCGAACTCGGCGGAGGGCGATGCGGTCCTCGTCATCGCGCGAGGCGCTCGCCGACTCAACGGCGACAGCCAGGTCACTCAGCATCGCCCGCACCGGCAAGGGCAGCTCGCTGGATGCGGCCATGGACCGCGCATCCCCCGCAAGCTTGGCGGTGCACTCTGGATCGATCACGCCGCGTCCTCGACGAGCGCAAGATCCGCGGGATCCTCGAAATGGGTGCCGAGACCGTCCCAGGCTACGAGGATCTGACCTTCTCGGTTCGGTGTCCCGTTCACGACCGTGCCCGGCGGGTTCGGCGAGCTCGAGGCAACATCGAATCGGACACGGGTGTCGGTGGGGAACTTGTGATGGTCGGGCACGGGGCCTCCTCGAAGATGGTCGGGTCTAGGCGCGGTCACCGGGTGCCCGTGCCTTCGGGTGCGCGAGAGCAAGGCCTGCTGGTGCCTACCCAGTCGTCGGGTGCCTCGGGGTGGCGTTCGTGGACGAGCTGGTGTTCCGGCTGCAGCGCTCCGCATTCGGGGCACCGCTTGCCGGTCGTGGGGCACTCGGGCATGGCGTCTCCTCGGGGCGGGGTCGGGTCTATCGGCTGTGCTCCACCGGCGACGCGTCTGGCGCGATCGCCTCGGCGAGGGACTGCGCGAAGGCGGCGGCGTTGGGCCAGCCGTATTCACGCATGTCGCGCCCGTCGAACATCTCGCCGAGAGCGATGCGGGCTGCGTCGACGTTCACGAACCCTGCGATGTCTTCTCCGCCTTCGAGCACCTGGACGATGTACGCGGCCATAGTGTCGAGGTCTGGCCATCCGAGGTCGTGAGCGTTCTTGCCGAGCAAGTCGGCCTCCAGAGCTCGACGGGCGCGCTCGATGCTGCTGAGGGTCATTCCGCTGTCCCTTCCGGGGTGTGGGTGCTGGGCGCAGCTTTCGCCGCCGTGGTTTCGTGCAGCGAGTCGGGTGCAGACGCCCGCTGGTCTGCCAGCTCACTACGAAGCCTTTCGACCTCGCGTTCGGCGGCGTTCGCGCGGCGTCGCGCTCGGACCAACTCAGCGATGTCGTCTTCCCACGCATCGAGCGCACTGTCCACCGCGCTCTGGACGGACTGCGACGCCCCGATGCCGAACCCCTCCTCCGGCTCCACCGCGTGCCGCGCCTGCTCCAGCAGCGGGTTCTGCGCCACCGCTCCCTGCCCCTCGCACGGCTCCCAGTCGTACTCGTGCGCGCTGATCACCCAAACCTCACCGGTGTGCCAGGCGGCGGTACCGGTCCGGTGACAAATCGGGCAGGTCGAGATGCCCTGCCGCTTGCTCGAAAGGTGCCAGTGGTCAGCGCCCGGGCACCGGTACGGGTACAGCTGGTCGTACGTACGGCCGGCGGCCTCCACTTTCGCGCGGATCGCCTCGGCACCGGCGGTCGCGGCATCCTCGTCGGCGAACAGCGTCTTGGCGGGGTATCGGCAGGCGATGGGGTCAGTCGCGGTCACTGCGTCGCTCCCTGGTCGCCGGCTCGCAGCATGCAGTCATCGAGGTATTCGTCGATCGCTGCGTGGACGAGATCCGCGGACGGCTCCCCCGCGAGGATCGCCTGCGCGGCCTGTTCCAGCAGCTTGGAGTCGTGGCTACTCATGCGTGTCTCCTGTAGCGGTGTCGATCTGGACGCCGTAGTAGTCGAGCTTCCGGTCGCGCTGCTCGCGGCGGAACGGGCCGTCCAGCGTCCACGCTCCTTGGCGGCCGCGGATCTCCAGGCGCGTCAGCGTCTCGGCCAGCCGGGCGCGCAGCCACCAACGGGACTCGAAGACGCGCGCGGTGCCGGCGCGGCGGTCGATTGCGAGAAACACCCAGCCGCGTGGAGCGGTGAGGTGCCACCACGCAGTGCGGGTGACGATGCGGGCGGCGTATCGGATGCTCACGAGAAGAGCCTCCCCATCTGGTCGACGAAGTCGTGGCGGGCCTGGTTCTGGCGATCGAACCATTCCGCCCGTCGCTGCTAGTAGCGGTCGTGCATCGCGTCGCGTCGCTTCTGGATGTTGGCGGCGATGTCCCAGCCGAGAGGGTCGTACTCGGTGCAGTACGGGTTCACGAGGGCCAGCGTTTCGCGGTCCTCATCGGTGGCGGCCAGCCGCGGGCGCGGCTCGAGGAGCCGGTCGTGCAGACCCTGCATCTGGTCCCGGACCTCGCCTTGGAACGGGCTCACCGACAGGTGCAGGTGGTAGCGCAGTGTCGCCGCGGCGAGCGCGTTGAAGTTCGGGTCGAACATGTCGAGCAAGTAGTCGATCCCGGGCCCGGTATACCCGACCACCTCGGAGTACGTGCGCTGCTTCTCGTTGAGCTGCAGCATCAGGCTCCAGGGCAGCGGCAGTCGCGACTCGACCGAAAGGTCACGGTCGCCGGGCCGGCGCCAGTACGGCCGGCTGGACTTCTCGGTGGAGCGGCGCTCGCGCAGCTGGATCCTGGTTCGGCCGACCCGCAGGTACGCCCCGCGCGGGGAGCCGAACCCCTCACGAAGACCCGCCTCGATCTCCACGGTGAGCCGAAGCCGGCGCGCCCTACCCATCGCGGGCCACCTCCTGCGAGCCGCTGTTGGCGACGACCCGGAACAGCCGCGGGGCCCGGGCGTCTCCTCGCTGGAGGTCATGAGATGCCTCCAGCGAGGAGACTGAGCCCCACGAGCACTCCGAAGGCGAGCAGCAGCGCCGCGGTGTAGAGCGCGGCCTCGCGCCAGGTGCAGCGGTACATGTGGTGAAGGGTTGCTGTCAGTCCGCCGCATGGGAGGGCGAGCGCAGCGACGCCGGCCAGGATCTGCAGCGCGATCATCGGTTCCGCTCTCGGTTGTCGGATTGGCCGTTGTCGGGTCGGAGCGGTTCGGCACCGGGCTCGCGCACCAGTTGGAGCATGCCCGTGCGGAGGGAAGAGGTGATGCGTCCGTCCGCGACCGCCGAGTTGATGACGTACGAGACCACGGACGGCGACAATCCGGTGCGTCCAATGATCTCGGGTGCAACGTCATCGCGTCGCATCGTCCCGCCGTTGCTGGTCAGGATGGCGACCAGCTCGTCGATCAGGAGACGGAGAAGCTGCACGCGCGTGGGCTCCACGGCGTGCTCTTGCGGGGGCTGCGGAGCCGGGCAGCACTGCGGGCAGTCCTCGACGCACGCATCGTGGTAGTGCCGGCACACGCAGTCCATGCACTTGCGGCCGTCGCAGTTCGAGCATTCGTCCTGGGCCCGGTCCGCCGCTGGCGTGTCCGGCTCGTTGACGGGCTCGTCGACGAGCCGGACGTGCTCGATCGCCTTGTTCGGGTCCTGAGTCCGCCAGTCCGGCCAGGTGCGCTGTTCGTTGATCGCCTGCTTCGCCTTGATCGCGTCGATGATCTGCTGCGGCTCGTGGCCCGCGCGCATGGCTCCGTTGAGCGCCAGGAGCAGCAGGTCGGACCACTCGGTGATGTCGGTCGGGTCGCCGAGGATCTCCTTGAGCTCCTTGCGAATGTGGTCGAAAATCCCCTCCGTGCGGGCGCCGGGGCCGAAAGTCTCCAGGTTCCACGCAGTCATGTGCGCGAGGCAGGCGGCATCAAGTACAGCTGGACCAGTGTCGTTCTCAGGCATCGTCCACACCTCCCTTCTTGGTTGTGGTTCGGGCCTCGGCGCCGTGAGGGCCTGACCAGAACCGGATCTCGCTAAGGCCCCCGCTCGCGTGGTGCACGCGGCGCGCGGAACGATCGGCCGGCGCGAATCCGTGGTCATCAAGGAACTGCATCGCGGAGGCCTCGGCCATTCGCACTGCGTGCCCGTACCCCTCGACGCGAAGCAGCGTGTCGCGTGGTTGATCTCGTCGCCATGTCGCGCTGTGCCGGAGCTCGTCACGGAGCTCGCGCCAGTCACGGGCGTCGCCAAACAGCGGCAGTGCGGCGGTCATCCTCGCGCCGCTCTCGGCGGGCCGGCGAGCACCTCGACGCCGAGGGTCGGATCGAAGACGACATCCGCGAGTGAGTTCGCCCCGGACTCCCCGGTCCAGAGGATCGCCCGGCGCCGGCCCTCGGTCACGAGTTCGCCGACCAGCGGTTCGGCATCGCGGATCACTGCCCCGTCCGGAAGGCTCGACAGCGCCCGCATGTTCCGCGCGTACACACGCCCGTCCGGCATGACGGTCAAGGCATCGACGGGAAGGGTTGCGAGGTCGGGCATCTGAATCTCCTGGACAGCTGGGGGGTTGAGGGCTGCGTACAGGCTCGGGTGCCTGACTTCGCCCTCGTTCAGGCGGCGTGGGACAGCGCTGTCGCCAACGCTTCGGCGTCGGCGGCCAGTAGCGGGTTGGTGGTCTGCGAGGCGAACAGGCTCAGTGCGACCGCCGGGTCGCCCGAACGCAGGGCCTCGAGCATCAGAGTCAGCTCCGCGACGATCTGCTGCCGGCGCTGCGCCTCCTGGCGCAGCTGGCGGGGGCTGTCCGGGGAGTCGTGGTCGTAGAACCGGCCAGCGGTGCCTTCGACCAGGCCCGCCACGGTGAGCTCGGAGTAGGCGCTGGCGACCGCGGCGCGGGCCGTACCCAGATGCGCTCGCTCCTCACTGAGTCGCGATTCGATCAGTTCGCGCACGGCAGCGGCGTCCATCCCCGCGTACAGGCTCATCATGCGGGCTTCCAGGCGTCCAGCGACGCGGTCTCTTCGCCGCCCGAGTCGAGGGCGACGAGCAGGTCGAAGCTGGGACGGAGCACGACGCCGGTGTAGTTGGGGCTACCCGGTTTGCGGGTGACGCGGGCGCCCGGCGGGTAGAGGCCGTCGGTGCGGTAGAGGATCGCGTAGGCCTGGGCCCGCAGTTCGTCGCGCTGGGCGTCGGTGAGGTTCAGATCCATGTGGATGTTCTCCCTTCTGGTTGGTCGGTCAGCTGGCGTGCTGGGCGTCGTAGGTGGCGACAGCCGCGAGAATGCGCCGGCCAAGTGGTCCGTCGTGGCGCACGGCGCGGCTTCCGTAGTCGATGCCCTCGGGCAAGATGAGCCGGTAGCCGAGCTTGTTCGGCACGGTCACCGACCAGCGCCGGCCGCTCCCGGCTTCGCGGACGATCAGGTGCGACGAGCCGAGCGATTCGACGGTCAGGGGAAGCTCGCTCTGGTCAGCCATGCGCGCTCTCGCTCTCGAAAATGGAGACCGCACGAAGGATGCGCCGACCGGTCGGACCGTCCGTTGAGACTGCGCGGCCGGTTCCGCTGATGATCGCGCGCTCGCCGAGGATGTCGGACGGGCCGACCGTCCACCAGGCGCGCGAGGCCTCGTCCTGGACCTCGAGAAGCCCTTCGTCTGAGTGTGATACGCGGAGGTCAGGCATCGACACCTCGCTCGAGGGAACGGCGCGAGAGGCGCAGCCGCAAGGGGATGCGCGTCATGCCGGCACCTCCGCGGCGCACGCCTGGAGCGGATACTCTCGCGCGACGGCGACGACAAACTCGCGCTCGGGCCACCGCAGCGCGTACTTGCGGGTGAGGAACGTCGCGATCTGAACATCGTCTACGGGACTTCCGATTCGCCGCAGAGCGCCGCCGGCGCCGACGAGCGCTGGCAGGTAGCCGGTCCTGAGGCCGGCGAGCTCATCAGCCAGCACACGCGCCGCACAGGGCCACGCCTCGGTGCAGCTCAGGCAGTACGCGTCAGCACACTCTCCCGGGCCCCCGTGCGGGCAGTAGATGTTCGAGTCGGGGCACTGGAAGACGTGCTCGCGCTGAACCCGTTCGATGAGGGCGTGACCGACGTGCATCAGAGACCCCTGGACAGGATCTGGGCCAGCGCGAGGGAGAGCGGGAGCGCCGATCCCACCTCCCGGCCGCGATGCGCCGGCGAACCGAGCAGCGTGCGGAGCGCAGTCGCGAGATCCTCGTAAGGGCTTGCTCCCCCGTGGCTGGCAAGTGCGGTACGCATGCTTTCCTCCGTCTGCTGAATTCTCTATTTTAGAGACTATAGCGACGGGCGTTGCCGCGCAAGGCACACTCTCCCGCAGCTGGCATCAGCCGCGCCGGGCGCGGCACAGAGACGAGCACGTCTCCGCCACGACGATCGAACTGCGGTCCGACAGGTACTCGACGCTCCACTCGGCCGCGTGGTCGCGGACGATCGCCGAGACGAAGGTGATGTCGCAGACGATGCAAACACCGTCCGGGTCGATGCGGCCAGGCATCAGCGCGCCTCGTCGCGACTCGCTGCCCGCGTGCACGGGCTCGTCAACTGGCCCGCGTACGCCGTGTGTCCCCTGCCGCCGGAGACCGTGCGCGTGACCAACCGGTGCCGGCCGCTCACTCCCCCACACTCGGCGCACGTCCCACCGTCCGCGGAGTCGAGAAGGGTTCGCCCTGGTGTGTTCTCGGTGAGGGGCTTCACGCGGTCCACTCCTTCCTGTGCGCCGCGCAGGCGATCCCTGCGTCGACGAGGTACGGCTCCAGCGCCGGCCAGCGACAGAACCTCGCCCCGCACTGCCAGTAGGTGTAGACCGCCCAAGTCCGAGGGACGCGAGAGTCGACCGCCGTGCACTTGCAGCACGGGCACCGCCGTCGGTCCGCGGCATCCCATCGACTCGCGCGCAACGGGGAGCGTGTCGTGCCGGTCACCGCCGCAGCGCTTCCCGCTCCGCCGCCATGCGGGCGGCCCGGACCCTGTCGCCGGCGACTGCGCGCCGGCTGGCCCATCGCGATCGACAGCGGCGCCGAAAGGCGCCGTGCACACCGCACGGTCGAGTGAAGAGCCAGCGCGGCCGCGGCGTCACGACTTGCCTCGCCGGAGGCCGTCGAGCGCTGCGTTGAGCTGCTCCGCGTACAGTGCGTACTCGCGAGTGCCCTTGGGGAACTTGGGCACGAGGTGCTCGAGGGTCTGCTCATCGAGCCCGGAGAGTTCGTGCTCCTCGATGTAGCGGGCGCGGGCAGCTTCCGGAGTCAGGTACTCGTCGCTCATGGGGTTCCTCCTTGTCGGGGGCGGAAGCTAGTCGAGGTCCGCCTGGAGGTTGCCGTCGGCGACCTCCATGTCCAGCCATGCCTCGAATGTCGGGGCGACCGGGTCGCCTCGCGGTCGCGGAACCGCCCCTCAAGTGCGCCATCGTGCAGGCGCGCGCCGGTGTCCGGATCGCGGTAGTTCGTAGGCACGATGCCGGCCTAGAGGAGTCCGCGCTGGAGGGCTGCCTGCGCCATGTCCCAGCAGCTGTACATGCCACCCCGCGTGAACTCGCGGACCGCGGCCAGGATCTGGTCACGCGCCACGTCGCCGGAGCCGTAGATGTCGACCAGCTCATCGTGGTCGGCCGGGGAGACGTTGCTCTCGCGGTACAACTGGTACTGCTGCTCGGTGACGTCGCCGTAGTCGTCGGTGTAGATCGTCTGGTCGCTCATGCGCGGGATGATGCCGTGCGGGTGGGGCCATGGGCGTGCGTGGCGCGAAGCGAATACCCCAGATGGGCTGCACGGCGGGCGCGTGCCGACTGGCTACTCGCTCGCACCAAGTTCAGCCAGCTGCATGCGTAACGCGTCGCGTTCGCCTTCCACTGCGTCAAGGGCGTCGAGGGCATCCATCAACGAGCTCGCGGCAGCGGCGAGGTAGAGCGCGTTCGCCCGCCCGTAGTCGGAGCCGGTTGCACTCACTTCGGCGAGGGTGCGGGTGCGCTCGAAGCCTGCGACGGCGATGCGGTTGTCGCCCTGGGTGTCTTGGACAGGCACCCACTCCCCTGGCTCGGCGTGGGCGCGCAGCTGGCGCAGAGCAGCTCGTCGTGCGCGCGGGAACAGGTCCGAGCGCGTTTCGTCGATGGGCCCATTCACCGCTGACCGCCCGGTGTGGTGAGTCCGGCGAGCTCGCTCCGCACCTCGCCCTGCTCGTGCAGCCGTCTCAGTGTCCTCCGGATCTCGCTGAGGAACGACTTCGTCGGCGCCGCGATGGTGCCGTCCTCGCACCGCGCGATCACCGTGTCTACGAGCGCGTGCCAGTCGAGCGAGCCGTGTTCCTTGATGACTTCCAGAACCGCGCGGTCGAAGGTGGTGAGTGGTTCGCGGGTCACCACCGCCCAGCCCCCGCTCCGCCACTGCGTAGGCCGCTGCCAGATCGGCGCCGAGGGCGGCCACGACCACCACGGCTCCCCTGTTTCGGAGCGCCGACAGCCCCCGTGGAACCGCCGAACTCGACGGCGCCGCGGGTGGCGAGGCTGTCCGCGAGCTCGTTGCCCTCGTGGCCGGCGTGCCCCTTGACCCAGCGCCAGTCGACCGTGTGGGCGCCGGCGACGGCGTCGAGCCGGCGCCACAAGTCCTCGTTCTTCACCGCGCCACCGCTCGAGGTCTTCCATCCGCGGCGCTTCCAGCCGGCCAGCCACTCGGTGATGCCTTTGATCACGTACTGGCTGTCGGTGTGCAGGGTGACCGGGTGCTGCTCCGTGAGGGCCTCGAGTGCGGTGATCGCCCCGAGTAGCTCCATGCGATTGTTCGTGGTCGACGGGTCGCCGCCGTAGAGCTGCTTCTCGTGCTCGCCGAAGCGAAGCACCACGCCCCAGCCACCCGGTCCCGGATTGCCGTGGCAGGCACCGTCGGTGTAGATCGTGATCCCGCTCAGGGTGGCCTCGGTGGTGGTCATCAGTCGTCGCCTTCCATGTTCAGGGTCAGCCCCAGGTACAGCAGGTAGTGACCGTTCGCGTCGGGTTCGAGAGTGGAGTCGTAGCTGACGCCGGGCTCGGCGTACTTCTCGTGCCCGCCGCGGTACCGCTCGGCGATGGTGGCGACCCCGGCGTCGTCGAAGGTCAGAGTGTGGGACATCTCGTCGTCGAAGCGGTCGAGGTGCTCGGCCACCTCGACGAGGACTTCGGCTGTGACGATCGGACGTGCCCAGCCGTTCCACCGGTCGCCGTAGCCGACGGCCTCGTAGAGTTGCGGGTCGTCGTCCATGCTGAAGTAGAACCGGGGGACGGTCACGATCTCTCCTTGGTGTGGTCGGTCAGGAAGCAGGTCGGTCGAGCAGAGTGGGGCCGTGCAGGTGCTCGATCGCATCGAGCGCGAGCGTTCGTACGCTATCGCGGGTGGTGAGCGCGGCGATCTCCTGGAACACGACACGCGCGTCCGGGCCGCGTAGCGCTGCCTGGAGTGCTTCCACGTCCGCGATCGCGTTGGCGCGCACGCGCTCTTCGATGTTGTTGGCTGGCCGCTGCTTGCGCAAGGCGGCGTGAACGGCCGCGAGGTCGTCGGCGATGTCGTCGAGCGGGTTGCTCATGGCCGCTACGGATACTCGCGTGTGCCTCCGTCGGTCGAGGGCGGCGCGGGCGCCGCGGCGGCCTGCGCCGGGTGTCAGTCGGGGTCGTCCACCAGGAGGTCGACGCGATCCGTATTTCGAACGCGCAGGTCGAGGATGTCCGTTCGGATGAAGATCATGTCGCCGTGCCTCGAGGTCGACAAGATCGTCGCGTACCCGCTGGTTGCGGCCGCGCGATCGGTGACGGAGAGCGGACCGGTCGCGCAGTCCAGGAGCGGGACGAGGTCGATCAGGTCTCCCTCGCAGAGATCTGCGGGTTCGACGGCGCTGATCCGGCTCACTTCGGCTCCCGCACGTAGAGGTCACCTTCGACGTACTCGATGATGCTGCCGTCGGCGAGAGCGGTGGCCTTCCACCAGTAGTCGCCCTCGACCCAGGTGATCTCCCAGTGGTCGGATTCCGCGAGAACGTCGGCCAGTTGGGGGTCACCGCCAGACCCTGCGAAGAAGGCCTGGGCCCCCCGGTCTCCGTGGTCCTGGTTGGGACCGCGCTTGACTGCAGAGATGAGCTCGTCCGCGGTCCTCGCGCCGGAGGCTGCGTCGAGCGCCAGGCGGACCTGGTTCCAGAACTGGTCGTTGATCACAGGGCTCCTTCTCGTCAGAGGTTGTCGGGGTCGAAGATCACATCGTCGTCTTCTCGTACGAGAGCGGACGCGGTGATGGTGGTTGCCGCGGCGCCCAGTCTGTGCGTGAGTTCGGACATGCCGGCGTCGAGGGCGCTGGCGGCGCGGTCGGAGTCGAACTCGAAGGTGACGGCGATCAGCGCGGTGTCGCCGTCACCGGCGATCCAGGTGAGGCCGGGGTGGCGGGACGCCTCGGCGAGCTCGGCCAGATCGCCGTGCACGGATGCGGACAGGTACCAGCGGCTCATCGGTGTTCTCCTTCGTCGCCGCTCAGAGTCGGCGCATCATCGCGAGACGGAGCGCCTCGTCTTGGCGTTGCAGGTCGAGCAGGGCGTGGTCCTTGCCTTGTTCGAAGGCCATCGTGATCTGCTGTTCGGTGATGTCCTGGCGTATGCGGATCTCCCTATCCGGAAGGGAATCGAAGAACGTCACCGCCTCGCGGTCGACCCTCTCCGTCCAGTGCTGCTTGGTTTCGTCCTCGCTGCGGAGGAACTCGGGGAAGTACTCGGACACGTCGATCTCCTCACGGGTCAGTTCTGCTGGATGTGGGCGACGGCGTCGTCGAGGTTGTTCTGGGCGTCGGACCAGCTGGCGATCCGCGTCTCGGCCCAGCCGAGAGGGTCGGTTGTGCTGACCTCGACGAACGAGATCGAGTCGGCGCGTTCGGGGGCTCCGTAGGCGACAGCGTGGAGGATCTCGTCCTCGGTGGCGTTGCGCCATGACGCGGAGCGGTAGACCCCGAAGATGTCCCGGTCGGCGCTTGCTTCGGTCCACCCGTTCGCGCGTGCGGCCTGCTCCAGCTCATCCATCTTCATGCCGCCGGTGTACCGGACGCCGACGTGCGAGCGGTGCTCAGGCGCGCCTGCGCCTACAGCCACATCAGGTCCGCTATCGCGCGTGGATCGGTCGCCATGAGGTGGCTGAACTCGGTGACGCTGAGCCCCTTCTTCATGGCGCCGTCGAAGACCAACTTGGGCGACACGGCTCCGCACACGGTCTGCAGCGGCCCGTCGCACAGTCCGGCGATGACTGCGGCCTCGCTGGCGTGGGCCGCCCCCTCTGCTTTCAGCTCGGCGAGGGCTTGCGTGAAGGTCGGCATGGACTTCTCCTTGCGGTTCAGAGGTCGTCGGGGTCGTAGACGGCGCCGTCTTCCTCGCGGAGCAGCGCGGTGGGCTCGATCGTGTTGGCGGTGTCGCCGAACGCTCGGCGTAACGCGGCGCGTCCCTGGATCAGCACGCCCTGCATTGTCGCTGACTGCGCGAGGTAGCGGACGGACACGAGCGCTGAGCGGTCGTCGTTGCCTGCCTCCCACTGAAGCTCGTCACGGGCGTCGGTCCTGGCGCCGATCTCCTCGGCGGTAGGCCCGGTGACGAGCGCGGTGAGGTGCCACCAGTCGGGTCGGGGTCCTCCCATGATGTACTCCTCTGTCTAGGTGGTGGTCAGCGGCGCGATCCCGAGGATCCAGTCCGGCCCCAGGAGCTCGCGGTCGACGATCGCCACATCGCCGGCAGCCAGGACCGTGGTGAGCGTCGGCAGGTACAGCTCTCGGGGTGGAGTCGGGCTGTCCGTGTCGAGGATCCAGCAGGTGAAGCCCTGCCACTGAAAGGGCACGCCGAGCGGGGCGCGGGACGACAGGTCGGGAACGAACAGGTCCAGGCCGATGCGGCTGGGGCTGTATGCGCGGTTCTCGACCTCGAAATGCCCGTCGCGGCCGGCCACGTGAAGCGGCAGGCGGCCCCAGTCCGCGTTCCCGATCCGTTCCACCAGTTCGTCGAGTGTCACGCTCATCGGGCCAGCGCCTTCGCCAGATGCTCGAAGAAGTGCATCGCGTCACCGTTGTGGAAGTCGATGTCGACGAGGGTCTTCTTGATCTGCGCCTGCTCGGCCGGCGTCGTGTGCTTAGCCGTGTCGATCACGATGCTGAACGGGATCGAGTTCCAGCCCCACTCGGGACCTTCGACGTCGAAGCGGTGCTCGATGTCGAGGCCCTTCTCCTCGATGAATGTATCGATCCAGGTGTCGAATCCGGCCATCGTCAGTCCTCCACTCGGGTTGCTTCGTGGAAAGCGAGAAGCGCTTGCCCACCTCCGCCTATCCCGACGAGGAGGTGCTCCTCGTCGGTGGTCATGCGGAAACGCGGATCGATCTGGGGCTTCGGATCGCGCACCTCTTCAACGGTTCCGGTGTGGACCCTCCCGTCCGGCCAGAGAGCGAATCGAACACGGTCTCCAGGTGCGAAGAGCACTGCTGTCAGTCCTCCCAGGTGAGCTCGTCGAGGAAGGCGTCCGTGCCGGCACCCGTGCGGACCGAGCGCACCTCGAACATCCGCACGTCGCCCATGATTTCGTCGGCCGGGATCTCACGGACGATCTCGACCCTGCCCGCGATTGCCGCAGCCATCGGGTGCGCATCGGCGGGTGTGAACTGCGCGTACTCCGCCATGGTCAGGCTCCCTCTCGCACAGCGAAGTGCAGCGCGATGAGGAGCTGTTCCTGGGTGGGCACCTGCGGCCAAGCGCCGTCCAGCTCGCGGCTGGTCACGGCGTAGTCCGTGTGCTCGAGCACAGCCTGCCAGAGAGTTGCGAAGGTGGTGCCGTCCAGGATGATCGAGTAGGCGTCGTTCCAGGTGTCCTGAGACTGGTGGTTGATCACGGCGCTGAGGCGGGAGCGGATGGCGAACGACAAGGGCCCGAAGGCGTTCGTTCCCTTGTCCAGATCGTCCAGGACCTGCTGGCGCTGCTCTTCGGTCAGCGAGGGCATGCTCAGCCCTCCGTCCGGATGCCGAAGACCCAACAGTCGCCACGTGCCTCGTCGAAGACTCCGGTCACGCCGACGACCACCTTGGCCACATCGCCGCGGAGAAGCTCTTCGAGCTCCTGGGCGTAGTTGAGGCGGTTCGGCGCTGTGTAGGAGGGGTGGTAGGCGTACGCGGTCCAGGGGCCAGCCTCGAAGCGGTGCCGGCCGCGCTCGTCCGCGGTGTCGGGAACCTCCCAACTGGAGCCGATGTCGGCGACGAAGGGACCACCGGGGCTCTCCTCGACATCGAATCCGGATCCGGCGTTCGTGATGACGAGGTCGAGCTCGTCCAGGCTCATGTTGTCGATGCGGTTGTAGAGCTGCTCGCGAGTCAGGCTCATGCAGAGGTCCTTTCGGTGTGGCCGAGGTGCTCGACCGATTCCAGGCGCCAGTTGCTGTCGGGGTGGTCACGGATCCACGTCTCGGCGTACGTGTCGCCCGGTCCGATCTGCGCCAGCGCAGCCTTCGATTCGGACTCACTGGCGTGGTAGGCGAGGCCGCCAGCCATCGCGCGGGTCGACGCCTTGAAGTCGGTGCGGATGCGCACCTCGGTGTCAGGCAAGGTGTTCCCTTCGTTGTCGGGCCGCGGTCATCCTCGAGCGGCGGTGATCTCGCTGCGGATGAACTTGTAGGCCTCGAGAGATGCCGGATCGGGATCGTCGTCGCGTACGAACAGCGCCTCAATGAGTTCGGCCTGACCACGCCGGTACTCGGGCTCGACGTGGCTGTTGCAGTTCTCGAGACCCGCCGCTGCCGCGATGGCTTCGCTGAACCCGGGAAGGGTGTTGAACGACATTGCGGCTTCCTCTCGCGCGTGGACGTGACTGCGGCAGGACATCACGCCGCTGGGTCCTCGAGCGTGTGTGGCGCGTTGCTCACCGGATCTCGTTCGCGCGCGATTCGTCACACACGGCGCCGCGGAGCGTGTACCGCGTGAAGCCGTGAACAGGCGCGAGCATTAGGGCCTACTGGGGCTGCAGATGTCCAGACGGGTAGGGCGTCTCCTCGCTCAGCGAATGTCCCTCCGGCCGTCCCAGTCGACCTGTCGGCCGGGCCCGTGCCAGCGCTGTATCGTCGCACCGGTGACGCGGTAGTCACCGGTGACTCCCCACCCTTCGACCGTACTTCGGTGCTCGACATAGTCTGGGCGCTCGCGCAACGCGTCGACGGAGCATCGGAAGACTGCACGCGCGCCGGCTTCGGCGTCAGCGTCCGAGGTGAACGGGCCGATCCTGCCGACGTTGAAGACAGCTCCCCCACGGCTGGCGCCGAGCTCCGCGTCCCACTTCCACACGATCACGGGAGATCCCGTTGGCTGTCCCAGTCGATGCCGTCGTCGTTGAACCGCTGCAGAGTTGCGCCGGTGACGATAGCGGTGTCAGGGACCGCTATGGCTTCGGCGTACGGATCCGCCATCTCGTTCTTGCGGTAGTCGCCGACGGTGCCGCCGATGATCTTCCGCGCTGCGGACTCCGCCTCGGTCTCGGTACCGAAGACTCCGAGACCTCCGATGTTGGTGACGTAGGCGGGACCGGCGTATTGGACCCCGATCTCCGCTTCCCACTTCCAGTCGCTCATGCAGCTTCTCCTTCTGGTGCCGTGACGGTGAATTTGAGCTTCAGCTCTCGCCAGCCGATGCTGCCGATCTCGTGGAGATACACCTCTGCCTTGCCGTACTTCTGGGCGGCGGCGTGTGCGTCTTCCAGGGCCTCGTCTTCGGTGTCGCGGATCGGGCACACATGCGCTCGCGACTCGCCGAGCGGGCAGATGGCCTGCCACTGGTCCTTATCTGGCATCAGCTGAACTCTCGACTGTTCGGTGTAAGGGATCCGTCGATGTAGGTGTGCACCCACGTTTTGACGACCTTCGCGGTGTCGGGAAGATCCGGCACAACGCCGTCTCGGCTGTACCGGGAGTCGAGACGCACGGCTCCCAGGAGTGCCCCGAGGATGTTGCGCGCGTGGTCGGTGGCGCTGTCGAGGGTACTGAATCCCTTCAACCAGCCGGCGAACTCGCCACCGCCGTATGGGTATTCCTTGGTGTCGACCTCGATGCTGACGGTGTAGGTCTTCGCGGTCATGCAGCGTCTCCTCTGTTCTGGGGCTCGGCGGTAAAGGTGTGGATCCGCTCGAGGTCGATGTGGTTGTCCGGGCCCTGCGTTCGGCGGTGGACCTCGGCGGCGATGTGGGTTCCGAGCGCGGCCCGGGCGTCCTCGACCGCGGAGGCCTCGGTGTCGCGCACGGCGAACACGGTCGAGGCGTACCCGTCGACGACGCCGAACGCCTGCCACTGCAGTGCGGCCATCAGCCCTCCTCCGCGCGCATCTCGTCGACGATCCACTCCCAGTACCCGAGGCGGGTGTCGTCGTTCTGCACCGCGTAGCGCCAGTCCTCCAAGGGCCAGCCCGGATGGCTGCTCCAGGTTCCCCCGTGACCGTCGGCCAGAGTCTGCGCTTCGTCGTAGATGCTACTCATGCCACGCCCGCCTGGTAGTCCGTGACGCCACCGTCAACGACGGTGGCGGCATCGCAACGGATGAGACGGGTGTCGCCCGCGTGTTCGGCGAGCCAGGTCCGTGCGGATGCCTGGTCGTTGGGCATCCACAGCAGCTCGTCCATGTGGTCTGCGACCCAGTTGACGGCAGCGCCGCGTAGCTGGAGAACAGCTTCCGGCGTGACCGTGAAGTCCGCCGCTGTGATCGTGACGAATACGAGGACATCGTCTTCGGTGCGAACGACGAGGTCGGGCAGATCGGCGCCGGCCGGAGTGTCGAGGACGAGCCCGCCGCGAGCGACGACGAACCTGCTGACGGCTTCAGTGGGGGTGGGCACGAATACTCCTCCTGTCGATGTTTCGGTCAGTACCAGCCGAGCTCGCGCTCGAAGTCGTCGATGTCGCCGAGCTCCTCACCCGTCACCGAGCGGTGCTCGTTGAGGGCGGCTTCGAGCTGCCCGAGGCTGATGCGGTGGAAGCTCCCGGTCCGGCCGTTGCCGGCGTCGTCGAGGATCACCGTGACGTCGGCCGGCACCTCGACGCCGACGAGTTCGAGAGCGCTGCGGATGTCGGTCTGTGTGTCAGCCATGGGAGGCCTCCTCGGGCGGGTAGAACTCGATCGCCTGGAGCGAGTTCAGTTCGATCTCGCGGTCGCCGACGGTGATGGTGGTGTCGAGCTGGTCGGTGAGCCGGCCACGGAACTGCCCGCCCTGCGACCAGGTGACGACCGCGTCTACCGGCACTTCCTCGTTGAGTAGCTGCCGGGCGGCGAACCCAGCAGCGAACCGGAGTGCTCCTGCGATGGAATCGCCGGGGGCGCCTTCGAAGCTGATCTCGGCCATTTCTGCTCCTAGTCGACGTAGAACCCGGTGATGTTGTCGGCGATCTTGACTCGCCGTCCTGCGATCACGAGGTGAGTCGTGTCGGCGGTCGTGAGTGAGCCGTCCAGTTCGCCCTCAGCCTCAGTGCGCACGAGGACACGAACGCCCGCGCCATCCCGGAGCAGGTCCTGGGCGACGAAGGCGACAGCCAGATGGAAGGTTCCGGTCCACTCGATGCTGTTGGACTCCAGTGACAGTGCGTGCACAGCGTCTCCTGTTCGGTTTCGCGGGTCAGAGCCAGCCGCGGGCGTATCCCGCGGAGGTCATGCCCTCGTAGATGCGCATGAAGTCGGCGCCCATGATCTCGGGATCCACTCCACGCCAGGTGGGGTCGTCGACGTCCTCGATGAGCGCGCCCTTCTCGGCGATCTGGGCGTTGAGCGCCGCGAACTGCTTCTGGAAGACGTCACGGGCAAGGCTGTCGCTCATGCGCGCGCCTCCCATCGCAGTTCGGCGAGCGGGTCTCCGTGATCGAGTGCCACCGCCAGTCCCCGGCTGCGCACCTGCCACTCGTCCGTGTCGACAAGCACACGTTCCAGCTGCGCGCCGTGCGCGGCCGGGTAGTCGGCGAGCTCGGCGTTGACGCGCCGCACCTCGTCGTCGGTCAGTGGTGCGGTGCGCGTGATCGTGAAGGTGACCGTCGACGAGTCGGCGAACTCCTCGACGGTCAGCGTCACGTTGCCGCGGCTGTACCCGGTGCGCATCGATCTCCTTCGTGCTCGCGTTGGACAGGACAGGGTTGTACCGCGCGCCGCGACGCAGACGAGCGGACGGCGCGCCCGTTCAGGCAGCGACGCCGTAGCGCGGCACGAGAACGACGGTGTTGCCATCCGGGTCCGTGAACGCCCAGGTGCCGCCCGGGCAGTCGATGCCTTTCGCCTCACCGAGTCCTTCGAGCGCGGCTACCGCAGGCCCGATGCTGTCCACGAGGAGCCGGAGGCTGATACCCGCTGACGGCTCGACAGCGTCGGCCCGCTGGACGAGGAACAGGCACACGCCGGGCGCGAGCATGGCGCCGGCGCATGTGATCCCCAGCGGATGCTCGGGTTCGGCGAGTTCGAGGCCCGCGGCGGTGTAGAACCGTCGCGAGTGCTCGAGGTCGTTGACGTGCACGGTGATCTGGGTGAGAGCGGGGCCCGCAGGGCTCGAGATCTCCGGCTCGACCCTGTACGCGACCGTCCGGTCGCTCTCGATAGTCGCCGACTCATTGGTGATCAGCGCGCATGTGGTCTTGCGCAGCGCGGCCCGGTCAGTACCCAGCACCTCGAGGACCTGCACGCCTGAACCGGTCCCTTCACGAATCAGCCCGAGCAGCAGATGTTCGGTACCGATATGCCGGTGTCCGAGTCCCAGCGATTCACGCAGGGCGAGCTCGAGGACCTTCTTCGAGCTCGGGGTGAACGGGATGAAGCCGCTCGGCGTCGCATCGCCGACGCCGAGGGTCTCGGTAGCTGCATCGTGCGCATTGATGCCGTTGACGCCTGCGAGGGCGAGGGCCCTTGCCGCGATCCCGTGTTCCTCGCTGATCAGGGCCAGCAGCAGGTGAGCGCTGTGGATCTCGCGACTCTTGAACAAGCGCGCATGCTCCTGCGCAAGAACGATGACGCGGCGGGCTCGGTCGGTGAAGCGCTCGAACACGGGGGTGACTCCTTCGGTTCAGAGATCCGGCGAGAGGACCGCGTCACGATCCTCGAGCTGAAGGCGGGTGACGCTGACGACGCCACGGTCGTTGCGGTAGGTGAACTCGAGGTAGTCCTCACTGCCCTCGCCAATGCCGTTGACCAGCAGCTGAGCGGAGTCACGTTCTCGCGCGTGGAACCGGGACGCAGCTGTGGCTTCGTCGGTGACGGTGCCCGGAGGGGCGCAGCTGTGGACCGCGAACGAATAGACGCGACTGAGCGGGAAGCCGAAGCTCCCCGCCCCGGGACGGAGCTGGTCCGGGAGGCCGTTTCGGGCATCCAGGCGAAGGCCGCTCGCGACCATCAGCCCGACGCCGTCACCGGAGCCTTCCGGGTCGTAGTACTCGATTCGGGTGAAGGAGCGGCCGGCGGTGAGAAGCGGCAGGCAACGCGCGTAGAGGGCAGGAAGGGTGTCCGGTGTGGGGAATGCACGGAACCGGAGCTGCCGGCAACGCTCTTCGATCGGCTTCATGTCGCGTCCTTTTCGGGGGTCGTAAGGTGGAACCGATGCCCGGCGCGGGGATCCTGGGTTGGTCGCTTCGCGCCGGGCATCGATGTCTCAGGCCGCGTCCTGGAGCCCGCGGGGCTTGCGGGTCCGGAGCGCGGATGTCGAGAAGCATCCGGGGCAGAGATGCTCGACCGACGCGGTGCGTCGCAGCTCGTACGCGTCGGTACCGGAGAGGTCCGGTACGAGCTGCGCGTGGCCGCGACGCAGACGCAGCCGCGCGCACTCGTCGCTCGTGTGCAGGGTGTTGTCCTCCTCCGCGTAGAAGCGCCACCACCCGCCTCGAAGGACGTGGCGGGTCTCCATTCGCATCAGCGCGGCGGTCAGCTCCGTGACGCGCCGCTCCGCAGCGGCGGCGGCCGTCAGAGCGCACATGATCTGCTGCTTCTTGGCGTACGGCACACGGTTCACCGCGGCGCGCGCCAGGTCGAGCACCTCGCGGGTCGTCCGGTTCCAGCGAACGGCCGAGTCATCCACCAGACGCACGCGCTCTGAGCCGAGGAGGCGGTGCAACGCGTCCGCGCACCGGTCCAACTCCCGCGCCGCCGCGCTGCAGCCGCGGCGGGTCTTGACCAGGCGACGGTCGTCGTCGCGGATCTGGAGGTGGAGGAGGTCCTCAAGCTGCGTGGACATCGGTTGTTCCCTTCGAGCGATCATGGAGGTTCGCGGCGCCGGCGGCGACCGCGTCGAACAGGGCCTGTGCATGGAGAGGAACCCGCGAGTGCACCTCGAGTTCCGGGGATGCGGACTCCTGCGGGTTGAACTCGGCGACGTCGACGAAGGTCTCGTCGCAGTCGCGGTACCGTCCGCGGGACTCGATCACCCACGACTCGGGGATGCCGTCGCGGAAGCGAGCGTCGATGGTGACGTGGAAGACGTCGGCCGGACGGCCGCCACGGATGAGCAGCTTCGCGTCAGTGACGTGGAAGGGCGCGCGGATGCGCGTGCCGCTGGTGGTGTCGGCGACGAACCTCATGCGGCCGGATCCTTGCGAGTGCCGGCCCCGAGGATCGTCCCGACCGCCGAGAGGTAGGCGTCGCCTCCGGGCGTCCCACGCCGCGCATTCGCGATCCGCGTATCGAGAACACGGCGGTGAGAGGGGTTCACTTCGGCCTCCAGCGCGTCCTGGAGCCCGTGCATTCGGCCGGAGTCCTTCTCCCAGCCGGCGAGGTCTCCGTGGTCGTGCCCGTTCGGGCAGCGGTAGTGGGCCGGGGCGCCCGCCGCGGCGAACGGTCCGTTCACGAGCTCGGTACGCGTGCCGTTGGGGACGGAATCGCACCGGGAATGGTGGCAGTAGGGGGCGCGAGCGAACAGGGACCAGCAGGTGCGGCAGTGTGCGGAGAAGCCGTCGGGCCCGGGAAGTCGAGGCCGGGCCTTGCAGTTGGTGCACGCGGGTGCGTTGTCGTCCATGGAGGCTCTCCTGCGTGGTTGGTCGGCGAGACGGTAAGGCAGTCATGCAATCTCTATTTTGGAGAGTACACGGACCGCTACGCCCCGGCAACACCTCCAACTCCGCGTGTCCGCGCCGCGCACTTCTGCCCTGACAGTCGCGGGTTACGGTCGCGTGAAGAGCAGTGGCGATGGCGTAGCTGTGATGTTCGCGCCGCTCCACAAAGTCGAGAACGGAGACCGACATGGCCAAGGCCGACCGCCTGCAGTTCTGCCGCGGCGACGACGACATCACCTCCGAGTTCCACCGCGAGGACGACGCCACCGAGGTGCGCGTCTGGGACGACGAAGACGGCGTCCTCGTCGCGGTGTGCGAGACCGGACGCGGCGCCTGGGAGTACGCGTCAAGCGACTACGGCCCCGACGCCTCCTGGGACACCGACCGGACGTTCGGAAGCTGGCAGGAGGCCCTCGAGGTCTTCGGGTACGGGTCGCTGGTCTGACCCGACGCCCCGGGACGCCGCTCCCGCACTCCGCCAGCCGCGCCCTCAAGCCGCCGCCCACACCCCAGTCAATCCCCGACGAGAGGATCCCCATGCCCACGTTCACCTTCGAGGTCATCGAGACCCGCCAGTACCGGGTCGAGTACACCGTCGAGGCAGACACTCGCGACGAGGCCCTGCTGAAGGCCGCCGCCGGCGAGACCGTCGACGAGGTCGAGGGGCGCTGCACCGGCGTCACCGACCGCTACGTCGAGGCGTGAGCGCGCCTCTCGTTCAGGCACCGCCAAGACACCCCGCACGCTTCATCCACGACGAAGGAGAGTCCCATGTCCAGCACCGGCACCTACCGCGACGAGCCCGACTACGAGCAGGTCCTCGAGGACCGCGAGGAAGCACGCAACAGGTCGATCGACGACGCAGAGGCGCGCTACGAAGCTCACCTCTTCGGTGAGTAGCCAGTGATCGAGCAGAGGCCGAGCATCTCTCAAGGCTCCGTCTCACGTCGCGCCGCACGCCTTCCACGCGCGCTGAAGCGCCTACCTTCCACGGCCATGACCAGCATCCGATACACCCTCCTCGTCGACGGCCGCGGGCAGCACACCGGCGACTTCGCCACCGCCACCGACCTCGCGGCCGACGCCGTCCCACGAGCGGCGCGGATCGCCGCCGTCTCCGTCACCGAGACGGACCTCGCGAAGGACATCGACTCCGGCTACATCACGATCGACCTCCGCGCGCGGAATCCGCACATCGCCGTCGTCGCCCGCACGGCCGCGTGACCGCCATGGCGACGGAGAAGGTCCGCGAGCTCGGGCCGCACAAGCAGCTGGTGCGCGACGCTCGGACCGGAATCGCGTGGATCGAGGACAGCTCCACAGGTCTACGGCACAGCGTTCACCCGAACATCTCGGCCTCCGGGTCCGCGCGCGGGATGAAAGACAAGCGCTGCTGGGACCGCGATGACGTCACGGTGCACGCCGGCGGGTTCATCTACAACATCTCGCGACTGATCGACCGCACGGATACGGACCGCGCGGTCGCCGCTGAATGCCGGTGCGGCGGTGCGCACTGATGGCGATCACTAGGCAGATGGAATGCGAGCGCCACGGCGGGCCCTGGGGCGGCGACGTCACCTGTCCCCGATGCACCACTGAAGAGGGGTTCCCTCGCGATCCCTTCAAGCCGGGCCCTATCGGGCCCGGCACCGGCACCCGCACCACCAAGGAGGAGACAGCCCCATGATCAGGATCGAGTTCGACACCTCTAACGCCGCGTTCCAGGATGACTTCGGTGGTGAGATCGCGCGCATCCTGCGGATGGTCGCCGGAGACTTCGCCAACGGCCACTTCAACGACCACGAGAAGGATCGCCGGTATCTGCTGGACATCAACGGCGGCACCGTCGGCCACCTGAGCGTGAACGGCGGCTAGAGATGGCGATCAGCATCAACGAGCTCCGGCGTTGGCTCGACACCCTCGAAGAGGACACCGTCGCTATGGACGAAGGCGGGCTGTGCCTGGTCGAGATCGAACCGATCAACGGCGGGACCGACATGCGGGGTACCGGCGCATACCTCGAGGTCGGCGGCTTCTGATGGGCGATACCTGGATCCCGATCAACGGCTACCCCGGCGACCAGCGATACGAGGGCATCCCGGGCACTCCCGAGGTCTCGTACTTCGGCGAGATCGCTGCCGCCTCCTTCGAAGGTGGACCGTGGGGCTGGGAGATCTTCGCGGTTACCGACGGCGTCGAGACGCTCCGAACGGTTACGTCAGGTGTCGCCGCTACCGAAGCTGCAGCAAAGGCCGCCGTCGAGACATGGAGACCCACAACGTGAGCGATACCTGGATCCCAATCAACGACTACCCCGGAGACCAGCGGTACGACCACCTCCCCAGCACGGCAGACGCCCTGCACTGGGGCGAGATCGGATCCGACGATACGGGAGCCTGGACCTGGACCATTGTCGCCTCCGACGGCATCGAGCAGTGGGAGGCCGAGAGCGGCGTCACTGCCACCGAGGGCGCTGCCAAGGCAGCGGTTGAAGCCTGGAGGCCCGCGCAGTGAACGGCCTGGAGTTCGAGCTCTGGCGGCAAAACGGCTCCGGCTTCTCCCTCGAGGCCGAGGCAGAGGACGAACTCCCGTGGGCGCGTGTGATGCCCCGCGCCGACGGCGAGTGGCGCTGGGAGGCCGGCTCCGAGGACGAGTGGCGGACCCCGCTCGGATTCGCATCTGGCAAGGCGAGCACAGCATCCGAAGCGAAGGCAGCCGCTGAGGCCTGGCTTCGCGACAGCTAGACCGACGCACCACACGAAGGAGCACCACATGCCCGAAGAGCTGATCTTCCACCTGGCCGGCGACGACCACGAAGAACGCGTCTACTACGCGGAGACCGAGGCCGCGGCACGGCTGGCGTGCGCGGACGGCTTCAACGAGCAGTACGACGCGTCGTACTGCGGAGACGAGTTCGATCTTCTCGGCGTCTACCGCGTCGTCGACGCGGATGCCTCGGAGGTCGACGAGTGGGACAGCATCCGCGAGGCCCGCGATGCCGGGGAGATCGCGCGCGTCACCGAATGGCCCAGGGGGAGCTGATGCCCCGATTCTCGAGCGAGCACATCCGCATCGACGACTGTCGCGCGCAGGGCACCCACATGCAGAGCATGGATGACGACGCCTACTGCAACCTCTGCGGCGAGCAAGATCCCGACGTCGAGACCTGCATCGCAGAGGGCACGCACCTGCTCACCACCGACACAGGTGGATTCTGCGTCATCTGCCACAACAGCTGATGTCCCTTGTGCGAGAAGGAGCACCCATGTACGAGAACACTGACGCGCCGGAGCTCTCCAGGCTGCTCGAGAGGGCGATCGCCGGCGAGGCTGTCGGCGCCACCATCGACGAGCTCTCGGGGCGTCTGCTCCGCGCGGTCCTCGCCAAGTACCACCCCGAGGCTGCGGCGCTGACGCTTGACTGGTGCAGCGACGGACTCTCCATCAACGGGCTCTACAACTCGCGCGGGTTCGAGCTCCTCGACTTCGAGGTCGACGACGAGGCCTACCCGGAGAACCTCTGGGCGCTGGCCAGCAACATCCGCAGCGTCGGTGACCTCCGCGACATCATCGAGGGTCCACCCAACGGCCCGTTCAGCCTGAAGCTCCGATGACTCGAAAGGATCCGACCATGCCCACCTACGAGATCGTCATGCAGATCGACGCCGACGACGAAGACGAAGCCCGAGCCATCGCCGTCGAGCGGATCCAGCGCAACGACGGCTTCGAGATCGACGACGTGGACAAGGCGTACAGCTGATGGCCGGCGTCAGCATCTTCGGCCGCGGCGCCGACGGAGCGCCCGCGGCCGGCGGCCGGCGGGGTCTCAGCGTCGTGGACGCAACCGAGCTCTTCGAACGTTCGGTGCAGGCCGCGGAAGCCGAGCTGGGCGTGCACCGGCACCCCTACACCGGCGAGCTCGGCACCGGGTTCCTCGTCGGCAACGAGTCGGCGGGTCCGCACCGGATCATCACCTTCGTCGAAGCCGCATAGTCCTCTACCAGCACGTGTCGCGTCCCAGAAAGGTTGAACAGCATGAGTTCCGAAGAACTGCCGGCCGGCACCAAGGTCGACTACGTCGCCAACGCCGAACACCGTGTCGGCGAGGTTCTCGCACTGCCCGCGGAATCCGCCGGGGTTCGCGTGCACCGGGTGAGCGACGCCCGGACCGGCGAAGAATTCCTGCTGGAGCGCAAGGACATCCTCTCCTAGCTGTCGGAGCACCGGTCAGGAGTCGGAGGGTCGCGTCAGCGCGACCAGGGCGGCGTTGGTTCGGTTGTCGAGGACCATCAGCTTTCCGACGGCGTGGAAGACCCCGTAGTCGCCGGACTCCAGCCGCAAACGCACGTCCATCTCGATTCGGCTCTGCTTCCCGAGAAGAGTCATCATCTCGAGCGCGCGGGCACGGTCGTCAGGGTGGACCAGCTCCGGATCTCCGGGCTCGTACCTCCAAGCCAGCTCCGGCATGGGATCTCCGTACCAGTCGATCAGCCGCAGAGTTCGAGGGTCGACAACCGCGCGGTACTCACCTTCGGCGGCTTCGGCGGCGGCGATCAGCTCGGCCAGGAGGATCGGGCGCCGGGTGCTTGGCTCGTCTGGCTTAGCCGGGCCGAGGTCGTTGGAGATCCCCCGGAGGATCCGATCCATTTTGCCGTCGGCGTTTCGCTCCTCGAGGATGCGCACCGCGAAGTTGACCGCGTGCTCCGGTCCTTCCTCACGGCGCTGATTCCACGTCGCTTGATGTGTGGTTCCGGGGTCCGCGTTGATCACCTTCGCCATTGTCTCGACGGCGTCGGGCCGGTTCGCCAGGACCGCGTACGCCTCAGCGATCGACCAGGTCGTCTCTTCGCTGTCGTCGGGCAACAGCCCCTTGCTCTTGTTCGCGATCCCACGCGTCAGGTTCCACACGAATCCCCAGGTCCGGTTCCTCGGCGGCGCCGCTTCACCGGGCGGTCCGAAGCGGACCCACACCCCGTGAACTCTTCCGTTGTGGAGAGCCGCGGGCTCGGCGACGAACACCAGGTCGCCAGCGGGCTCGACTACGGTGGTACCGGTGGCTGCCACCTGGCGGACCGCCTCGGACACCTGCACCAGGCGTTTCGGGTTCCGGTCGAAGATCACGTGCAGCGGGACCATCTTGCGCACGCGGGAGCCTTGCGCAATGACCGTGGGCTCCGTGCGCTCGTCGAGGGTTTCGATCAACAGCCACTCGTGGGTCTTAGCCATCTCGGAACCTCCGCAGTCATCGACAATCGGACACCTACGTGCAAGCCTTGGTATAGCAGATCAAGCATGAACGTTCGTTTCGGTGAGATCCACCAGAATGCGAGCAGCACACGCCGAGAGGTCGACATAGTGGAAGAATCCGGTCAGACACCGGCGCGGATCGTGACGGTGCGGCTGAACGACGAGTACTTCACCAACCCACACGCCG
Source organism: Tsukamurella tyrosinosolvens (assembly GCF_900104775.1). Classification (NCBI taxonomy): domain Bacteria; kingdom Bacillati; phylum Actinomycetota; class Actinomycetes; order Mycobacteriales; family Tsukamurellaceae; genus Tsukamurella; species Tsukamurella tyrosinosolvens. The sequence continues at coordinate 2,768,778 of NZ_FNSA01000003.1, forward strand.
TCGTCGCTGGTCTACTGAGGCAGGGTCCGATTCACCGATTCGAGTCTGGCAACGGCACTGCCGGCTGGTTCATCGTGGGGCACCGAGCCGGCCAATCCGTGCTCGCCGATTCGCGCTTCGAGAAGTCCCGGTCGTCTATGACCGCCGGCGGTGGCCGCGCCGCAGGCGGCCTGCGGGGGCTTCTACGTCGCCTCCAGCGGTGGGCCTCCGGTGTCACCGTCTCGCACATGCTGTCCGTCGACGGTGCGGACCACACGCGCCTGCGGCACGTCGCTGCGGGCCCGTTCACGCAGAAGGCAGTTCGCGGTCTCACACCCGAGATCGTCCGTCGAGCTGAGGCACTCGTCGACGCGCTGGACGTGACCCGCCCCGCGGACGTCGTCTCGAAGCTGGCGTTCCCGCTCCCCATGTCGGTGATCTGCGGGATCCTCGGGCTTCCGGACAAGCACGCGGCGCGCCTCGGCCGCGCGAGCGAGGTTCTCGGTGATGTCCTGGTCGCCGAGCGGTCCGAGCTCCGCGCCGCCACCGGCACCTTCCTCCGTCTCCTGGTTCCGCCGCTGCTGCTCGGTGTGATCCTCGGTCAAGGTGACGGGCTTCTGAGGCAGCTCGCGCAGGCGGTGCGCAGACGTGAGATCTCGTTCTTCGAGGCGGTGTCGACTGCGACGCTTCTCGTTATCGCCGGCCACGAGACGACCTCCAGCCTCATTGCCCACGCGGCGCTGCGCGTCGTGGACTCCCCCGAGCTGCGGCGCAAGATCACCGCCGGTGACGTAGCGGCGCTCGACAGCCTCATCGAGGAGACGGCGCGCCTGGACCCGCCGCTTCCGGTCACGACGCTGCGGTACACCTCCGAGGCCGTCGAGCTGGAGGGGGTCACCATCGCGGCCGGCGACTGGGTGATGGTCTCACTTCTGGGGGCGAACCTGGATCCGGCGAGGGTCACGGAGCCGGCGCAGTTCGACGCTGGACGCCATCCGAACCCGCACATGAGCTTCGGATACGGGATCCACTACTGCGTGGGGTCGCATCTGGCACGGGCAGAGGCCCGAGCCGCGATCACCGCGCTGCTGACGCGGTACCCGGACATCGCGTTGGACGTCGACCGCGCCGATCTCGAGTGGAGGCGCAGCGTCGTCTTCCGCCAGGTTCGCCAGCTCCCGGTCACGCTCGGCCGGCCAACGGGGAGGCCCCGGTCGGGTCAGGCAGCGTAGGTCGCGTCGCCCGCGGCGTTCAGGCCCTGCGTAGGCGTAACTTCTTCGCGAGCCGAGCCGAGAGCGCCGGCGAACGAGAGAGGGCCGGTAGATGACGATGTACACGGTGGTCGGGGCCTACGACGACGGCGAGCTGCTGATCCTCGGCGCTGTCGAAGGCGAGCACCAGCTTCAGGGCGATACCGAGAACTGGCACGGCCTGCAGGCCTGGGCGGATCACCTCGAGGCCAGCAACGCCCAGGAAGCGTGCGAGACGGCGGCCGGCCGAAGGTAGCCCCAGCCCCTCGCACCCGGTAGCGCATCACACGGGCGCGAAGGTCCATTCGTCGTCCCCTGTGCAGCGCGGTCGGACCAACGTCCCGGGGGTGAACACGGCGGCCGCGTCGAGGGCGGTGTCCGCGATCTGGGCGATGTCGCTGTCGGTGAGGAACGTCCATCCGGCGTCCTGCATCGAGTCGCGGCACGCGGTCAGGACCTCGCTTCGTGTGAGCGCGGAGTCCTCGACCTCGAGCACGGTGCTGGCCTTGTGGGTGATCGCCCCGGAGAACGCGCGGCTGCAACCGCAGCTGTCGCGGTTGCAGCAGACCATCCCGGGAAAGGCTAGCTCTCCCGGCTGGCCCCAGGTGAAGTCGCGGGGGTCGAAGGTGCGGTCGGAGATGGTGAGTATGTGCATGTCGGGCTCCTCAGCTGTTGCTGCGCGCGCGGTTCCAGGTCAGGGCTTCGGGGTCGTAGATCCACTCCCCCTCCGGCCCTTTGCCGATGAAGTCGAGGGCGGCGAGCGCGCCACGCCCGTAGCCGGCCTTGTTCATGGCGTCGGCTTCGTCCGTGCCTTCGAGCTCCTTGGTCGTGCCGTCGCGCCAGAAGGCGATGAAGGTGGGCATGAAGCCTCCTCTGGGTGGATGTGGTGGTGCGAAGCTGGTGTGGGTCAGTCGGCGAGCGAGTACAGGAGTCGCTCGGCGGCGTCGACGTCCGCATCGACGAACTCCGTCCTGATGCGCGCCTTGAGCGCTTCCAGGTCTGTCGCGGCCGGCAAGACGAAGATGCCTGTGATCGCGAGACCGTCTCGCTCGCAGGCGCTGGCCTGGCGGAGGGCCTCCGGCAGGTTGTCGTAGCGCTGCAGGTGGAGCTCGCGCGGATCCGCCCGCTGCTCCGCGAACACGAAGTGGCTCATCTCGGTCCTCTCGTCGGGTTCAGTGTGCGTCGGCCGACGCCGCGGGCCGGACATCGGCGCGGATCACGCAGGCACGTCCAGCACCTCGAGCACCACGACCTCGTCGTCGGCGTAGCTCCAGTCGACCGGAGCGCCGTCGAGGCCGCGCAGGTTCCAGCGGCCGACGGAGCCTCGGCGGGCGCCGTTGAACCTCGAGTCCCGCGGGATCGCGTCCCAGTCCTCCCAGTCGTCGTCCTTGAGCGCGACGATGTACTTCCAGACGTCGAGCTCTGCCGTCGACGGGGCGATGGCCGATTCGGGGATCTGCATGGTGGTCTCCTATCCGGACGTTCAGAAGTCGCCTTCGAGCTCTTCCTCGTAGCGGCGGGTCGCCGTAGCGACCACGTCGACGCCGCGCGCTTCGACGGCGTCGGCCAGATGCAGCAGGTCGGCGATGAGGTCCGTGATGCGCTCTTCGCCGGACCCACTGCCGGGGTATCCGATCAGGACGCGCGCTGCTCGGCCCGCACTGCGCGAGTTGGTCGCCGATGGGTCACCCGTGGCGTACTCGGTGTCGGCGTACTGGTCGGCATAGCGGCGGAGGTCGCTGTCGCTGTCGCCAGCGAGGGGGATCGCGGTGTAGGTCATGGTTCTCCTCAGGATTGGCCGGCGGCCGGGTGCCACCGGGCCAGGTAGGTGTTGAGGGTGCGGTCGACGGCGCGCTGCGGTCGGTGACGGTGATCTCCGGGCGCCGCGGCTGGCGGTTCGGGTCTTCGATCGGCGGGTTCACGGGTGCATCGCCGATCGGTCGTAGGGAACCTCCAGGCCCTCGCAATCGAGCACCACGTCGGTTCGCTCTCCGATGTGCAGTTCACAGGTCTCGTAGGTCCACCGTTCGAGACCGTCACCGACCCACGTACCTGCCAGGGTCTTCTTCCGCCCCCAGGGACGTTCACCGAGGTACACGGCGGTGAACCAGCGCATCGTCGCGTCGTCCTGGTCCTCGAAGGGCGCGTCCTCGTCCAGGTCGACCTCGAACATCACGTACCGGCGTTCGCCCACGGTGTAGTCGGCCACGGTCAGATCCGACTCACGACGATGATGGCGCGGTCGCTGTGCCGGCCGCCGATCGTTCCTCCGTCGGCGTTCCTGACGCATCACCCGCCGTCGAAGGCGATCTCGTGGAGGTGTCCCTCCACTGCCTGACAGGACTCGATGAGAGGTTCGGGGCTCTCATGCACGCTCTCCTCGCACTGCGGCCAGAGAAGGATCTGACCGGTTGGCACGTCTGGAGATGAGGTCGCTGGCGGACACCAGTCCCACGACATCAAGCGCGAACTCAGAGTCGCACAGCCAGGGGAAGCGGACATCTCCCGGCTTCATCACCTTAGAGAGCTCCCGGACGAGGAATCCGATCAGTTCGTCGGAGTTTCCAAGCCCGTACGGCCAGCGCACAACCTCCGCCAGAGCCAGTGCCATGCGACCCGCATCGGGGAAACCGATGTGTCTGATCCCATGCACGCGAGTTCCGTCGGGCAGCACAGTCGCACCCGACAGCCGCTCGACGATTTGGGCCGCCGCTACGCACTCCCACCCGAGCTGAACGAGAAGCTCCTCTTGCCTCGCCCGGGCTTCTTCGAATCGCGGATCTTCGGGGTAGTGCCAGTCGGCCAACCCCAACTCGTCCGGATCAGACGTGGAAGAAGATTCGACATCGTTCACAGCGCGACCACCTCTCCGACAGGGAGCTTGATCAGACGTTCCTCGCCGAACTGGTTGACATAGCTGACCGTGACACGAGAGCGCGTCGCGGAGACGACTTCTCCCGTGTGATCGTGGCCGCGCACGTGGACGCGGACGGATTGCCCTTCGGCCAGGCGCACTGAGGGCGCGGTCATGCGCTGGCGCCTGTGCGTGCGAAGTCGGCTGCCTGCTGTTCGGACTCGAACCACTCGGTGCGGCGATGGACCTCGCCTTCGGCATCCCGGGTCTCGTGCTCGCCGACCCACTCGCCGGTGGCCGGGTCGATGTAGGGCTTGAAGGTACTCATGCGCCAAGCTTCTTCAGGGCTTCGCGGAAGACGTTGATGAGCTGGTCGCGGTCGCCGGTGAGCACGACGTCGGGGTAGTCGTCGCCGATGCCGACGATGAACTCCCCGGCCGGGTCCTCGACACCGAAGCTCTCGGCGTCCTCGCGGTAGTTGGGATCGCCCGGGGCCAGCACGCTGACACCGGCGCCGTTGGCGTCGTAGGGGGTGTAGTTGAGCCGTCCGGACATGTGCTGTTCTCCTTGAGGTGGTCAGGTAGTGGTCGGTCAGCGGATCTTGGCGAGTTCGGCCTCGACGTCGGCGCGACAGGCCGAGTCCTCGCAGAGCGTGAGGTGGTGCCGGAAGGCCAAGATGGGCTCGCCGATGCCCTTCGCGGTCACTCCGCAGTCGAACTGGATGTCCATGCGGTTGCTTCTCCCGTTTCGCTTAGGCCTCGAAGAGGGTGGTCGCCTTGATCCAGGCGGAGATGTCGCCGGGATCGGCGTATCCCACGTACTTCGCCCCGGTGGTGAAGTTCTCAAGCTCGCCGACGATGGCGAACTTCTCGGCGGTGCCGGCCGCTTGGTACAGCGGGCCGAACAGATGGAGCGCCTCGGTATCGTTGCCGAGAGGGAAGGCCCATGCGTCCTGTTCGGACAGGTAGAGGGCCCGCTGGTCGGACAGGTGGAAGTCCGCCCGGACGCGGGTCATATTCACCCTGCCCGGGTCGTCGCTCAGCTCGCGGGTGAGGTACGGGACTTCGCTGGAGTTGCTCACGGCTGTCGTTGTACCCCTCGGGTCGCTTCCGACTCGGGGACGGCGCGGTCACCAGTCCAGCAACCACGACGACTCCTCCTCTTCCCAGATCGCGACGATGACACCGGACCGCGTGGCCGCCGCGTGGAGGTCTCCAGGATGGTTGACCGCCAGGCAGCATTGTCGGCGGTGGTGATCCGAGGAATCGCCACAGGCGTCGTCAGCGCCCGCGTAGTCGGGGTACTCGACCGGATCGGGCAGTGCTCCGCCGACGTGCAGCGTGGGGACCTCCCAGACCCGCTCGGACAATGCACTGGCCCGCGCGTGGCTCACGCCACGTCGTCCAGCTTGTGGAGCAAGTCCCGGGCGAAGCTGCTGAGGTCCTCACGCTGTCGGAGCGGCAGCTCGACCAGCTCCCCGTGCGTTCCGGGCGCGTCGCCGAAGTCCGGCAGCTGCTCGATCGAGTCGTTGTTGTCGTTGGCCATGGTGCTCTCTTTCGTCGTGGTTGGACAGCCCGACCGTCCCCCTGTCGAGCACGCGCTGACGACGACGGCGCGGTGCGGCACCTTGCTCGTCCGCGGCCGGCGCGGAGCAGGGCGTGCGACTTGCCCAGGCGCACCGCAAGTTCGACAGCTGGCGTTATTGCGGCAAGAGCGGTGCGCTGATGCCATGCGCGCGGGACAGGTGCTGCTGGTAGCGCAGTGTCATCTGGCCGGCGGCGGGTACGAACAGGACGTCGTCACACTCCACACAGAGCAGTGCTTCGGGACCACGCACGTCGAAGCGCTTCCCGAGTTCACCGATGAGGGCTGCGCCGTAGCCTTTTCGAAGGGCGCGGGGGGTGAAATTGCCGTCCCAGTCCGTGCCCCACACGAGCACGACGTCGGCCGGGACGGGCTTGTCGAGCGCCGCGGCTTCGCTGGCGGTGAGCCGGTCCCCAATCTCAGGCACTAGGTCACCTCGCTGAAGAAGAGGGCCCGGGTGAAGAGCAGCATCACGTACACCAGTTGAGCGGCACCCACGTAGCCTGCGGTCTCGACGTATCCGGGGTGGAAGGGGGTCAGGTGCCCGAGAACCAGCATCACCAGCAGGGAGGTCAGCGCGAGCGCGAACACCTGTAGCGAGATCCGGAGGATCGGGGCAAGTGGCCCGGTTCCCTGCACGAGTCCTTGCCCGCGGCTACTTCTCGGGCGCCGTTCGGGGTACTGGTTCATCGTTCAGACTCCTTGATGTGTGAAGGGTGCACGTCGGCGTCCAGTTCGACCCGGTGGCTGTAGCGCGCGCCGATCGCCGCGGCGTAGTGCCGGACCATCGACAGGCGAGGGTCGGCGCCGGGCGCCTCGAACTCCTCGATCACGCCGACCGGTACCGCCCATGCCTGGGCGAGGCTCTCGCGGGTGATGCCGGCGGCCTCGCGCAGGTGCACCAGGCGCGCGATCAGATCCGTGTCCTGTTCCGCGAGATGTGCGCTGAGCCGGGCCTCCGGGCCGCGAGGCTCGAGGCCCAGCTCGTGCACCGCTGCTTCGTAGGCGCTCATCGACCGGGCCGGAAGGACGAAGCGACGATCTCGCGCACCTGGTCGCCACTGAAGCCGCGGCGGGTGTTGATGGTCGTCGCGCAGTCGAGTGCGTCGTCGAGGTCGCGGAAGGTGTACGTGGTCGGGGTGTAGCCCGGCTCGTCGCGGGTCACCAAGGCGACGAGGAACGCCCCATCCTCGGTGACCAGGCCTTGCTGGGCGTAGGCGACGGTGTTAGCCATGCTGATGTCGGGCATTGTGCACTCCTGGTGTCGTAGTGGTGCTGAGCATGGGCTCGTCGATGTCACAGAGGCCGCTGCGGCGCGTCAGGTGCGGCGCGGCCCGGTCAGGCACTCTGGTTGGTGTTCAGCGCCGCGAGGGTCTCGGCGACGATGTTCTCCTGCACTCGCAGACGGGACCCGCTCCCCCACTGCTTAGCTCGCCGCACGTCGCGGGAGAGTCGATCGGCTCCCTCGTTGAGCGGGTGGCCCGAGTGTCCTCGGACCCAGGTGATCTCCAGGCGCCCGGCGGCGCGGAGGTCCACGAGCTCCTGGACGTGGCGCTGCAGCGTCGGTGCGGCCCGACGAGGGTTGTCGAGCAGCCGGATGACCGCGCGCGAGTCCGTGAGCACGTGGAGGTTCCGGGCCGGCCCAGTTCCGGCCTGGAGCAGCTCCTGGACCGCCATTCGGACTGCGAGAAGCTCGGCGGTCGTGGTGTCGTTGACGTGGCGGCAGAACTTCGAGCCGTGCTCCCCGGTGTCGGCGATGTAGCCGACGCCGCTCCCCTTCCCCGGTGCGCCGAGCGAGGCATCGGTTCCGACCCGAAGCCAGGGCCTCGACTGCGAGAGTGCGTCGGACTCCGAGGGCTTCACAGGCGTCTTGCGCGGCCTGCGTTCCGGCGCGGGTGCTGGGACCTTCGGAGCGGCCGGTTCAGTAGGTGCCTCACCGCTGGTGCGGACGCGGACGCGACGCTCCACGACGACAGCGGATACGGCGGCGCCGACAGCGGCTGAGGCACAGCAGAGTGCAGCGGTCCTCGCGACCGCTGCGGTCCGCCGGCCGGTCATGAGCAGCTCCCCACTGGGCGCCCGACGAGCACTGGTACCGCGCGACGTGCCGCCGCGACGAGCGACAGGCCCAGGGCAGCCGCTTCACGTGGAGTCAGGGGTTCCGAGGGCTCGAAGTTGTAGGCCATCTGCACCTCACCGGGATGCTGATCCCACACGGTCACGCTGTATCCGCCCTCGCGATCCCAGCTGTCGGCGATCTCCTCGTCCTCCCGCTCGAGAGGGTCGGGCCGGCGCGCGACGATCAAGTTGTCCGACGCGGTAAGGACCGCGGCCTGGTGCAAGTAGTGAGCCATCTGCGCGTCTTCGTTCTTCGGGGTGGACCAGGCACAGCCGCCGCACCGCGGACTCGCAGGGCCGACATCCACGAACGGGTGCCTCTGCAGTACGCCAGCGATCAGCACGTCGAGTGGTGGTTCTGCGGTCACCTTCAGCGACCGCGGGTCAGCCACGGCGCACCTCCTGCACCGGGGTGAACCTGCGCGTGCCGTAGCCGGCCGCGCGGCGGCCGTCGCGGTCGACGGTGACCGCCGTGATGCCCGACTCGGTGACCTCCACGACGAGCTGCTCCCCCTCGGGGACCCGGATCTGCCGGAGCGCATCGGCGACGTCGATGATGTCCTGGGCCGGGATCAGCGGACTGTTCATCGGACCTCCTCGGGGTAGGTGTCGAAGTAGCTGGTGAAGTCGTCGGATCCCACCGCCGCGATGAACGCACTGGCGCGGGCCCGCTCTTCGGAGCAGGTGTGGGCGTGCCGGAGGTGCAGCGCGTGGCTCGGCGATCGGTGCCCGCACACGCAGCGCGTCGGGCGAGTCACCGCGCCACCAGGGGCGCACGGGGATCCTCGAGCACGGCTTCCTCCATCCGTCGACAGTCTCTATTTTGGAGATTAGTCGACCGACTCGGCCGCGGCAACCATCTCGCGCGCAGTCATCGTCGAAGGAGCCCCGCGGCCTGGCGATTCAGGAGCGGGCTCGGACGCCACCTCCACTCGGCCGGCACGTCGCGCTGACTGCGCGCCATGGTCTCGAGCACCGCCGGCAGATCGGCGGCGTTGTACCAGTCGGACGACCACGCGGCGTTCGCTTCGAGGATCAGCCACCGTGCGCCGCCCGGTCCCGGAGACAGACCGACATCGACGACGAAAGCGGGTGGCGCCGGCTGCTCTTCGGGCAGCACCGACTGCAGCCACGAGACCGCTTGATCTGCACGTGTCGCGTCCTCAAGGCTCGGCCAGTGCTCTCGGGGCGCGTCCGGAAAGTACTCCGAGTGCGCGACAACCCGGCCATCGAGCACCCAGCAGCGGACCTCGTGCGAGAACACAACGGGGGTCTGCATCTGGATCGGTTCGTCGACGGGCAGCAAGCTCGCGTCGTGTGCGAGCTGATCCGCTGCGCGCACTTCGGCCGGGAAGCGGTCGTGTTTCGTCTCGGGCAGCTTGGCGAACACCGGGGAGCCGCCTGCATCCGCGCCGACGGCGAGCTCGGCTGCCGTCCGCGCCCACACCCGTCGTCCGAGGTTCGATGTGCGCCGGCGCCCGAGCCAGTCGGGCCCAGCGGATGCCAGCCGCAGGCGGGGGTAGCGCACCACGGCCGCGGCTGCCCATCCCCCGGGGCACCAGAGGACCGTCTCCGGATCGGCCGCGGCCTCGAGATCGAAGCCGAGGTCGAGGCGGACATCCGCCACCTGGGCCAGCTCGTCGGCGCGCCACGACTGATGACTCACAACGGTGACGCGAGGACGCGACACGTGCTGGTCAGTGACTGAATCGGGCGTCGGCGTGCGCGGTACGCTCCACGGGTTCACGACGGCTCCTTCGGCGAGATCGGTTCCGGTGCGGCCACAGTCGCACCTCTGCCCGTGCCCGATGACGCAGGGCGCGCCGTGGCGCGAGGCCCGCCGGCGCCGGTGCGAAAGTCCCCATCACCTTCAACGCCAGGAGAAGTCATGCCCTCCATTCCCGCGATCGAGGCCCCCGAGGCCACACCGGACGAGCTCGAACGCCAGGTGCGGCAATGGGTGGAGTCGGATGCCCTCATCGACGACGGCGCAGCCAGGGCGGTCGCGACCATCTACCGCGGCCCGAGATCACCCGAGACCACCCAGCTGAGCGAAGGGAAACCCAGCGACGCCTACGGGCTCGCCGAGGAGGTCGTCAGGAGCCACATCCCGTCGGTGCCTCAGGATGACGACGACCTCGCGGGCCGTCCTGCGCTGCGTGCCCTCGTCGCATGGATCGTTGAGAGGTCCGCCAGCACCGCCGCCTGAACGTTCAGTTGGCGATCGCGACCTGTCCGCCGTCGTCCCCGAGGTGGACGGACGAGAGGTCCGCGATCCAGAGGTTGTGCGCGTCTCGCCGGATGATGCCGCGCGCGTTGAGGTTGAACAGCGTCTCGGGCAGCTTGCGACGACCGCGACTCTTGAGCGCCTCTCGCAGCTGCTCCTCGTGCAACGGACCTGACTTGCAGAGCGCGATCAAGACGTCGCGCTCATGAGCGTTGGAAGCGAGAAGAGTGATGGCATCCTTGGATTCCGCTGGGCTGCACTCTCCGGGGCCGCCGGCGGAGACACCGGCGTCGATCAGGACCTGCTCCACCTCGTCCGGATCGACACCGCCGAGGAGCTGGACGACAGCCTCCACCGCGCGACGAATCGTCGAACGCTCCGAGGCAACCAGCAGGGCTCCCGTCCTCTCCCTCTCCTGATGCAGGTGATCGGCGATGGCACTCTCGAGGCGCCGTTCCGGGTTGTCGATCGCGTCACCTACCGCGGATTCGACGCGCTCGAGGAGTTCGCGACGCAGCTGCGTCGTCGCACCGTCGAGGCTCCGCTTGACAGCGTTGGCGGAGTCCACCATGCCGCTGATGGCACCGTAGCTCACCTGCATCTGCCTCACAGCGAGACGGAGCTCGTCGAACTCCGCCCGCGTGATCGGAGCGGGCGCCGCCGGGGCCGGAGAACGCAGGGCCGGCGGCGGCACTGCGGCCGGCGGGACAGCGAACGGCGCCGTGGCCGGCGCGACGGCCACGGATGTTCGGGCACTGGCGTCGTCGGCGGGCGGCACGGCAGGCATCGGTTCCTGTTCCGGTGCCGGAGCATCGGACTCCGCCGCTTCGGCGTCCGCACGCGCGTCCTCTTCCTGCACCTGCCCGTAGTCGTCCCACATCTCGGCCAGCACCTCGACGGTGCTCTGCACATGCTCGGCCTGCTCCGGGTGCGCATCGACTACGCGGGCCAGCGCCAGCTGGGCGCCGTCACGCGAGAGGCAGATGGCCCGGGTGCGGTGGCGCGGATCCTTCGAATCAGGCAGGTGCGCATGGGTGATGGGGCGGGTGTACTGGAACTCGAAGTCGCTGCGGCGCTGCAGCCACCCCGCGAGATTCCCCGCGGTTCCCATTTCGTAGGCGGCGCACAGCGGCCCTGCGCGCAACCAGCGCTGTCCATCGAAGTCGAGGTAGTCGATGTCGTTCACGCCGTCGTAGCTCCCGTAGGTGTGCATGAACGGCCTGCTGCCCTCCGCTTCGAGCTCCGGGGCCTTCGAGGACTCCGCCGTGTCCGGCGCGGCGGGGGCGGGTGCGGCGGGCTGGTCGATTGTCGCCGGCTCGGGGACGACCACGGGGCAGGGGTCGTCGGGGACGTCCGGGATCACCGGCAACTGCACGTCGCGCGCGGCGAAGAAGTCCTCGATCGCGGCGGTATTGGTGACCCCCGGCTCGCCCTCGATCAGGAGGATCAGCGGCCGGGCGGCCTTCGGGGAGATGAGGAGGTCGCCGTCTGCGAGCTGCGCGACAGCGGGGTCGTCGAGATACCCGCGGTGGATGAGCACGCGGAGGTACCGCGGGAGCAGACCGTTGCCTACCGAAGCGCCCCCACGCGGAATCGGCGCTACCCGGGACAGACCCGCGACGCGGGCCACGTCGCTGGCGTGCCAGAACGGTCCCAGTTCCGTGTTGATCTGCGCCGACCGCAGCTGCGTCGTGATCTCGATATTGGCGGACACTGCGATCATTCTCGATTCAGTCGACGTGGGGCGACGTCGGAGATCCCGTTGCACTGCAGCACATGCCCGCACCGCACACGAGAATCATCGACTCGCATAATCTCTAAAATCGAGAGTAGCACGCATCGCGGCCGAGGCAACTCCTCCGACCGCGCCGCGGCGAAGGCGCGGGGCGCCCAACTGCGATCGTCAGCTACAGCTCCCCGCAGACGAACCGGTAGAGGAACCCCATGAGCGACGACGCGTACCCCGCATTCGAGATCAACGTGATCTGTACGGACGGCACGTACACCGCTTCTGTCGTCGAGCTCGACGACAGCGGCTTTCAGCTCGACACCCTGTGGTCGAAGAGCAGCACCGACCTGGCCACGCTGCTCGCCGAGGCAGCCGAACCGATCGCGAGCCACGCGGGCGCGTGACACCGCCCACGCACACCCCCTGGAGGAATGAATGCACACCGTCTACGTCGCAACCCGGGCCAACGCCGACGCCGGTGACCTTGAGTGGCGCGCCACCGAGTCCGAACGGGACGAGGCTCTGCAGAGCCTGAAGGACGACGCCCGGGCCGACCACGAGTTCGGCAAGCACACCGTCGAAGTCCCGGACGACGTCTGGGCAGAAGGCACTGAGGCGATCTCCGACTACGTCTACGCCTTCACCGACTTCTGAGAGGCCGCACACGATGACGAACCTGTTCAACTACGAGCTCCGCGTCGCTGACGACTCGGCCAAGCCCGACCTCGCGCTGATCTGCCTCGAGTGCGGCGAGCATCTCTGCGACGCCGAGCACGGCGACTCGCTCCACTCGCTGGTCGCCACCTGCGAGGACCACGCTGAAGCATCGGGACACGGGAGGTAGACCATGCAGATGACCGTCAAGGCCGAAACCACCTACGAGGACGGCCAGCTCGAGAAGGAATTCCCCATCGACATCGAGGCGCCACCCGAAGCCGCTGAAGGCGAGGACGCGCTCGGCGACTGGGGCAACGACTACCTGCTCGAGCACGCGATCGGCGACGGCAAGCACCAGAACAGCAACGGACTCTATGAGGTCACCATCCTCGAGTGCTCCGACCGGCCGGACCTGGTCGGCTACACGGCCACGGGGCAGGGGTAGGTGTGGTGATCACCGCCAACGTGACCGTCACACGCGACGGACACCGCTGGCCAACGGAGACGATCACCAACGACATCGCGAGTGAGACAGTCGCTGGGGCCGGGTGCGACCTGCATCAGCGCATCGCAACCGCGCTGGAAGATGGGCTTCGCGACGCACTCGAGGTAGACGCGGGCGACTGGGTCGACATCGAAATCGCGGCGTGCCCAGAGAACCCTGACCTGGTCGGAAAGGCCCTCACATGGATCGTCTAACCGGCCCCATGCGTCCCCTACCTCATCCACCGACCTCGAAGTCGGCGACCGCGTCGTGAGCGGTCGCGGCGAGACGGGCGAGATCGAGACCTTCGAAAGCGGCCGCGCGGTCGTTCGAATGGACGACCAGAGCGGCTGCAGCCACCGCGCGTACAGCCCACTCGACCTAACCAAGATCGGAGCCAGCAACCGATGCAGATGACCATCGACTACACCCGCCACGTCGGACCCGACTTCACTCCGGACGCCGGCACCGTCACGTTCACCCCAGCCACCGAGCCCCCGGAAGACCCGGACCAGAGCCTGCTCGAGGACTGGGCGCAGCGGCCGGGCAACCTCTGCGAGCATGTCGACGGAGGCGGCGATCAGGGGATCACAGGCAACACCGCGCGCATCACCGCGTGCGCCGAGCGGCCGGACCTGGTCGGCCGGTTCCTCGAGTGGGCGGAGTAGACGCGATGCCTGTGACCCTCACCGCCACGACCACCATCAACGGCGCTGTCGTCGAGACCGACGTAGTCGTCTCCCGCGGCAACGCCACCCGGGAGGACATGCTGCAGCGGCTCGATGAACGTCACGAGCTCGCCAGCGACGGATACGACAACGTCGGGGGCGTCTCCGTCATCACGGAGATCACTGCTTGCGACGAGTACCCGGACCTGATCGGCACCCGGCGGACCTGGAGCAACGAGTGAGCGCCGGCGTGTGCCCGCTCTGCGGCTCATCCGATCTCGACATTCATCCCGCTGACGACGACCTGCTGGTCTGCCGCGGCTGCGCGGAGTCGCTCGATCACAGTGAGCCGGTGCAGGTCCACACTCCACAGACGGCCACCCAGTACATCGTCCGCAACGGGCTGGTGCCGCTGAGCGACTACAGCAAGTACCTCGAAGCCGACGACGAATGGTGCCCCGGAGGGTACGAGCTCGGCAACGGGGGCCACCACCAGGTCTCTAACGGCAGCTGCGATCTCTGCGGCGCAAAGAACTTCAGCTGAATCTACGTGATCCGTCCCAGCCCCCCCAGAGAAGGAGACCGCACCCGTGAGCACCACCTACGACGTCTTGTTCCATCACGAGGTCCGGAAGGTGACCGGCAAGCACGTCACGTTCATCGGGTCCGCGAAGGGCTTCATCGACGAACTCGAGGCGCAGGAGTTCATGCGCAGCATGTTCGGTAAGCGCGCCTACCAGCTGCGGATGAACGACAAGGAGCGCGAGCTCGTGGACCCTGACCTCGACCCGGACATGGTCATCACCTGCGCGACCATCGTCATGCTGGAGAACGGGTACGAGCGCGACGGAACCTCCCCCAAGCACTACTACACGTAGCCACCGCCTGGTCGTGCGGCGGAGCCCGCGCCGCGGTGCGTGCCGAGTGCTTCGCGCCCTTACCGTGCGAGCAACCGAATCCCCTGCCACACCTGAGGAACGCCATGAGCCAAGACAAGCCGCATTTCGTCGAGACGCCCGGCTTCAACACCGTCGGGTGGGAGGTCGCGATCCCGAGCATCGGCAACGGCGCGCGGATCTGGATCAACCACCAGGGCACCATCGGC